>NZ_CAMYPD010000039.1 GCF_947286155.1 uncultured Tessaracoccus sp.
GCACCGCTTCGGCAATCTGTTCGGCAACTGGCTGGGCAGCGCCGGCCTGTACCTACTGCGTCGCGACGAGCGCATCCACAAGCCGCGCTACTGATTGCCCGAGCCCCAACCGCTCCGTGAAGTCGGCGACCGCGTCGCGATCCGGGCCGGGGGACATCGGCACCGCGAGGGGGAGTGTGGCGACGGTGGTGGTCACCTCGCGCGCCCGCAGCACGTAGTCAGCGGATTCTTGCAAGCCCCGACGCACCGCCGGGCGCATCGTCGTCGACGGGTCTCCCGCCGCCTCAACCATGGCCTCCAGTGTCGGATACTGCTGCACCAGCGCGGCCGCGGTCTTGTCGCCGATGCCCTTCACGCCGGGGAGCCCGTCGGAGGGGTCACCGCGCAACACCGCATAATCGACGTAGCGCGCCGCCGGCACGTTGTGACGGGCCAGTACCTCGTCGGGAGTGATGAGTTCGCTCTTCGCCACCGACGAGCCGACGTACACCACCGACGTCTCCTCATCGACGAGCTGGAAGAGGTCGCGGTCGCCGGTGACGACGAGTGTCGTTTCCTCATGCTGTGCCGCGAGCGAGGCGAGGACGTCGTCGGCTTCGTATCCGCTGGCTCCGACGACGGGCACCCCCGCGGCTTCGAGCACTGCCCGGATCCACGGGATTTGCCGGGCGAGATTCTCGTCGACGAGCTCCCCACCGTCGTCGGCTACCCGGTGAGCCTTGTAGCTCGCGACGAGATCGACCCGCCAGTTGGGCCGCCAGTCGTCGTCCCAAGCGCACACCAGTTGGTCGGGGGAGTAGCGTTCGATGAGACGGGTGAGGAAGTCGCAGGTGCCGCGCACGGCGTTCACTGGATGTCCGTCCGGCGATGTCAACGTTGCAGGTAGCCCGAAGAAAGCGCGGTAGAAGAGATACGACGTATCGCAAGCCATGAGTGCGGTCACGTGCCTAGCATGGCATGTTGCGGGTAGGCTGCGTGCGTGATCGAGCGTCGAGAGCTTCCCACCTGGGCCACCGCGTTGCTGGCAGTGGCTGCCGGGCTGCTCATCGGCGCCGGGCAGGCGCCGCTTGGGGTGTGGCCGGCAACGATGATCGGCCTTGCCCTCCTGACGTGGCTCGTCGCGGGCATGCGCAAGCGCGCCGCGTTCGGCTACGGGTACATAGCGGGCATCGCCATGAACACCCTCACCATTTCCTGGATTGCGGTGTTGGGCGTACCCATCGCCATCGGTTTGATTGCCTACGCATCGCTGTGGATGGGGCTCACTGGCCTGCTCATCTCCTCGCTGATTCGGCTTCCGCTGTGGCCAGCGTGGGTGGCGACGGCGTGGGTCTCGGTGGAATATGTCTCTGGGAACTGGCCATTCGGTGGTTTCGCCTGGACACGCTTGGCGTTCACGCTCGCAGATTCCCCGCTGAGCGGGTTGTTGCCCTACGTGGGCATGGCTGGTGTGACGCTCATCATGGTGTGGCTCTCCCAGCTGCTGTTGGTGCGTCGCTGGTGGCGCACCGCTCCTGTCATACTGCTCGCTATCGTCGTGAGCGGCTGTTTGCTGTTCCTTCCGCCGAGCCAGCCAGAACAGCACGTGACGGTGGCCGTCGTGCAACCGAACGTGAACCGCCACGAGTACGGCGGCCCGTACTACGCCAGGGCTGTGACGAACAACGCGCTGAGCTCCACGGTGATGGCCATGGCGATTGCGCGAACTTCCGATACCGATGTCGACTTCGTGCTGTGGCCGGAGTCTGCCGTCGACATTGATCCGTTGCGCGACGACGAGTCCAGGCGCCGCGTCGACGCGGCGGCAAAGCTCGCTGGGGCTCCGGTGCTCGTCGGGGCTGTGACGCTGCCCGACAACCCTCCAGATGCACGCCAAACCTCAGCCCTGTGGTGGGGGCCAGCGTCTGGCCCGACGGCCATCTACCACAAGCGCAACCTCGTGCCGTTCGGCGAGTGGATCCCATTCCGTGACGTGCTGCTGCCGCTCATTCCGATGTTGGAGATGACGGGCCGGCAGTCAGTTCCCGGCACCGAGCCTGGCGTGCTCGACGCTCCGGTTGCTCGGTACCCGTCGCTCAAGGTAGGCACCATCGTGTGCTTCGAGCTGGCCTACGACGACACCGTCTACGACACCGTGCGAGCCGGCGGGAACGTCATCGTTTCGCAATCGAACGAGAACACCTACGCCAACACGTTCCAAATTCCGCAGCAGCAAGTCATGAACCGCATCCGTGCGAAAGAACTGGGCCGCGAGGTCGTCGTCGGCACCCTGAACTCCATCTCTGGACACGTCACGGCGCGAGGAACGTTCATTGAACCAACGGCGGAGTTCGAAGGCGCTGAGCGTCTGGTGACAGTGCCGCTTCGCTATCGGCTCACGCCGGCGGTCACCGTCGGGCCTCTCCTGTCGAGGATCGCCCTCGTCGCGACGGTGGGAGCACTTGCCTTCCTCTTGGTTCAGCGTTTCCGAGCCCGGGGTAGGCTGGCCGGCACGACGTCGAAAGAGGTGCTTGATGCGTGACGACAACACGGTGGGTCGGATTCTAGTCATCATCCCCACCTACAACGAATCGCAGAATATCGAGTCCGTCACCACACGGTTGCGTAGCGCTGTCCCCGACGCACATGTGCTGATCGCAGATGACAACTCTCCCGACGGCACCGGCAACATCGCCGATCGCCTCGCTGCGAACGATGACCACGTCCACGTGATGCACCGGCAAGGCAAGCAAGGCCTCGGCGCCGCGTACCTCGCGAGCTTTCACTGGGGCCTCGACGAGGGCTACGACGTGCTTGTACAGCATGATGCCGACGGCTCCCACCAACCTGAGGAACTCCCGAGGCTGCTCGACGCCATTGCTGATGGCGCCGACATGGTGAAGGGCTCGCGCTGGGTTCCCGGTGGATCCGTGGTGAATTGGTCCAAGACGAGGGAGTTCATCAGCAAGGGCGGCTCGTTGTGGACGCGGTTGTGGCTCGGCATTCCTGTGAAAGACGCCACCGGCGGGTTCAACGCCTTTCGCGCCAGCACTCTCAGAGGGCTCAACCTCGACGAGGTTGCCTCGGCCGGGTATTGCTTCCAGATCGACATGGTGTGGCGCGCGCTGCAACATGGCTTCAAGGTGGTGGAAGTGCCGATCACATTCGTGGAACGCGAGCTGGGTGATTCCAAGATGAGCCGCAACATCGTGATCGAGGCCCTCATCCGCACCACGCTGTGGGGTATCGACCACCGCATCAATCAGGTGAAGGGGCTGTTCCGTCGTGACTGAACGCGCTCAGCGTCCACCGTCGCCCTGGCTCGTGTTCGCGATTCTGGCCGCTCCTTTCGTGCTCTGGGCCGTCGCTGAAATCGCGGTGCTCATTTGGCTCTCTCGCACAATCGGGTGGTGGACGCTGTTCCTACTCGTCGGCACGTCGCTGGCTGGCGTCGTACTGCTCATGCGCACGGGTAGGCGGTCACTGCACCGTTTCAAGCAACGAGCACTCGCCGACGAGCCGCTCCCAGATGATGACAGCGACACGAGCCACGTCATATTCGGGTCGGTGTTGCTCATCATCCCCGGCTTCATTTCCGACTTGGTCGGTTTGTTGTTCGTGCTGCCGTTCACGAGGCCACTGCTGAAGGCGAGTTTCGATCGTATGCACCGCTGGGCCATGCGTCGCAAGGCTGAGCGACAAGCGGCTGAGAACGGAGTTATTCCGGGCGAGGTTGTCGATGACGCTCCCGAAACGTCACAAGAAAATGACAACGGCCCCCTCGTGATTGAGGGGACCGTGATTGACGACGAGAACGAGCCGAATCAGTAGCTGTCGCCTTCGCGCTTCTTGGTGAGCTGTTCCTTGAAAATATCTTCCAGCTCGGGCATGGAACGGCGTTCGCGAAGCATGTCCCAGTGTGTGCGCACGGGTTTTTCTTCCTTCTCTTCCCCGACAACCCCGTCGGAGCGCACAGCCGGCTGGCCGCACTTCTTGCATTCCCATTCGGTGGGAAGGTCAGCCTCGACGGAGAACGTCACCTCGAAGTGATGCCCGTTAGGGCAGTCAAACCCGAGCGATTGACGCTCTGCGAACTCGATGCCTTGTTCGTCTTCAAAGGTCTTTGAGCCGAGGCCAACGCCTCGGAGTGCATGATCTGCCATGGAACCTCCTCACCATGTTGTAACGAGCTACCGCGCCATTTGGTTCCCGACGGTAGGTAGCTCTTGCTATCGAGTAGACCACATGCCGCGCATGCGTAGGACCGTTTTCAGCAATTCGGGACGATCCGTCATGATTCCGTCGACTCCCCAGGAGATCAGGCGGTGCATGGTGGTGTCGTCGTCGATGGTCCACACGTGGATCTTTTTGCCCGCCTTGTGCACGAGGTCGATGGTTCTCGGCGTGACGATGTCGCGCACCAGTGGGCCGATGCGTTTGCGCATGGGCACCTGATAGACGTCGCCTCGCGTACGCACGACGCCCGCGAGCAGGCCTGCGACGGCGCCAGGCGATGCCGCAGTGGTGACGGTTGGTTGGAGTTTGCGAAACAGATGTAGACGCGCCTGGGAAAATGATGCGACGCATACCCGGGCGTGAGCGTTGTGGCGTGTGATCGCTTTCGACAGCGCGATCGTCGCGCGTTTGTGCTTGATGTCGATGTTGAACTTCGTTTGGGGAAACTCGTCGAGAAGTTCATCGAGCGTGGGAATCTCTTCTCGGCCTCCCACCCGGAGCTGCTTGAGTTCTTTGAGCGTAAGGTCGCTTGGTTTGCCGTGGAAATCCGTCACGCGCGCCAGGTGATCGTCGTGGAAGGCGACGAGGTGTCCATCCGCGGAGACATGGATGTCGGTTTCCATGTACCGGTATCCCAGTGCCGCCGCGTTATGGAACGCTCTGAGTGTGTTCTCGATGCCCAGATTGGCGGGCAGAAACGAACCGCCACGATGCGCGAACGGGATGAACCGAGGGCTCAAGTATTCGCTCGATGTGACAGCCATACCTGCCATTATGCCTCGTGGTCACGAATGGCGCAGTGCTGGCTTCAGCAGGCTTGCGCTGCGCGCAGGGGAGGAGAATCAGTCTTCGACGTCGCCCCAGAATGTGCTGATATCGGCGCCGAGCTTGTTGAGCCGTTGCGGAAGGTCCTCGTAGCCACGATTGATGACGTACACGTCGAGCAGATGCGTCGTGCCCTTCGCGGCCAGCGCCGCGAGCAGCAGACAGACCGCAGGGCGCAAGGCTGGAGGAGTCTGCACCGTGCGTCCGCGCCACTTCGTCGGGCCGATGATGAGCAGACGATGGGCGTCCATGGCCTGAACGTTGGCTCCCAAGTCAGCGAGCTTCTGCAAGTGCACGGCACGGTTGTCGTACACCCAGTCGTAGATCATCGACTGCCCAGTTGCCGTGGCGCAGATGACCGCGAAGAAGGGGAGGTTGTCGATGTTGAGGCCAGGGAACGGCATCGGATGGATTTTGTCCATCGGAGCCTTGAGCTCAGATGGGAACAGGGTGATGTCGACGAGGCGGGTCTTGCCGTTACGGCTCAGGTATTCCTGCGACAGCTCCAGCTGCTGACCCATCTCGTCGAGCACAGCAAGTTCGACGTCGAGAAACTGCACCGGGCAACGGCGCACCGTCATCTCCGACTGGGTGACAATGCCTGCGGTGAGCAAGCTCATTGCTTCGATGGGGTCTTCCGAGATGTCGTACTCCACGTCGACGTTGATGTCCTCGACGCCGGTGATGCGCAGGGAAGTGGTTCCGATGCCCTCAATCTTGACGCCCAGCAACTGCAGGTAGAAGCAGAGATCTTGCACCATGTAGTTGCCCGACGCGTTCCGGATGGTGGTGGTACCGGGGGTTCCCGCCGCCGCCATGATGATGTTCTCGGTGACGGTGTCGCCGCGCTCAATGAGGGTGACGAAGTGCTTGTCAGCGCCGTCCTTGTTGACCGTGGCGTGGTACTGGCCGTCAGTGGCGACCACAGAGAGCCCCAGCTTGCTGAGCCCAGACATGTGGGGGTGCACGGTGCGCGCGCCGAGGTCGCAGCCGCCTGCGTAGGGAAGATCGAAAGAGTCGAACTCGTGCATGAGAGGGCCGAGGAACATCAGGATGGAGCGGGTGCGCTTGGCTGCACGCTGGTCGATGGTCTCGGGCGTGAGACGTTCGGGGCGGCGAATAACAAGGTCGTTGCCGTCGCCAGTCCAGGTGAGATCAACGCCGATGGAGGCGAGTACCTCGCTGATGCGGTCGACCTCTTCAATGCGGGCGATGCCGCGCAGCGTGGTGGTACCGCGGTTGAGAAGCGAAGCGCACAGCAATGCCACGGCAGCATTTTTCGACGAGCGCACCTCGATCTCGCCAGAGAGTTTGGTGTTGCCTTGGATGCGGAAGTTCATGGCACCGCGGGTGGCGGACTGGATGAGCGGCATGTCGAGTGCTTCGGCCAGGCGGTCGATCATGCTGAGCGACAGGTTTTGCTGGCCAGTCTCGATGCGGTGAACGGCACTCTGGGCGGTGCCCACTTCGTCCGCCAGACGTTGCTGGGACCAACCGCGCGAAACGCGGGCGTCGTGGATGAGACGGCCAATAGATTCACTCGTTGCACTGCTCATTTTCCCGATGTTATCTCACAAATGAGATAAACCAAGGAGTCGGGGGAGGTGTCGCACACTTCGCTTCGCGACTAGAGTTGCTGTCATGAGCTCACATTTTGAAACGGTCGTTCTCGGCGCCGGCCCCGGTGGGTACGTCGCCGCCATCCGCGCAGCCCAGCTGGGTCAGAAGGTTGCCATCATCGAGAAGGAATACTGGGGCGGCGTCTGCCTCAACGTCGGCTGCATCCCGACGAAGTCCCTTCTGCGTAACGCTGAGTTGGCGCACATCCTCACCCACGAAAAGGACACCTTCGGTATCGAGGGTGATGTCACGCTCGACTACGGCAAGGCGTTCAAGCGTAGCCGTGGCGTCTCGGAGCGGATGATCAAGGGCATCCACTTCCTCATGAAGAAGAACAAGATCCAAGAGATCCACGGCTGGGGCACGTTCGTCGACGCTAAGACGATCTCCGTCACCGACGACGAGGGCAAGACGCAGGAAATCACCTTCGACAACTGCATCATTGCCGCTGGCGCGACGACGAAGATGCTGCCCGGCACGCAGACGTCGGAGAACGTCGTCACCTACAAGGAGCAGATCCTCGCCGACGAGGTGCCCTCCTCCATCATCATCGGCGGCTCCGGCGCCATCGGCACAGAATTCGCGTACGTGCTCAGCCAGTATGGCTGCGACGTCACCATCGTCGAGTTCCTCGACCGCATCGTCCCCACCGAAGACAAGGAAATCTCGGCGGAGCTGGCGAAGGCGTACAAGAAGCTGGGCATCAAGCTCATGACGTCGACGAAGGTGGAGCAGATCGAAGACACCGGCTCGGGCGTACGCGTCACCGTGAGCCCGGCCAAGGGTGGAGACCAGCAGGTGCTCGAAGCCGACCGCTTCCTCTCCGCCATCGGCTTCGCCCCGCGCACCGAGGGCTACGGCCTCGAGAACACTGGCGTCGAGCTCACCGAGCGTGGCGCTATCGCCATCGACGACTACATGCGCACCAACGTCTCCGGCATCTACGCCATCGGCGACTGCACGGGCAAGATCATGCTCGCGCACACCGCTGAGGCGCAGGGCGTGGTCGCAGCCGAGACCATCTCGGGCGCCGAAACGTTCCCCGTGAACTACGACATGATTCCGCGCGCCACCTACTGCCAGCCGCAGATCGCATCGTTCGGTTACTCGGAAGAGCAAGCCAAGGAGAAGGGCTACGACGTCAAGGTGTCGAAGTTCCCCTTCGCCGCGAACGGCAAGGCCTGGGGCCTGGGGGAGGGCACCGGCTTCGTGAAGATCATCGCCGATGCCACCTACAACGAAATCCTGGGTGCAGCGATGATCGGCCCCGACGTCACGGAGCTCCTGCCCGAGCTCACGCTGGCGCAGGCCTACGATCTCACCGCCGACGAGATCGGACGCAACATCCACGCGCACCCGACGCTGTCCGAGGCGATGAAGGAAGCCGCCGAGGGTATCGCTGGGCACATGATCAACTTCTGATCGTCACACCATCGACGGTGGCGAGGTCCAGTTCGGGCCTCGCCACCGTCGTATTTCTCGGTGGTGGGTATCGTCACGGCCTAATCGTCCGCGAGCGGTAATCCATGAGAGTCAGTCCAAG
This sequence comes from uncultured Tessaracoccus sp., assembly GCF_947286155.1. Taxonomy (GTDB): domain Bacteria; phylum Actinomycetota; class Actinomycetes; order Propionibacteriales; family Propionibacteriaceae; genus Arachnia. Next base: position 8,204 of record NZ_CAMYPD010000039.1, read on the forward strand.
AATGCTGCGCGCTTCACGACTCAAGTGCGCCTGATCAGTGAAGCTGTAGCGGACCGCGACGTCGGCCAGCGCTTCGTCTGGATTGTTACGGATCCATTCGGTCGCTTCTTGAAGGCGTCGACGGCGGATCATGGTGTACGGCGACAGGCCCACGTATTTCGTGGTGAGGCGGTTGACGGTCCTGGTTGACACGCCCAGGGCGTCCGCGAGGTCTTGCACCGTCACGATGGTGGAGTCTGCGATGACAAGATCAGCCAAGCGGTTGGCTTCGTGGGCCTCGTCAGTCAGCGAGCCAACATGGCCTGCAAGCCACGTCTCGATCGTGCCGACCACATCAGTGAGGTTGCCGTCTGATGCCCGAACTGTTTCGTGGAGTTCAGGTGCGGCGACAGGAATCGAGTCGTCGCGGCAGGCTGCCGGCTGGTGGGTGAAGGCGGGCACTGCTGCCGGGCGCAGCAGTGCGCCGAGCACCCAGCCCTGCCCAATCAGCACCCGTGTGGAGCGTCGCGTAGTGGGGCCCCAAAAGCGAACTTGCTCCTTTTCGAAAGCGAGGTTGCTCGCGGGAAACGCAAGGACGTCTTGCGAGGATTGTTGTCCCGGAGGGAAATTCCACGTGCTGGTCCACCACCAGGCCACCAAGTCTTGGGCTGCGGGGCCGGGTGGGATCCGGGCGAAATCGAGGGGCAGTTCCGCTGGGAACAGGGCGCCCCGTCCGCTGACATCTGTTGGGGCGATCATGGCAGGAATATACAAGACCCCCCATGACAGCAGTCTCTAGCGTGGAGGTCATGACGACTACATCTTGTACCCCTGCCCATGGTGAATACACCGACAACGGTCGCCCGAAGGGCTTCTCCAGCTTGACGCCGTTCGTTGCACTCAAGGATCCGCGGGCGGCGTTGGCGTTCTACAGGGACGTGTTTGGCGCACGCGTGGTCAATTCCACAGAGGTGGATGGGACGATCATCCACGCCGAGCTCGACTTCGGGTGCGGGCGCCTGCAATTGGGGGCAGCGCAGGAGGCGTATCACCTGCTGGCACTAGACCCGGAGGTTGAAGACGTGGAATTCTCCCTCAGCATCTACGTCCCCAACGTAGACAGCGTCGTCGAGACCGCAATCGCCCGTGGCGCTGTGCTGCGCGAGCCGGTAGAGGGCTTCGTCTCAGGCGACCGATACGGGAGCATCCGCGATCCGTTCGGGATCCGATGGTCGGTGATGACGCGCGTCGAAGATCTCAGCGATGACGAATCAGCTCGCCGTGTCGACGCCTGGGCCGCAGAGATGAGCAATCAGGTCAGCTGACATCCCTTTGGTCGCTCCCCGGAGAGGGGAGCTCGACGGCTTGTTGCGCACTACACAACTACTTGTGCACTTTGAGCAGCTTGCCGGAGGTGTCGTAGTACAGCATCGCATTGCCGTAGTCGTCCCCGACGTAGACGCGGAGCGTCGTCTGGTTCTTCACGCTGCCCCAGGTGAGGTGGGAGACGATCACGTGGGAGGGCGTCTCCTTATCGTAACCAGAATCTTTGGGCGCTTTCCGCAACACGTCCGCCACGACGGCTGGCTTGACCTCAGCCAGTTCAAAGCGCTTTTGGTCCTTGGGACGTGGCTGGATGGGTGAAGCGCCTACGTGCTCGAAACCAGTTGTCTGGTGGTACTGGTAGTCGTCGAACTTGTCCGAGCCGCTGCTGATCGGCATCTGCGCCTTCACGTGCGTGTTGTAGATGGTCAGCTCCGTGATCTCCGACGTGCCTGCCATGGTCTCGATCTCGGCCAGGATAGTGGCGAGATCTTGCTCGTCGTAGGGCTGCAAGACCGCCGGCTCCGTCGGGGATTCCGACGGCTCGGGCGTGGGCTCCGGTGGCGCCTCGTGGTCGCCAGGGGCGGGCTCGACCGATGTGTCGGGGTCTGGCGTCGAGTTGGTGGGCGACGGCGGTACAGCGGGGGTTGAGGGCTCGAAGCCTGGGAACACCACGACAGCGATACCTGGCGCTAGGTCGTAGAGCGCTTCTGCGACCTCGTCGTGCAGCGCGACGAGCGGAATGGCGAGGCCGATTACGAAGGCCAGCACCGCGAGAAGACGGGTGACGATCCATGGCCGTTTGGGGCGCACGACCCGCAGCAGTTCCTCGTGGGTGCAGGGGTCTGGCTCAGCCATCCCGTAGGGATCATCGATCGATGCGGCGAAGGTGCCGGGCCAGGGCTGCGCAGTGCCGGGTGGGGGCATGCGCATCGCAAGATCAGAGACGCGGCTCGTCGAGGGAAGGATTCCTACGAAGTCCAGGTGCTCTGATCGCTCATGGCATTGCACCACGACGTCGACGTCACCCGGGCGGCGCTTTCGGCCTTCGGTGAACTCTCGGACGTGTTGCATGACACGTCCGTTCTCAAGGACGACGGTGTAGGTACAGCGATAGTAGGGGCTGTTGTCGCTGTCGGTTTCGCCTGTCAGCTCCATATTGTCCCGACGCGCGATGCCACCTCGTCCTGCCTTCACCGCAGTGAGCTGACGGCGTTCATGGTGCTGCACGATAAGCATCAGGAGAACGGCCACGAACCCCACCGCGGCCATGACGTACCAGCCGGTGGCCTCGCCCCAGAGCATGCTCGCGAGTCCCATGCCCACACCGGCTCCGCACAGTAGCGCACCGATTGCCATCACCATGGCTTGACCTCCCACGTCTTCAACGTCATGGCTTCAGCATTGACTGGTGTTGATGCTACCGATCACGAGCCGGCTTGGGTAGACGCAAACAAGCGTCGGGGGACGCCCGGGTTAATCCCAGACGTCCCCCGATGTGCAAGGGTCAAACCTCGCGGGTCACATGACCTGATGTTCCCAGGCGGATAGGCCAGCGATAGCACCCGCGCCCTGCGCAACGACGATCTGCTTGTACGGCACGGTCGTGCAGTCGCCCGCGGCGAACACGCCGTCGACGGAGGTCTTGCCACGATCGTCGATGACGATCTCCTTGCGGTCGCTCAGCTCGACGGGGGAGTCCTGCAGCCACTCAGTGTTGGGCAGAAGTCCGATCTGTACGAACACGCCGGAAACCTTGAGCTCCTTGGCCTCGTCCGTGGTGCGGTCGGTGTACTTCAGCGAGGTGACCTGCTTGCCGTCGCCTACAACCTCGGTGGTGGCGGCATTCGTGATGACGTCCACGTTCGGCAGCGAGCGCAGCTTGTCCATGAGGACATCGTCGGCACGGCATTGATCCATGAACTCCAGCACCGTCACGTGTCCGACGACTCCTGCGAGGTCGATGGCAGCCTCGATACCGGAGTTGCCGCCGCCGATGACGGCGATGGGCTTGCCCTTGAACAGGGGACCGTCGCAGTGCGGGCAGAAGGTGACGCCCTTGTTGCGGTACTCCTCTTCGCCGGGAACGCCCATCAGGCGCCAGCGAGCGCCCGTGGCGATAACCACCTGGCGGGCTTTCAGGCTGGCCGAGTCGCCGAACTGGACGGTGTGGAGTCCACCCGCATCCGTGGCCGGGACGAGCGCGGTCGCCGACTGGCTCTTGAACACGTCGATGGGGTAGTCGCGGACGTGCTGTTCGAGTGCGGCTGCGAATTTCGGGCCCTCGGTGTGGGTGACGGAGATGAAGTTCTCGATCGACATCGTGTCGAGCGTCTGCCCGCCAAAGCGCTCGCCGATGATGCCGGTGCGCAGATTCTTACGTGCGGTGTAGATCGCGGCGGCAGCGCCCGCCGGTCCCTGGCCGACGACCAGCACGTCGTAGGGTTCCTGCTCGTTGAGCTTCTCCGCGGCGCGATCGGCGGCGCCATCGTCGAGCTTGGCGACGAAGTCCGCGATGTCCATGCGACCCTGCCCGAATTCTTCGCCGTTGAGGTACACCGTCGGCACCGCGAGGATGTTGCGATCGGTCACCTCGTCCTGGAATAGGGAGCCCTCGACGGCAGTGTGCTTGATGCGCGGGTTCAGCACCGCCATCGTGTTGAGCGCCTGCACGACGGTGGGGCAGTTCTGGCAGGTGAGCGACATGTAGGTGACGAACTCGTAGTCACCGTCGAGTGCCACCACCTGGTCGATGAGGTCTTGCTCTTCCTTGACGGGGTTGCCGCCCACCTGCAGCAATGCGAGCACGAGCGAGCTGAACTCGTGCCCCATGGGCAGGCCTGCGAACGTGACGGCGATGTCCGTGCCGGTGCGGGCGATGGTGAATGACGGCTGCCGCTCGTGGGCGTCATCGTCGCGGCGTGCGGTGACCTTGTCGGACAGCGCAGCGATGTCTTGCATGAGTTGTTCCAGGTTGGCGGACGCGTCGCGATCGTCCATGGAGTAGATCAGCTCAACATCGTTGGTGATGCGCGGCATGAGCGCGCCAAGCTGCTGGGTGAGGTTGTCGTCGAGAAGACGTTCGGCCATGAAAGCTCCTGTGCGTGGAAGTGAGAACTGTGGGGGAGAGAGGTATATGACAACGGCGGACGAGCCATCAGCCCGCCCGCCGTTGGGGTTTCATGTGAGATTCACTCAGATCTTGCCTACGAGATCAATGCCAGGAGTGAGGGTCTGTTCGCCTTCCTCCCACTTGGCGGGGCAGACCTCGCCGGGGTGAGCGGCGACGTACTGCGCAGCCTTCACCTTGCGGAGCAGCTCAGAGGCAGAGCGCCCGATGCCTTCGGCGGTCTGCTCGATGTACTGGATGATGCCCTCCGGGTCGACGAGGAATGTCGCGCGGTCCGCCTGTCCGAGGCCTTCACGCATGTTGTCGAAGTTGTTGGTGATCTCACCGTTGGAGTCGCCCAGCATGTAGTACTTGACCTTGCCGACTTCCTCGGAAGCGGAGGTCCATGCCTTGTGGACGAAGTGGGAGTCGGTGGACACCGAGTACACCTCGACGCCCATCTGCTGCAGCTCTTCGTAGTGGTCAGCGAGGTCGCCGAGCTCCGTCGGGCACACGAAGGTGAAGTCGCCCGGGTAGAAGAAGAAAATGGCCCACTTGCCGAGTACGTCGGCCTTGGTGACTTCGACGAATTCGCCGTCACGGTACGCCTGCGCGGTGAAGTCTTTGATTTCAGTGTTGATCAGCGACATTGTGCTCCTTATTCGTTGCTGAGCAGTAACTATGCCTTGAGCGGAAGATGATTTTCGCTCGCACGGGTTGACATAAATGAGTCTATCGTCTTTGGCCGGCTTCTCAAGCGCGCCCGATTGTCCGATAAGCAACATTATGTCATTTCGCAACTGGGAGGGAAGCGCTGCCGCGCCAACCAGGTCCCCTCCCTCAGCGAGGCTGTCATCCTCCCTAGATCTTCGTGCACGTCGGCCTAACGGCGAGTCCAGACAAAATTCCCCAAGCGACCGAATAGCATCGGTGAAAACAGTCCTGACTACAGAAGCCGAGATCATCCATGGCATCCCGAAGCACCAACTCGTCCACGCTCGGCCTGGAGGCATCACTCTGGGACGCCGCAAACCGGCTACGTTCAAACATGGATGCGTCCGAGTACAAGCACGTCGTCCTCGGCCTGCTGTTTCTGAAGTACGTCTCCGACAAGTTCGAGATGCGGCGTGAGCTACTCGAAGCGCAGTACAGCGACCCGAACTCCGACACTTACCTGCCTTCCGATGAGGCGCGGGCCATGATGCTGGAGGATCGCGATTCCTACACTGCCGAGGGCGTGTTCTGGGTGCCGGAAGGCCACCGTTGGGACGACCTTCGCAAGGCTGCCAAGCAGCCTGATATCGGTCGCATCATTGATGACGCGATGGATGCCATTGAGAAAGAAAACGAGGCGCTTCAGGGCATCCTCCCGAAGAACTACAACCGTCGTGAACTCTCCCCCACGGTGCTTGGCGGGCTCATCGACACCTTCTCTCGCAGCGATCTGGCCGCCGAAGAGCGCAAGGACGAGGACCTGCTCGGGCGCGTCTACGAATATATGCTTGGCCGCTACGCTGCGGACGAAGGCAAGAGCGGCGGCGAGTTCTATACCCCGCGCTCCGTCGTCTCCCTCCTTACGGAGATGATCCGCCCCTACCGTGGCCGCATCTACGACCCGTGCTGCGGCTCGGGTGGCATGTTCATTCAGGCCGAGAAGTTCGTGGAAGCCCATTCTGGCCATCGCAACGACCTCGCGGTCTACGGGCAGGAGATGAACCCGACGACGTGGCGCCTCGCCCAGATGAACCTCGCCATCCGAGGCATCGAGGCGAACCTCGGGCCCGTGTGGGGTGACTCCTTCGCGGACGACAAGCACCCGGATCTGAGGGCCGATTTCATCCTCTCTAACCCGCCCTTCAACATCTCCCAGTGGGGTGGCGAACGACTAACTGACGACAAGCGCTGGGTCTACGGCGTCCCACCAAAAGGCAACGCGAACTACGCGTGGATTCAGCACATGCTCCACCACCTCTCCCCCACGGGAACCATGGCGGTGGTTCTCGCGAATGGGTCACTTACCGTCAACACGTCAGGCCAAGGAGACATTCGTCAGCGCATGGTCGAGGACGATGTGGTGGAGTGCATCGTCGCACTGCCATCACAGTTGTTCTACTCAGTGCAGATTCCCGTCTCCGTCTGGTTCCTTACGAAAGACAAGACTGCGAAGAAGGTGAAGAGCGAAGACCCGCAGCGTGACCGTCAAGGCGAAGTGCTTTTCATCGACGCCCGCAACGTGGGCTATATGGAAACCCGGACGCAGCGCAACCTCTCACCCGAAGATGTGGCGAAGATCGCTGACACGTACAACGCGTGGCGCGGTGACCCGAACCTCCAGCCGTACGAGGACGTCCCCGGATTCTGCGCCGCTGTCTCACTGGACGACGTGGCGGAGGCCGGATTCGCCCTCAGCCCGGGCCGCTACGTCGGCGCCGAGGAAGTCGAGGACGACGGCATCCCCGTCGAGGAGAAGATCGCCGCCCTCACCGAGCAGATCCGCGAAGGATTCGCCGCCCGAGCCGAGCTGCAGGCGAAGGTGGACGCGGCGCTCGATGCATTGGCGGTGGAGTGATGGAGACCCCCTCAGGTTTCAATCTCATTCGTTTGGGCGATGTAGCGGAGGTGTTTGACGGGCCACACGCCACTCCTCGGAAGGTGGATTCTGGGCCTTGGTATCTCAATATCGCCTCGCTGACGAATGGCCGTGTTGATCTACGCCAGTCCACTCACATCCACCACGACGACGTTGCCAAATGGACGCGCCGTGTTCAGCCGCAGCAGGGCGATACCCTCTTCTCGTATGAGACTCGTTTGGGTGAGGCCGGTTACTGGGATAGCGCTGCCCCAGCAGTATTGGGCCGAAGAATGGGTTTGCTACGTCCGAAGCCCGGCCGCGTCATTGCTCGGTATCTCACTTACGCATATCTAGGCGAACAGTTTCAAGAGGTCCTGAGAAAAGGCACTCTCTACGGGGTCACGGTTAATCGAATACCGGTAGGGGCGTTGCCCAACTGGCCGATTCTTCTCCCAAGCATTGAGGAGCAGCAGCGCATCGCAGGTGTACTCGGAGCCTTCGATGACCTCATCGAGACGAACCTGAGATTGGCTGTTGACCTCAGAACCGCCATCAGCACTTCCTACGAGCTGGAACGACGTAAAGCAGACACAATCGTCCCGCTGTCTGAAGTAGCTGATCACGGCCCGGGTAAGTATCTGGCGAAGGATGAATATCGATCGGGCGGCGCCTACCCCGTCTTCGGGTCCAATAGCCGAATGGGGACTCACTCAGAGGCGATGTACGAGGGAACCATGACTGTACTTGCGAGGATTGGATCGAACTGCGGCGCCCTCCATCTCCATTCTGGAGGAGCATGGATCAACAACAATGCCTCGATCATCCAATCGCACGATGCTCGTGTGGCGGTCCGATTGCATGAGTCTCTTGAACGAGTCGACATGGACCTACATCGCAGCGGCAGTGGCCAGCCATTCATTCAAACAAAGTCTCTTATGGCGGAGCAGATCCCATGGCCTTCGATCACTCCAAATAGCTGGGACGCTACGGCACAGACCCTGTTGGACGCGGCAGCGGACGCAGAGACCGACGCCATATTCTTGAAGTCGAGACGCGACGAACTCCTCCCCCTGCTTGTGTCTGGCAAAGTCCGCGTGTCCGAGGTGGAAGGGAGCCTGCCGTGAGCGTTGCGGAGTCTGATCTGGAGGATTGGGTGCTGGAGATGCTGGCCGACGAGGGCTGGCAGGTCGCCCAGGGGCCCGACATCGCCCCAGGCACACCGGGAGCGGAGCGCGTCGACTACCGTGAGGTCGTCCTCATCGATCGTCTCCGCAACGCCGTCGGAGAGTTGAACCCCAAGCTGCCTGCTGAGGTTGTCGAGGAGGTAGTGAAGATCGCCTTGCGCCCGGATGCGAAGGTGATCGGGACGGAGAACTGGCGGGCCTATCAACTGCTGATCTTCGGAGTTCCCGTCGAGTATCGCGACGCAGACGGAGTGCTCCGCAACGTTCGTGCTCGGCTCATCGATTGGAGCAATCCTCAGGCGAACGATCTACTGGCGGTCAATCAATTCACTGTGATCGGCACGAGGGAACGGCGCCCTGATGTGGTGCTGTTCGTGAACGGTCTGCCGCTTGGCCTGTTCGAGCTGAAGAAGCCAGGCGAGGAGAACGCTACCGTCACCGGTGCCTACAATCAGGTGCAGACGTACAAGCAGCAGATTCCTGCCCTGTTCACGTGGAATCAGGCAGTGATCGTCTCCGATGGATTCCTCGCTCGCCTTGGCACCGTGACTGCCCCCGAGAATCACTTCCAGGCTTGGAAGACCATTGACGGAGAGCGTCTCGTCCCCCAGTTCAAGCCCGAGATCGAGACCATCGTTCAGGGCTTCCTCCGCCCCGAGGTCTTCCTGAACTGGGTACGGAACTTCATCGCGTTCAAGGGTGAGGGCGAGAAGGCCATCAAGATCGGCGCGAAGTATCACCAGTACTGGGCGGTCACGAAGGCAATTCGGGAGACGGTCGACGCCATGGAGGGCGATGGCCGCGCAGGGGTCGTCTGGCATACGCAGGGCTCAGGCAAGTCGTTCGAGATGGCGTGGTACGCAGGGCAACTCATGCGGCACCCCGCGATGGAGAACCCCACCATCGTCGTGCTCACCGACCGCAATGACTTGGATGACCAGCTGTTCGAGGAGACGTTCGCAGCCACCAAGCCGGGTGCCCCGTTGCCCGAGTCTCCCGTGCAGGCCGACACCCGGCAAGGCCTGAAGGATCTGCTCCAAGGCCGGGAGTCGGGCGGCATCATCTTCACCACGATCCAGAAGTTCGGGCTCACGAAGGACGAGCGCGAAGCAGGCGAGCAGTTCCCGCTCCTGACAGACCGCGTCAACGTGGTCGTGATGGTGGACGAGGCTCACCGCTCGAACTACGACTTCATTGACGGGTTCGCTCGCCACCTCCGCGATGGTCTCCCCAACGCGACCTACATCGGCTTCACGGGAACGCCCCTCGAAGCCAAGGACAAGTCCACGACCGCCGTGTTCGGCCCCGTAATCGACGCCTACGATCTCACGCAGGCCGTCGAAGACGGCGCCACCGTCAAAGTGTTCTACGAGCCGCGCCTCGCGAAGGTTCGCCTTCCCGAGGATGCCCTCGCCGACATCGACGACGCGTTCACCATGGCCGTCTCTGGTAGTGAGGAAGAGGCCCAGGAACGTCTGAAGTCGAAATGGGCTCGTGTGGAGGCCGTCGTCGGAGCGGACGAGCGGCTTGACGAACTTGCCCGTGACATTGTGAGTCACTGGGAGGCTCGTAAGGCCGTCATGCCACAAGCCAAATGCATGGTGGTCACCATGTCGCGTCGCATCGCCGTCGAACTCCACGACAAGATCAAGGCCCTGCGTCCCGAGTGGTACTCCGAGGACAATGCCAAGGGTCGCATGAAGATCGTCATGAGTGGAGACGCCTCTGACCCGTTGGAGTGGCAGGAACATCTCCGCTCCAAGAAGGCCTCGCGCGAACTGAAGACTCGCGCCTCCAATCCTGACGATGAACTGGACATGCTCATCGTCCGCGACATGTGGTTGACGGGCTACGACTCCCCCGCCACGACGACGATGTACGTCGACAAGCCCATGGCCAATGTGCCACTCATGCAGGCCATCACGCGCGTGAATCGGACATTCAAGGACAAGCCCGCAGGGCTGGTCGTCGACTACATCGGCATCGCGGAAGACCTGAAGGAAGCACTCGGCAACTACACCAAGCGCGACCGCGACAACCAGAACGTCGGAGCTGAGGTCGAGGAGACCGTCGTCCCCGAGATGCGCCAGGAACACGACATCGTGTGCTCCATCCTCCATGGCTTCGACTGGCGTCCCCGGCTGGAGGACAAATCACCCAAGGCGTACATCCACGCGGTCATGGACGGCGTGGAATGGTTGCTCACCCAAGAGCACGCCGAAGACCCTATGGAGGGCGTTGACGAGGAGCAGGGCTCCGAGAAGAAGCCCATGACCATCAAGCAGCGTTTCATCGCGCACAGCAAGCGACTTCAGTCGTGGTTCTCGATGGTGCCAGCCTCAGACGCCGCCACGGCCATTCGCGACGACGTGGGCTACTTCGATGCGGTTCGCGTTGCTATCCGCAAGATCGAGAATGCAGGCCGCGGAGCCGGAGACTCCGACGCTGAGCTTGATACCGCCATCCGGCAGATCGTCTCCGAGAGCATGACTGGCACCGGCATGGTGGACATCTACGCCGAGGCGGGCATCGCCAACCCGGACATCTCCATCATCGACGACGCCTTCGTCGACAAGATCATGAACTCCAAGCGTCCCAACCTCCAGTTGGAGGCCCTGAAGCGACTGCTTTCCACCGAGGTGAAAGCCACCAGCAAGCGCAACGTCGTGAAGGGCAAGGAGTTCTCCGTCATGCTCAATGAGGCGCTCCTGAAATACCAGAACCGAAGCCTGGACACGGCGCAAGTTGTCGCGGAACTGGTGAAGTTAGCACAAGCCCTGAAGGCTGAGCATGAGCGTGGGGAACAGACCGGGCTAACCGAGGACGAACTCGCGTTCTACGACGCGCTCAGGACCAACGAGGCAGCTGTCGAAGCGATGAAGGACGAAACCCTGCGCGCCATCGCTCTTGACCTCACCAAGATCGTCCGCCGCGACGCGAAGACCGACTGGTCCTTGAAGGAGCAGGTGCGAGCCAAGATGCGCTCCACGATCAAGGTTCTGCTGCTGAGGCACGGCTATCCGCCGGACAAAGCCCAGTCGGCCACCGACCTGATCCTGAAGCAGGCAGAGACCATGGGCGAGAACATTGAGGATGAGCGATGAGAATCCTTGGGGAGCAACTCAATCGATCATACTCGCAGGTTTGGCGAAACATGTGCTGCCGAAAATGTCAGTGCGCTCTGCTACCACTATGGGTAGAGATCGGCCGGGGAGTGTCCCCCACGACTAGAAAGGGTTCGGATCATGGCTAAATCCGTCTTTTACTCATTCCACTACGAGCGCGACGTGCTCCGCGTCCAACTCGTTCGCAACATCAACGCCCTCGAAGGCCAGCCCTTGCTCAACGCGCAGGCATGGGAGGAAGTGCGGGAGAAGGGCGACGCCGCTATCAAGGACTGGATCGCGGAGCAGATGGCCTACAAAAAGGCGGTTATTGTGCTCATCGGTCAGCAGACGGCGAACCGCAGGTGGGTCAACTACGAGATCAGCAAGGCATGGGAGGACAAGAAACCCCTACTTGGAGTCCGCATCCATGGCCTTTCCTCCATGGGCACTGTGGATTGCGCTGGGGCCAACCCATTCAGCGCTACCTATGACATCCCAATCTTCGACCCCACCACGCTGACTTGGGACGGTAAGATCGACTCCAATGCGACGTACAGGAAGCTGGTCGACAATTTGGAGTGGTGGTCGTCTCAGGGAAAGGTCAGGTCGTGATTGAGCCTTACGACTGCTCCTTCTGCGAGATCGTCCAGCGGGAGGACCCGCACGCTCGCGAAGTTTACCGAGATGCGCACGTCGTAGGCTTCTTTCCGACCGAGCCCGCCGTGCTCGGCCACACCTTGATCGTCCCAAAGGCGCATGTATCCGACATTTGGTCGCTCTCCGAGAAGTCAGCGGCTCATCTCGCCAGTGCCACAATTCGGCTCGCTGGAGCAATCCGCGAGGCAGTACACCCCGAAGGCCTAAACGTCATCCAATCCAATGGCACGGCAGCGACCCAAAGTGTCTTCCATCTCCACGTGCACCTTGTGCCCCGCTGGGACGCCGATGCGATGGGCTCGATCTGGCCGAAGGAAACCAACTACAGCGAGCGCCAGAAGGACAGTGCCCTTAGTGCCGTTCGCGAGGCATGCCGGAACCTGTGCAGCGATGGGTGAATCCAGTTCGTCACAACGGGACCCTGAGGACACCCGTAAGCACCTCGACTTCATCCAGGCCATCGTCACACGCATGTCCGCCGCGTCGTCTAGGTCCAAGGCATGGCTCCTACCCGTGTCGACTGCCGCCTACGGCTATGCGCTGACGCAGAACGCTGATTCTGTGGCTTGGTTGGGTGTCGGGGCGACTTTGTTGTTCGCTTATCTCGACGCCAATTACCTTCGACAAGAGAAACGCTTCCGCAGCCTCTACAAGATTGTCGCCGAGGGACGGCATGACATTGCTACATTCTCATTGCAACCAGATGACCTGCCCTCAGATGTTCCCACCAAGGACAAGGGCGACTGGCCGGATTGGGCACCGAAGTGGGTCAATCGCGCGTTGCCGGGGCCGAATGTGTGGGCCTCCTGGTCGATCCTGCCGTTCTATGCACCATTGGCCGCCATCGGTATCTTCATCGCTTGCTGGGTTGGGCTGAAGGGATAACGGCTCGGGGCTAACTGTAGTTGGCCTGGATTGGATGGGCCATGTCTCATAGTTCACCGGACAGATCTTGCGCTCATCGAAACTGGCCAACTACCCAGTGGCAGCGTCAACCCTTCATGACACAACACAGCGGTGGGCGGCCACGCTACTTCCCTGCCGGTCGCTGGCCCAGGCTCGTTCTGCCAACAGTCGCTTAATGCACTCTTGCTACGGTGGACGCAGTTCGCTCAGAAAGCTTCGACTGTGACGCATCGCCTAGACAGACCCAAGCGCTCCGGTGCTCGTTGGTGGTTTCTGGCGATCGCTGTGGTCGTGGCGGCGGGTCTGGCGCTGTGGCTCTTGCCCGTTCCGATTCTCCTTGTGAAATCTGTGTTCATCTCCCCGCTCGACGTCAGTTCCGCGCTGTTCGCGGTGGCGTTCGTGTTCGCCGTCATCTTGCTCGTCGCCGGCGCCTGGCGTGCGTTTGCTCGCCGTGCATCTCGGATGATCGCGGTGATCGGTTGTGTGGCAGTGGCTCTTGTCTCGCCCATCGCCGTCCTAGGCCAGTCCATCGATCGCCCCACGCTGACACTGTTGTCAACCGCTGCGACGCCGTGTGATGTCGTCGCGGTCGAACGGCAATACCTCTTTCAAGGCTATGGCACCGTGATGGTGCGCCGTGACACTGAGTGGTTCCTCCACGAAGTCGCCTCCTACTCCTCCGACGACTACCCGTTTCCCGCGAGGAACGCCAGATTTTCGCTCACGCACGCAGGCGGTCATGCCACGTTGTTTTTCGACGTGACGCAACAGCAACAGGGCCAAGTGTGGCCCAACAGCTTCACTTTCACCTGCTGAGATGCACGGCGTCTGTAGCCACGTTCTAGGCTCGAGGTATGTTCACGTTTCGGCCGCTGCGCATAGACGATCTTCCCAATGTCGTCGCATGGCAGCAGTCCCCTGCCGCTGCGCCGTGGTTCCCGAAGCTCACGCTTGCTGAAGCCCACGAACGTTTCGGCCCACGCTTGGATGGCAGGTCCCCCGTTCGGATGATGGTCTTGCATCGCCGAGGCGTCGACGTTGGGTATGCCCAGCTCTATTGCGTCGCCGATCTTCCCCCTGGTGACGTGATTCCTGCCGAGGCTTCCGACGTCGGTGTGGACTTTTGCATCGGCCTGCCCACGCTGATTGGTCAAGGGCTCGGCACGATCTTGATCCAGGAGCTGGTGGAACTCAGTCAGTGGATGTTCCCGACGGCAACGGGCGTGGTTTCATGCCCAGACCATCGCAACCACGCTTCTCGTCGGGTGCTGGAAAAGAACGGGTTCATTCCGACCCTGTGGTTCGACTCCCCCGCAGCTGACGGCGTCGAGACACTGGTGATGCATCGACGAGAGTTCCAGGAACTGCGGTGACGCTAGCCCATTGGCTATCGTGAGGCTGTGACCAGCGCGCCTGAACAGCCCATGCCTGACGATGCCCTTGAGGAAGATCTCAATGCCGAGCTGAACTTCGATCAGCAACGATTTGCTGCTCGCCCGGCCAGGCTTCGCCCCAGGGCTAGCCGCAAGGCTAAGCAATCCGAGCACGTGCCCCCGCCGCCGTTTGAGGCCGACGGACGCAACCGTGCCTATGTGGAATGGCTGGAAGACCAATCGATGCTGGCCGACGCCTCCAGGCTGTCCCGCCAGCTCGCCGGCAATCACCTCATGTGGGCCAACGCGTTCGCCTCGCCGGATCCGCGCGCAGCCGCCGAGCAAGCGTCGGTGTGGTACACGGCCTATCCGCTGAGTCTGATCGGTGCTCGCAGACAGTCATTCTTGGGCGTGCTCGGCGACGAGGCGCTGTGGGAGGCATTCTCAACCATCGGTATCGACGCCGTCCACACCGGGCCGGTCAAGCTCGCCGGAGGCATCTCGGGATGGGACCACACCCCCAGCGTCGACGGCCACTTCGACCGCATCTCGATGGGCATCGACTCGCTGTTCGGCACGGAGGAAGAGTTCCGCGCCATGTGCGAGAACGCAGCATCGCACGACGGCACCGTGATCGACGACATCGTGCCTGGTCACACTGGCAAGGGCGCCGACTTCCGACTCGCAGAACTGAACTACGGCGACTACCCCGGCATCTACCACATGGTGGACATCCCCGAGGAAGCCTGGCACCTCCTGCCGGACGTGCCCGAGGGTAAGGATTCGGTCAACCTCGACCCAGCCAGCGAACGCGCCCTCGCGGATGCCGGGTACATCATCGGCGAGCTGCAGCGCGTCATCTTCTACGAGCCGGGCGTCAAAGAAACGAACTGGTCCGTCACCCGCCCCATCCACGACTGCGACGGCATCGAACGTCGCTGGGTGTACCTCCACTACTTCAAGGACGGTCAGCCGTCGATCAACTGGCTCGACCCGACGTTCGCCGGCATGCGCCTTGTCATGGGCGACGCCCTGCATTCCCTCCTCGACCTCGGCTCTGGCGGGCTACGCCTGGACGCGAACGGTTTCCTGGGAGTAGAAAAGTCGATCGACCTCTCCCCCGCCTGGTCGGAAGGGCATCCGCTTTCGCAGGCTGCGAACCAGCTCATCGGTTCGATGGTGCGCAAGGTTGGCGGATTCACGTTCCAAGAGCTCAATCTCTCCATCGACGATATTGCAGCGACGGGCGCCGTCGGCCCCGATTTGAGCTACGACTTCATCACCCGCCCCGCCTACGAGTTCGCTCTGGCTACGCAAGATACCGAGTTCCTCCGCCTCACACTCCGTGAAGCCATGCGACTCGGCATCGATCAAGCATCGCTCGTACACGCGCTCCAAAACCACGACGAGCTCACCTACGAGCTGGTGCACTTCACGGCCCGCCACCGCGACGACGAGTACGATTTCGGCGGGGAAACGCACACCGGTCTGGAGCTGGCCGACCACGTGCGCGCCACCATGCGCGAGAAGCTCACCGGCGACGCCGCGCCGTACAACCGGGTGTTCACTACCAACGGCATCGCATGCACCACGGCCTCGGTGATCACAGCGAGCCTCGGGATTCGTGACCTTGACGCCATCGAGGATGCCGACGTCGAGCGCATCCAGGCCGCGCACCTCCTCCTCGCTGCCTACAACGCCTGGCAGCCCGGCGTGTTCGCGCTGTCGGGCTGGGACCTCGTCGGCGCGCTCCCCGTCGACATCGACGACGTCAAGCAGCTCGTCAAAGACGGCGACACGCGTTGGATCGAACGAGGCGCCTACGATCTCATGGACCTGGCGCCAGACGCTGTGAAGTCGTCGTCGGGTATGCCGCGCGCCCGCGCGCTCTATGGCTCACTCCCCCAGCAGCTGGACGATCCGCAGTCGTTCGCGAGCAAGCTGTCGAAGATCCTCCAGGTTCGCAAGCGATTCGCGCTCGCAACAGCCTCGCTCGTCGACGTGCCCGAGGTGCCGCACAAGGCACTCTTGGCGCTCGTCAACCGTCTCAGCGACGGCCACACGCAGATCACCCTGCTCAACTTCTCGGAAGAGAAACTCTCTGGCTACATCCGTAGCGACGAGATCCCCGCCGGCCGCGTCGTCGACCTCTCCACCAGACGCCGTATCGCCGAGGTGGACGACTTGGGCGGCTTCTCAGCCACCGTGCAGCCTTTCGGCGCCGTCGCGCTCATCGTACGAGAACAGACCCCGAAGGAGCAGTAAGCCGCTCCGCCGGATCTACTCAGCTGGCGCGCATCGAGCTGGCGCGAATGCGCCACTCGGGTTCGAGCAGCATGCGCGCATTGCCCGCAGCATTGCCGGTGATACGCCCTTGGAGCACCTCTCCCGCCCACTGCCCCAAGTGCTCGGCTGGCTGGTCGACCACGGTCACCGGCGGATCCACCATCACATTCCAACGGTCGTCATCAACGCCGACGAGAGCGACGTCGGTGCCAATCTTGCGGCCCGCACCCCGAAGCGCGCGGTAGGACTCAGCAGAGAGCGTGTTCGTGACGGCGAACACGGAGTCAATGCTCGGGTCTGCCATCGCCGACACGAGTTGCTCAGGCGTCGACGCTGATTCAAAGGGCAGGTGCAGCACTCGTGATGGGGGTACGTCGATGCCTCGCTCGTGCATCGCGTCGACGAAACCGCGCACGCGCTCGTTGAGCGGGCTGAGCCGCCCCTCATGCGCCACCACGACGGGGCTATGCCACCCCTGCTCCAGGAAATGCTCAGCAACCATGGTGCCGATGACAGGATTGTCGACGTTGATGCGGTCACCGCTGAAATCAGTGACAAGGCGGTCGACGGAAACCACAGGGATGCCCTGCAACTGCAGCGGATGCAGCGAGGTTTTCGTCGCAGATACTGCCGCGACGAGAACCCCCGCGGCTTGGTGCGAAATGACGGCGTCGATCGCGGAGCGTTCGAGCGCCAAATCCTCGTGCGTGTTGCACAGCATCACGGCGTAGCCGTGCTGGTGAGCCACTTTCTCGAACGACTCCAGGAGCCGGTGAAAGAACGGGTTGCGCACGTCGGGCACGATGGCCGCCCACAGGTCGCCGCGTTGCTTCCGCAGTGCTCTCCCCACCCCGTTGGGGCGATACTGCTGATCGCGCATCTCCCGCTCGACGCGTTCCACGAGCTCGGGAGCGACGCGCGGGTTGCCGTTCAGCACGCGCGACACCGTCGCGACGGACACACCGCAAGCCTCCGCGATATCTTTCATGGTGACCCGGCGGTTCATAGGGCTCTCCCGACGCAGACCACTACTCGCACACTTCCTCAAACGGGTGTTGAATCTTGAACTGCTCCACGTGGTAGGGCCAGCCCATTGCGGTATTCCATTGGGACACCACCAGGTGCAGCTCCTCCATGCTACTGCCCGGAATAATGTACGGGCCGTAGAGCTGGGCCATGTGATCGTCGGTTTCCTTCTCCCACTCCCCTCCGTGGATGAGTGTGACGGCTGTGGCGTCTGCGAGCTTGACCACCTCGTCGGCGCGCAACGCGTCCACGCGGTACTCGCCGGCGTTAAACCAGGTGAGCATCCACTGCGAATCAACCTTGCGCAGGCACATCTCACCCACCTTGCCAGGGATGATGTCGACGGGCGCGTCACTCCCCCACTTACCGTCGCCTTGATACACCTCGTAGGCATCGGGGTCGAGGATGCGGTCGGCAGGCACACGTGCAGCGATGGCCGGTTTATCTCGTTGGAAGCCGGTGGT
>NZ_CAMYPD010000040.1 GCF_947286155.1 uncultured Tessaracoccus sp.
GCGCACCACACTGGCAGTGTGGGGGTCACGGGTTCGAGTCCCGTTAGCTCCACCATTAGGACGCTCATTTTGATACAAAGATTCGAGTGCGATCTGAACCCCTCGGGTTACGTGTTTTGCCTAGTCAGGCGCGTAACCCGAGGGGTTCCGCGTGTTCTGGCTGGGTGCAGAGTGGTGGTTGGGGAGGCTCGGCTGTGGCTGATTTGGGCATCTGACGTGCGTCCTGCTGGTCCGAGCGCCCGAGGGCGTCAAAAAGTGCAGGCCACCGTCAAAAGGTATGGGTGGGCGTCAAAAAGTGTCGGTGGTGCGTCACAAGGTTCCCCATCTCTGCAGTTACGAATGTGCCTCCACACTCGCTCATTACCTAGCGGTTATCTGATTGGAGAAGCAGCAAATGCACCCTGAAGAGCCTGCTGAACAACCAAGGCGCGCAAGCCGGTCAGTTCATCTCGCGATTTGACGGCTAAGGTCTCGATTCTATCGAGGTATTCCAAAGACGCTTCAACGTGTTTGACGATTGCCTTTTGCGTATCGCGGGAGGGAATGTTCACAGGGATATCGTAAATCTTCTTCCCAGAGATCAGAGGTTGAGCACTTGAGCTTGTGTTTATACGAAG
This sequence comes from uncultured Tessaracoccus sp., assembly GCF_947286155.1. Classification (GTDB taxonomy): domain Bacteria; phylum Actinomycetota; class Actinomycetes; order Propionibacteriales; family Propionibacteriaceae; genus Arachnia. The sequence continues at coordinate 618 of NZ_CAMYPD010000040.1, forward strand.
ATTGGTGTGTCCGAGAAGGAAATATAGAAAGCGCCTATCGATTTGGTTCTCATCAAAGCTTGCGACAAGTGCATTATCTGTCACCCAGCATTCTTCCAGGGACATGTGTACTGACCCGCAATAGAAGCCGACCCTCCCGATTGCGATTGTTCCTGCGGGGTAGCATGCTTGGTCATGGTATCCGGTGATTCCGTTTCCACCGTAAACGGGCACGGTGCCAGATGAATTCATCTCTTTAGCGGTGAGGCCACAGCCGGATGAAACCCGTAGAATTTCGCCCAGCGGAAGTGTCTCCCACTGTTGTTTGGGATCCCCACCGTGATCGGGTAGTCCGTGTCCCGCGAGGAGTGCTCGAACCAAGTCGAACCGTCGGTTTGGAAAGTCATCCAGGAAGGCATCAAGTCGTTGAATAGCGTCGTCGATCTTGGTGTGAGTTTGTTCAATGTAGACAGCAATAGCCTTCTGCTCGTCAATAGGCGGCAGCGGAACAGGTAGCTGAACGAAATCGGAGCTCTTGATTGAGGGCGAATTATCGCCCCGCATCCATTCAGTTGCTCTATTGACGAACGACGAACTAGAAAGCATATGGAAGAGGTATCGCTGGTCGACAGCTTCTATTGGGCTACATACGTAGAATCCTGTGCTCGCGATGGCCTCGGAAAACTGCGCTTCCACGAATGCAATGTTCATGAGGTATGGGCGAACCAGCGAGAAGAGAGTGTCTCCTGGCCTTACACCTCGTGAAGCACGACTTGGAGCCTTGATGGTTGCAATTTCTTTGGGTTTGGCGATGGTCTGGGTGTTGTTATCGATTGCGTCGATATCGATGTAGGTGAAGTAGTTTCCGCTAGGCTTTCGTGTTTCCATTGGGTTTAGGACAGTGCCCAGCCGAACCCATCTCCAATGCGTAGGAATCTCATAGGGCTGTTCGTCTTCTGGCACGAGTGCTGCTTCGGGGATGTTGTCGAAGTCTTCGATGAGAGGCAGCGTCTTTTTTCGGGCCATTAGTTCTCCTTGCCGAGGTCGGCTGCCAGCGACCGCAGCAGGTCTACCGCTTCTTCGAGCAGGTCGGCTGCTTCGATGACTTGTTCGGCGGGGTCGTAGGTTGTCCAGTCGATTTGTTCGTTCTCGGCACGCATGAGCCCAAGGTCGAGGGTGTCGTCCTTCTCACGAATCTCATCGCGCGTGAAATAGCTCCATCTCTCATCATCGATCGCGGCTCGGTCGGCGGCTGTGTAGGCAGCCTCGAAGCCAGCGAAATGGCTAGTCGTAAGGGGAGTCCGTTTGCCGAAGGAAGGCATACTGGTGCGCAGGTCGTAGAACCAGACGTCGTCCGTATTGCCCTTGTCGGTGTGGCCGCGTTCAAAGAACAACACGTTGGTCTTGACTCCTTGGGCATAGAAAATGCCGGTGGGTAGACGCAGTATGGTATGCAGGTTGCACTTGTCCATTAGGTCCTCACGGATCCGGCGTCCGTCGCCGTCGGCAAACAGCACGTTATCGGGCAGCACCACAGCGGCGCGTCCGCCTGACTTCAGCGAGCGATAGATGTGCTGCAAAAAGTTGAGCTGTTTGTTCGAAGTCGGGAACGTGAGGTCGTCGCGGGTTGCGCGCTCGCCGCCCTTCTTGGTTCCGAACGGTGGATTGGTGAGCACAACGTCATACCCTTTCAGGCTTTTGCCTAGCGGGGAGAGTGTGTCGCCAAGAATGATGGGCGCTTCGATACCGTGCAGCATGGCGTTCATAAGCGCGAGCCGGTGGGTGTCGTGGACTAGCTCCACCCCGGTGAACGCCTTCTTGACTTGGAATTCGGCTTGGTCGGCGTCCAGGTCAAAAAGATTGTCAGTGTTGGCTCGCACGTGCTCACTTGCAGCGATCATGAATCCAAAGGTGCCGCACGCCGGGTCGTTGCACAGCTCTCCAGGCTGCGGATCGACCAGCCGCACCATGACGTCGATGAGGACGCGTGGGGTGAAGTATTGGCCTGCGCCGGATTTCTTCTCGTTAGCGTTCTTCTCAAGCAGTCCTTCGTAGAGGTTGCCGAGGCCTTCTTCGCGTGCGGAGTACCAGTCGAGGGCGTCGATGGACTTGATGATTTTTTCGAGGTTCTTGGGTTCGTCGATGTTGGTGGACGATCCGGCGTAGATTTCTTGGACGCGCCCGGTGGCGTCTTCCCCAAGGTGTTGCAGCAGATCACGGTAGAAGCGTTTGAGTTCGATCCCAGACTTAGTACGTAGCTCGTCCCAGCGGTATTCGGCAGAGATCGAATCCTCAGTGCCGGTTTCTTTCGCCATCTTCAGGAAGAGGATGTAGGTCAGCTCCGTGACGTATTGGTGGTAGGTAATGCCGTCGTCGCGCAGCACGTTAGATAGGTTCCATAGCTTGGCGACGATTTCTTGATTGTTCACGCTGTCTGCTCCTCGTACATGTGGTCGTTCAGTTCGACGATGATGTCAGCGAATCGGCCACCGAAAACATAGTCGACCCTTGGAAGTCCACCTTGCTGGCGGAAACGCGCATCAGTGTCGAAAGTGTCAGTGGAGATGATGAGTTCGTTCGCGAGGTAGGACTCGATGCGTGAAATCCATCCGAGCTGCACTTTAGTGAACTTGTGTTCAGCCTTGAGCTTGTCGATGGCGCGTCGAACACGTTCCTCGTGGGTGAGTAGTGGGGAACCGATCGCGAAACGACGCACTAGGGAGATGATGTCGGCAGTGATCTCCTTGTCAGATACTTGCGACAGGGCAGAGGACAGTTTCTGCTCAGTAAAGCCTTCCCGATCCAACTCCAACTTCAGTGACTTTAGCTCGTCCCGGGTCAGATCAGAAGGGCGGGTACAGATGATGCGCAGCGCGGCGATCTCGTTGGTGTTGTTCTTGATGAACGTCGAGAACTCCTCTAGGTAGTCCTTCGGCTCTTTCGCGTCCCCGAAGTCTCTGGTGTGCTCGAGCAGTTCGTCTGCTTCATTAGAGATCACCAGTCGGCGTGGCTCTCCGAATCGGGTGTTATCAAGGTAATCGAAGAGCGCGGAATGGGTTTGGATCCAAGCGGCCGCACGAGCTGGCGAAGCGTCCCGAAGCTCTTCGATGACCTGCGCGATGGAGCGTCCGCCAGCTAGGTCTTGGGTGTGTTCGGCTGTGTTCCCGCTGATCTTGTGGCGACGACGCTGCAGTTTGGCGACCACCTGTTCGATTGCCGAGTTGAGCTTGTCATCGTCACCTGCTGCGAGCTCGATACCCTCGATGAGGTCCTTGAAGGTGGTGTTCGGGTTCGCCGCCAGTGGCTTCATTGTGGAGACTTTTTCGAGAGCGTCGTAGACACCGACCGGGTCGTAGATTTCGAAACGATCCTTCTCGATTTCGGGGCACAAACGGGTAGCGCGGCCAAGCATCTGCTCGAACAAGATGCGGGACTTGACGCGGCGCATAAACACCAACGTGGTGATAGCGGGCACGTCAATTCCGGTAGTGAGCAGATCGACGGTGACCACGATCGAGGGATATCGCTCATTCTTGAACCGTTTAATGGCTTCTTCAATTTTCTTCTTGTTGCCGCCAGCCACGGAGCCGGTAATCTTCATGATTGCTTCTGGTTCGACGCCCTGGCCTGCGTAGATCTCCTTGAGAATGTTCACGATCAGGTCAGCGTGCGCATCGTCTACAGCATAGATCAGGGTCTTGCCGAAGAGTTCGGGCATGCTGGGGTCTAGATCACGGGCGATCTCTGCAAGCACGGTTCGGTTGAAGCTCTCGGTGATGACTGAACGGTTGAAATCCTCAACGTCAAAGGTGACCTCGTCGGCAAGCTCGGCACTGTTGGTGATTTCACCGGTGGAGGCGTCGTAGATCGGTAGGGTGTCACCTTTGGCGAAGTGAATGCCTTCGGTCGAAAGTTTAGTGGTGAGACGGTGTGGCGCGTCGTGATCGACTAAGTAGCCGTCCATCACAGCCTCACGGTAGGTGTAGGTGAACACGGGCTCACCAAAAATCTCGGTGGTGTGCAGCGCAGGCGTGGCGGTGAGCGCGATCTTCGTGGCGTCGAAGTAGTCGATCACCGAGCGATAAGCCGACTGATAGTCAGTCTGGTCCCGGTAGAGTGCCTCGTCGTCGGTCATTTCCTTGTCAAGCAGATAGCCACGGTGGGCTTCGTCGACAATGATCAAGTCGTAATCCGTGACAGCGGGCTTGATCACCTGCTCGCCCTCCTTGGACGGTTCTGGGTAGAACAGGCGCTTGACCATGCCCTGAACGGTCGAGACATGAACGCGGGTTTCCGGATCGACCCCTGACTCTTCGAGGCCCTTGATCGAGTACAACTCATCTAGCGTGAGCAGTTCCTCGAGTCGCACATCCTTGAACGTATCCATGGCTTGGGTGCCGAGCGCGGTGCGATCAACAAGGAACAGTATCCTGCGGAACCGATCGGTTTTGAGGAACCGATAAATCATACCAAGCACGGTGCGGGTCTTGCCCGTGCCCGTGGCCATCGCCAACAGTGCGTGGGTCTCGCCGTTTTTGATGACTTCCTCTGCCGCATGTATCGCGTCAACCTGATAGTCGCGCAGGCTCAACCCTGTGCTGGACGTCAGCAGATCATCGCCCAGGTTATCGAGGGCTCGCTGGGCTGCCTTCTGATCTGCATCCAGCTTGTCGAGGAGGCCTTGAGGACTGGGCCAGCCCACCAGTGCCCGCGGAGTATTCAGTGGGTCACGCACATCGTGGAACCACACACCGGATTGCGTTTTGTACTGCTCAATGTAGGGGCGGCCATTCGTGGCGAACAGGAAGGGAACCTTGAATTCACCCCAACGCCCGAGCGTGTACTCGTCGTGCTCTGCCTTGATGAGCTTGCCGTAATCGGCCGCCTGATAGTCCAAGACCGACGGAATCGCAGTGTGCTCAGCCTTCGCTTCGATTACACCAACGAGCCGCAACCCGACGAACAACGCGTAATCAGCCCGACCATGATTGCCAACTCTCGAGTTGGTTGGCCACTCCGCAATCGCCTGATTGACGCCCTCCCGGGGGCGGGCTCCAGAACGGTATCTCAGATGCTCTGTATCGGCATCCCAGCCAACCTGGCGCAACTGCTCATCAATGAGGAGCCGAGTTTCGGCCTCTGTCTTTGGACGCTGATTCGTGGCAGCAAGCGAGCGGCGAGAACGCTCCGCCTTCGAAACCTGCTGCGCGGCTTGAGCCGCCGACTCATCCCTCGTTGCGAGTGCCTCGGCCTCGCTCTCCAACACAACCGGCGGCTGAACCGGGGCAGCCTGCCTCGCGGGCAGCACATATTCGGTAACCGTGACATGCGGATCCCCGTAGGTGGCTGCAAACCACCATGCCAGCGAATGAACCATCGGCAAGAACCGCTGCACGTCAGCAGTCGTGCCCCAGTGCTCATGAGCGGCCTTGTTCCTCGCTTTACGAACCAGATGAAGAATGTCGACGACTTCGCGAGGGAGCAATCCCTCTCGGGCGAGCGTGTCGATACGCTTGACTGCCGTGTTCTCTCGAGGAGGATAAACGCGGTCATACTGATAGATCAGCTCAATGATGCTTTCACACAACAGACCAAGCTTCATCATCGAGGTGTTCGGGTCCGTGTAGAGATACGTCTCTGCCAAGGTGCCGAGGTTCTCCAAGGAAGGAAAGTTGCTGTTGAGAAATCCGAAATTAGACATTTTGAGCACCGTCCCGACTTGGTGTCGTTTCGCATATTTCGCTGATGGCCACGCCTAGGTCGTCGCAGGTACGCGCCAGAACATTTGTTGCGACGTATCCGTCTTTGCCGAGTTTGGCGATGGTGGCAGGGGAGAGCCCGGTGGCTAGGCGGAGGTCTTCTTTGGTCATGTCATGTTGTTTTTGTTGATGTGAATTGATCCTCATGAGATCCTCGAATCTTTCAGTGCGGCGCTGCTTGGGTAGTCTCCGCTCATCATTTTGTAGTGCTGTTCTTGTCCCATGAGGGTGAAGATGAGTTGGAAGATGCGGCGTAGTTGGTTGGGGTCGTGGTCTTCGGTGATGAGGTAGGTGTCGTCTTCGAGTCCGCTCTTGTGGTGGCTGATGTAGGTGAGCATTGATGTTACGAGGTGGTAGTCGGTGAGGTCTTCTTGGCCTTGGGCGTCGGTGTGGATGAATTTTTCGCGGTTGTTTTTGAGCAGGGTTGTGGTGAGGTCTGCGCTGTCGTATCCGCAGAGTTGGAGGAAGTAGTGCTCCAAGATTCGGCGGGTGACGTTGAGCAGTGTGATGGAAGTCGTAGCTTCTTTGTATTCGTGCCATAGCGCTGCGTAGGAGTTGAGGACGGGGGTGTAGTTCTCCTTTTGGGATGGGGCGTCTTGTCTGTTACGTACGCACAAATTGACTCTTGATACGTTGTCGGTTTTCTTGATGAGGTAGTAGGAGGCGTAGCGGTAGTCGTTGAGGTTGGAGTAGGAGACCTCTCTATAGAAGTATGGGTTATGGGACAGGATGATGATCTGTTTGACGTGGTTGCCGCGCCCGGTGTCGTGGCGGTAGTCAATGTTGTTTTGGCAGATGCTGACGAGTTCTCTGATGTGGGCGGCGACGATGAACATTGCGCCGGAGTCCATACTTGAGACCGGGTCGTCGATGACCACGATTTTGTTCCGGGGGTCTTCTGCCTGCTCCAGGCTCCCCTGGGTGAGGAAGTAGAAGTAGAGGAAGGCGATGAAGTTTCGTTCGCCTTCAGATAGGTTTTCGGCGGTGGTGCCGTCGAGGCGGACTACGCGGTAGGTGTTGTCCTTGTCTGGGACGTCGTCGAGGTAGAAGCCTTGGAATCCGGATTCTCGCAGGACGGTGTTGATCTGTTCTTTGACGGCGCTTGTGTCAACGACTGAGCCGAGAAGTTGCTGGATCTGCGAGTCGAGGTTCTTTATCGAGGTGCGTGCTGATTGCGCGGTGGCCGTGGCTGTGTTGATCTCGTCTGTGAGGTTCTTGGACGTGGCGCGATAGTTGGTGAGGGTTTGAGCAAGGTGATTGGCGAGGTGCTGCCATACTCGGTTGGTGCAGATCGTGCGTTGCTGTTTCTGGTTTGCAACGACCTCATTGTGTGCCTTGATCGCTTGGTTTGCGTCAGTAATGAGCTGGTTGAGATCGCCGATCACGTTTGTGACGACGTCGAGCTGTAACTGGCTGCTGGGATTACCTAGTTTTCGTTCGATGGTTTCCACGTTGGCTTGCAGCTTGGCGCGCAGAAGTTCGACGTAGGTGTCATATTCTTTTGTCTCTAGCTGGGGTGGGATCGCTGCCATTGTTGTGCTGAGCGGAACATTCCATGCTAAGCGTGCGGCGGCCTTATACGTGTCGGCGAAGGTCTGTAAGTCGGCGAGCGACTGTTCGTAGGCATCATCGAAGCACTCGACTAGTGTGGTTGTGAATCCTTCGGGGAGTTCTTGCTGGCAGAAAGGGCAGGGGTCTCCGTCGTTGCTGGGGAATGTAGCATGGCCGTGCCTGACCCAGTCAGCGGCGTTGATGTTGTCGATGAATCTGGCGAAGTCAGTGTTAGCCGTGTTGACGATCGCCGCACCCATGAGGTGATCATCGGGAAGCTGAATATCAACGAGCCCGATGAGTGGGTAGGTCATTGCTTGCTTGTCGAAGGCCACAGTGTAGAGCGTTTCCAGTTCGCTCAGGTCGTGTTCCTGAGGATCGGCTGTGGTGAGTACGGCTTCGGCAAAGGTTTGTTTCCGCTTTCGACCGTGTTGGGTTTCAGGGAACTGATCGCGGAGGTCCTTTGACTTGTCCCAGCACTCGTCGTGAAAGTCTGCTGTCAGCTGTTCAAGCTGTGCCTGTTTCGCGGAGGCATCATCTTCGTGGTTTCTTGCTTCGCGGGCGTGTTCGTCGCGGTCTTGGCGGAGATTTGCGAGTTCTTTTTCTGCCTCGATGTTAGTTTTACCGAGAGTGAAGACGCCGTTGAGTGAACCGTAGGTGGAGAAATTCTCATCAACGAAACCGCGATCGTAGACCATGACCGTATGGTCGTCTGCATCGACAGTCGTGTCCCAGGTCAAGCCGTGGCCTGCGCCCAAGGCGCGGGCGATTGTTGATTTACCTGCTCCGTTTCGGCCAAAGAAGAAATTGAGGTAGCTCAAGTCAACGGTGCAATCCTGAAAGGTGGCTGAGTTGACTGTGATCTGCCTGATCGGGCCTCGCATCTTATCCAATAGCGTTCTCCTGATCGAGTCGTCCGTCACGAAGCCACTGGTCGACTTCCGAGAGCTTGTACTTGTACATTTTCCCGGCCTTGTATGCGGGCAGGCGACCTTCTTTTGTCCAGTTACGCACGGTGTCCTTGCTGACGCTCAGATGGGTAGCGACGTCGTCAAGGTTGACCCAGTTTTCTATTTCGTTGCCCGTGTTCATGGCTGGCCTCCGATCAGGGTTGGCATGAGCACGCTAATTCCGGCCTGCGCAAGCTCGTGAACAAGATCCACGTTCTTGACCGCCCAGTGGGTGCGGTTGAGCTCATTGAATTTGTCGTTGCCAGATAAATCGAGTTCTTCGAGCAGCTCGTTGATTCGTTGCTGCGGGATTTCTGTTAGAGGTGTGTATTCGATTTTGATTCCGCGCACACCGTTGCGGATATTCGTGACAGCAGCAAAATAAGCTACCTGCTCCTCGCTGGCTCTACCAAAGTCGTCGTTCTCGTTCATGATGAGCGCGGGGTAGGTTTTCAGCATCTCAATGGCATCTTTGTCGAGTTTCTTCAACTGCTCGCGGTTTGTTGGGCACATGCTTTCAGTCAAGGCACGTTTAGGATCCATAGGGACCGATCGGGTGTTCGGATCAAAATCTGGGGTCACGATCAGCTGGTAATAGTCACTACTCAGAGCAACCTGGATGGCAGGCACTCCCACCGCCGCGACAGGTGTCGGCACCACGATCTGAATTGGGGCGTTGACGGTACCTGCGTGAGCAATCTGAACACCGTTTGCCCCGAGCTGATTCAGAACCATCGCAGTGGGTGGCAACGATGGTTCTGCCGGGACGATTTGTCCGTCTGACATCACAGCCCCCTGCCAATGTTGAGTGTGCCGACTGAACCAATCTGCTGACTATTCGCCCCGTACTGGTTGAACACAACGTGCGGTGTTACTGCATGGGTCTTCTCGAAATCGGTATCCGCTGAGGCTTCACTGCGGTCACTAGCCTGGTGATCGTCGTCGAGTATCTCGGCTTCGATAATCTCGTCAGCTCCTGAAATACAAGGTTGCGTCGGTTCGGCGGGGTCTTCGTCGTAGCGGGTGATCTCAGGCGTCCAACCCTCGTCGAGGTTGAATGCCTGCAGATCGAATCTGCGTGTCGCGTTTGGTATGGACGTGGGCAGGTGCCATCTGTCAAAAGTGCTCTGGCCTGACGTGTTGCGCACAGTCGGATCCGAGACATATTTCCAAACCCCGAGAATGAGGGATTCGAGGCATATTTCCTTGGCGTCACCGAGCTGGGCTTTGGTGAGGTGTGACTCGTCGGGTAAGAGCGCGACTACCTGATTGTTAGTGATTGCCACGTCGCGCTTGATGGCCGTTCCAAGCATCTGCACGAGGCAAAGCCCCTTGGAATCTACGTCGATGAAGCGGTCAACGAAGTCTCTCGTTCTCGCCAAAGCCTGGGGGAGATCGTTGTCAATCAGATTATTGAATTCGTACGCAAAATCCTCCCCGCCTACAGGCATATAGGTGGTGTTCCCATCATTTTTGCAGTTACGTAGTTCACTCGTGTTCTGGCTGAAACTCTTACCGGCTGATGGTGGCTCAAATTTTGGGCTCACGATGCGGATAAGCCCGGCAAGAATGTCTGGATTGCTGAGCCCGTCGGCTTTTCCGGCAAGCGTGTCGCGAGCCTTCGCTCGGGGAGGAAGTGCTTGTTGGAGCAGCACGAAAAAGGTACCCGCTGTCAGGCGATCCTTGCTTTCCTGCCCTGACATGATCCTCGATTCCGAAATTACAAACCCTATGAACCCTATGAACCTCGGGAACTCTGGCGTCCGAACCTTGCGAACTCCACGTTAGAAAGTGGAGATGCAAGAAGCGACTCCACCGCATCGGCTCCGAGCGAGTGGACTGGTTCCCATCAATTCCTAGGAAATCAGTCTACTTCCTTATTGGTCTCGGCGCAGTGGCGACGCGGCTCGTGTCTCCGGCCAGGCTCTGATCAAGCCTGTCCTCCAGTTGTCAACTGGGAGACGCGTTCGAGACGCACCTGGCGGGCAGCCCCTCAGCGGGCTGTCCGCCCCTTTCGTCTCAGCCGCGATCCACCAGTAGCCAACACCAGTTCTCGAACGGGTCTCCCTTCACCAGAAGGGACACCCCGATGGCTACCGAGCCGAAAACAATCACTATCGCGCTCAAACACGAGCGCACCGAGGAGATCAGCGAACGCTATCCCACCACCACTGCCACCTACGTCATCACGGCCAGCGAAGCACAGGTCATGGTCGAACGCGACCTGTACTCGCGCCGCCAGGAAGCGGACGAAGACGCGAACGTGGAGCCGCGCAGCGTCAGCGAGATTGCTGATGAGCTGTCGAAGCAGGACTACAACTGTGCGAAGAAGCATCTTCGCCGCACCCGTTACCGGTCAGTAACCGCACGCGATGACGACACCGACGTGTCGATCGTCGAGGTCGCGCCTTCTGGTGAGGGGGACGATCCGGCTGAAGCGTGGGCGACCCGGGTGATGGTGCGTGAAGCGCTGGCCAAGCTCGATGTCGAGGATCGCGTCGTGTTGGTCGGTATTCATATGCGCGGCATGACCCAAACCCAAGTCGCGCGCGTATTGGGGGTGTCGCAGCCTGCGGTCGTGAAGCGGCTGCGTAAGGCGGAGGCGCGGTTGCGGGAGTTGTTGTCATGAGACGGTTATATTTCACGGCCTCTCGAAGCCTTCCCTATAGCAAGGCCACCCCAGCCAGTTCCGGCACCGGGTCTTGCGTGAGGGAAGGAAGGCTCATGGGCCACCATCTACATTGTGACCCCGCAGGCACCGCGAACCGCGAGAAGGTCGTGGGACTGCGTAAGGTCACGCTCCGAGAACGTCTCGCCAGGCTCATCCTTGGCGAGACGGCGACGGTCACGGTGATCGTTCCAGGCGACAGCGTCGACCAGGTCACCATCACCAACACCAACAACCCTGATGACGACCTCATGGCGCTCGCTCGCGCGGTCGGCGTCACCACGGGTGGTGATCGGGAATGAACGTCACCGAAGCGAACCGCTATATCAGTGCGTTGAACCGTGTTGCTGAGGGTGCGACGATGCTCGCCCAGGCGATCGAAGAGGCCGCCTGGGAAAGCTTCGAAGACCACGCAGGCATGCCCGGTGTGCGTCCGATCGCAGCAGCGCAGCTGGCGCAACCAGCGTTGGAAGATGCTGCCGAGGAGTATGACGCTACCCATCAGCCAGCGAATCAGAAGCCCGATCCAGAGCCCGCGAAGGCTGAGGAGTCGGTGTCGTTGGAGCAGGTGCGTGCCGTACTCGCCAAGCTGTCGCAGGCAGGCCACACCGCCAAGGTACGCGAACTGATCCAGGCCGCTGGTGCAGGAAAGCTCTCCGAGGTTGCACCCGAGAAGTACTCGTGGCTGTTGTCGCAGGCGGAGGCGATGCGTGATGCCTGACCAACACGCGATGCTTAGTGCTTCTGGTGCGCATCGGTGGCTTTCCTGCCCGCCGTCGGCGAGGTTGGAGGCTGGGCTGCCGGAATCCTCGTCGGCGGCTGCCGAGCAGGGCACGGTGGCGCATGCGTTGGCGGAGTGGAAGCTTCGCCGGGCCCTCCACGACGTACCAACGATCAAGCCGGTCTCGGGCTGGATCGATGCCGAAATGGAAGCGCTCACGGACGACTACGTGGCGTTCATCCAGGAGCGGCTACGGGACGTGCGCGAAACCTGTACGGATCCGACGGTGCTCATCGAGCAACGCCTCGACTTCTCGCATGTGGTGCCGGGTGGGTTTGGGACCGGGGACTGCGTGATCATCGCCGAACCACTACTCCAGATCATCGACCTCAAATACGGGCAAGGGGTTTTGGTCGAGGCTGAGCGCAACCCGCAGCTCATGTTGTACGCCCTCGGCGCGCTGAACGCGTTTGGGCCGCTGTATGACATCGACGAAGTGGCACTGACGATCTACCAGCCCCGCAGGGCCAACATCTCCACCTGGCACGTCACCGTGACGGAGTTGGAGACGTGGGCGGCCGAGGTCGTGAAACCTCGTGCCGGGCTCGCAGCTAGCGGTGGTGGTGAGTTTGCCTCTGGTGAGTGGTGCCGGTTCTGCAAACTCAACCCCACCTGCCGAGCCCGCGCTGAAGCCAACCTCGCGCTTGCCAAACATGAGTTTGCCCCACCAGCCCAGCTCGACGACGGCGAGATCGCGGCTGTGCTCACGCAGTTGCCGCAGCTGAAGGCCTGGGCGGCAGACGTCGAAGCCTACGCATTGTCCTTGGCGGTCAATCAGGGCAAACAATGGGCGGGCTTCAAGCTCGTTGAAGGCCGCTCTATCCGCAAATACGCCGACGAGGCCGCAGTCGCCCAGGCGGCTGAGGCAGCCGGTGTCGATGTATGGGAGCGCAAGCTCAAGACCATCACCGCCCTGGAAAAGCAGCTGGGTAAGCAACGGTTCACCGAACTCCTCGGTGACCTCGTGGTCAAACCAGCGGGCAAACCCGCCCTGGTATCCGAATCCGACAAGAGGCCCGCTCTTGTGATCCAGTCAGCAACAGATGAATTCTCTGCAATCAAGTAACAACGAAGAAAGAAGGTAAGACAAGATGCCACAGATGAATCCGCCCCGTGTGGTCACCGGCGAGGTCCGCCTCTCCTACGCCAACATTTTCGAAGCCAAGAGTATTCAGGGCGGAAAGCCCAAGTACTCCGTGTCCCTGATCATCCCCAAGTCTGACACCGAGACCTTGGCCAAGATCGAACGAGCCATCGACGCCGCGATCGACGCTGGTATTGGCAAGTTTGGTGGTAAGCGCCCGAACAAGGCTGCGCTCAAGCTGCCGCTGCGTGACGGCGATATCGAGCGCGACGACGAAGCCTATGCGAACGCGATGTTCGTCAACGCCAACTCCACCACACCACCCCAGGTCGTCGATGCCGACCTACAGCCGATCCTCGACACCACCGAGGTGTATTCGGGCTGCTACGCCCGCGTCAGTATCTCCTTCTATGCGTTCAACACGAACGGGAACAAGGGCATCGCGTGCGGTTTGGGCAACATCCAAAAGCTCCGCGACGGCGAACCACTTGGCGGTTACCGCGTCAGCGCTGAGGACGACTTCGGTGCCTTCACCGCCACCACAGACGACTTCCTCAACTAACAGAAAGGAAAACCATCATGAATGAGTGTTATGCGGCAGCACTGTCGGCAAACACCACCACGCTCGTGGCACTGTTCGTGGGCACTGTCCTCGGACTCATTGTCATGAAGGTCACCTCTGTGATTGCCGAACGGCGGGCGATCCGCAGGGATCGCAAGCGCATCGACAAGCTCATGGCTGACACCGAGGCTGAGCGCGAGAAGTACCGCACGCGCACCAACCCGTAACCATCAACCCCCTGGCCGGGAGAACACCCATCTCCACCAAGGTAGGTGTTCTCCCGGCCCTTAACCCATTGTGGAGCCGACACTGTGCATGAGTTATTCATCGATCTCGAAACCTTCAGCCTCGTCAATCTCAGCAAATCTGGGGTCTACCCGTATGCCGAACACCCCGAGTTCGACATTCTTTTGTTCGGCTATTCCATCGACGGTGGCCCCGTCCAGGTCATTGACCTGGCATCAGGTGAGGCGCTACCAGATGAGGTGGTGGAGGCGCTGGTGGATCCGGGCGTGACGAAATGGGCGTTCAACGCGGCCTTCGAACGCGTCTGTCTCTCAGCTTGGCTGCACCGCCACCACCCAGAACTGATGGCAGGCCGCCGGTTCCTTGACCCTTCCCAGTGGCGCTGCACCATGGTGTGGTCGGCCTACCTGGGGCTACCAATGAGCCTCGAACAAGTCGCAACCGTCCTGAACCTTTCTGTGCGTAAAGACACGGCGGGCAGGAAGCTCATCACCCAATTCTGCACTCCCGCGAAGCCTACGGTGTTAAATGGCGGAGCAACTCGGAACCCGCCATCATCGGATCCTGCCGGGTGGGAAGCATTCACCGCCTATAACCGCCGCGACGTCGAGGTCGAGCTTGCGATCCACGAGCGCCTCACCGCCTTCCCTATGCCAAATACCGAATGGGACACCTACGCTCTCGACCAGCAGATCAACGACACGGGAATCTTGTTGGATGCCGTGCTGGTGGATAACGCTGTGGCTTGCGACCGGCAGCATCGCGCCACAACGCTCGCTCGGGCACAAGAGTTGACAGGGTTGGAGAATCCGAATTCGCCGATTCAGCTCAAAGAATGGCTCTCTGCTCACGGCTGCCACATGACCTCACTGACCAAAACCGAAGTCGCCACCGCGCTCGAAACAGTGACGGGAGATGTGCGTGAGGCGCTACAGCTGAGAGGTGAGCTCGCCAAGTCCTCGGTGAAGAAGTATGAGGCGATGCAACACGTCGCCGGGCGTGATGGGCGCGGGCGGGGTTTCCTCCAGTTTTACGGTGCTGGTCGGACGGGCCGGTTCGCAGGTCGCCTCGTCCAAGTCCAAAACTTGCCCCGCAACTACCTCCCAGACCTGGCTCAGGCTCGTAGCCTCGTCCGAGGTGGGTTGTTCGACGTGGTCGAGCTGCTCTACGAGTCCGTTCCGGACACGCTGTCCCAGTTGATCCGTACCGCCTTCATCCCCGCGCCGGGGAACCGGTTCGTGGTTGCTGATTTTTCGGCGATCGAAGCCCGCGTCATCGCGTGGCTCGCCGGAGAAACCACCACCCTCAAAGCGTTTGAGGAGGGCAAGGATCTGTATTGCGAGACCGCCAGCCGGATGTTCGGCGTCCCCGTCACCAAACACGGGGCGAACAGTGAGCTGCGGCAGAAAGGAAAAATTGCAGTACTGGCCTGTGGTTATCAAGGCGGTGTCGGTGCGCTGAAAGCTATGGGTGCCCTGCGCATGGGGCTCGCCGAACACGAACTCCAGCCGTTGGTGGATGCGTGGCGGGCAGCCAACCCCAACATCGTCGACTTCTGGGCGCAGATCAATGCTGCCGCGATCGACACGATCTCTACCCGTCAACCGACCCGTGTCGGGCCGCTGACGTTGTTGGTGGAGTCCGGGATCTTCTTCATCGAGCTGCCGTCCGGGCGCAGGCTCGCCTATGTGAAACCGAGGCTGGGGGAGAACCGCTTCGGCGGCACCTCCATCCTCTACGACGGCACGAGTACCGGACGGAAATGGGGAACCCTGGAGACCTATGGTGGCAAGCTCACCGAGAACATCGTCCAGGCCATCGCCCGCGACCTGCTCGTCTACGGCATGCGCCAAGTGGCTAGAGCCGGGCATCGGATCGTCATGCACGTCCACGACGAGATCGTCGTCGAGACCACCACCGCGTCCGTCGACGAGATCTGTGCCCTTATGGCTACTGTGCCAGATTGGGCGGAGGGGTTACTGCTCGCGGCTGACGGGTATGAGTGCGAGTTCTACCGCAAGGATTAAAGGTCTGGATCTTCGCGATGGATTGGTTCTGCAATCAGCCTAAAATGCTGGTTTGATGGGTTGAGCATGCTCGCGAGGTTTGCTAGCGATCCGTCTTCTAGAAGAGCTGGATTTTTGACCATTTTAATGATCAGAGATTGCAACTGCTCAGAAGGAATTTGTGCGAGTACTTGCTCAATCTCCTCGTGGTCTTGAATATCGATAATTCGAGCCGACTTGACCATACGTAGCTGTTCGTCGCTGTATGCCTTTGCCGCTAGCCCCGCGACCATCCGCGACATCGCTTCTTGGCGGGACATAATCTGTCTTTGATCACGCTCGATGGCGGTATGTTCGTTGATCGCAGGTTCGGTCACCTGAGTTTCGCCATGACTAGGTTTCTTCTTTCGCCCGATGTTGCGGATCCATTGTGCTTGACGGTTGATAGCAGGTCGCGCAGTTTCCTGCCACCAGTGTTTGGCGTGGGGAGCTGCCTTGGCTAGCCCCGCCACGGTAAATAGGACAAGAAGCTGCCCAATAGCTTCGGCGAGCTCATCGGCTTCTTCAGATTCGCGTCGTGCGTCGGAAGTGATAAAGGTGTTCTCATAGGTGTGTTCGTCAACTGAATTCAGAAGATCGTCATCGGGAACGAATCGTGCGTGACCAGACAATACTCGATCTTTATTGTAGAGGTTTTGGTGAAGCGAGCCATCGTCCCTGTGTCCAGGATTGCCAACAGACGCGTCCCATTCGTAGTAGCCATAGATTCTCTCCATGACACGATTCTAATTTTGTCTTGATCGAGAGACGTTTCTATCGCCACGGTGAGTTGGCGAACATGAACCACGGTGGAACGAAGCAGCGTAGACCTGCTCCAAATAGCCGCGCACAAGCGCATACAGCTTTGCTGCGCCGGTGCGGTCGTCTGTGCGTAGGCGGTATGACCATTCGAAGATCATCTCGTCGTCCATCAAATCCAGCACTGCCATCACTGTTTCTTCATCCATGACAGTGATCCTCGAATCATTCGCGCTCAAAGGTCGAGGGGGTATACCCGGCATTCCTCGACCAGTTTGACGCTGGTGGTTATAAATCCGGCCTGCTCGAAGCCCTCCTGGTAGGAAGCCACATACTCTGTCGCATGTTCATCTCGGCTTCCTAGGAAGGAGCCGATCATGGCTGCCAATACTCTCCAGGCATTCACCAATGATGCCTTCGGAACTGTTCGAACTATCGAGCAGGAGGGCGCGGTCTATTTCTGTGGCCGGGACGTCGCCACCGCCCTCGGATACGTCAACACGAAAGACGCTCTGGCACGTCACTGTAAGGGGGTCGTGAAACACTACCCCCTTGACACCCCGGGCGGTGTTCAGCAGGTCAGGTTCATTACCGAGGGTGACCTGTATCGGCTGATCATGTCCTCCAAGCTCCCGGCTGCGCAGCAGTTCGAGGCCTGGGTGGTTGATGAGGTGTTGCCGACGATCCGCCGTCACGGCATGTACGCGGTCGATGACCTCCTGGGCAACGACGAGTTTTTGGAGCGGGCGATCGTGCAGTTGCGGGCCGAGCGAGCGGGGCGCCTCGCCGCCGAACAAGCCTTGCTTGAGGCTGCCCCGAAGGTCTCCTACTACGACATCGTGTTGCAGTCAGACTCCCTGTTGACGACGACCGAGATCGCCAAAGATTACGGGCTTTCGGCGAAGCGGATGAATCAGATTCTGCATGAGCAGGGGGTGCAGTTTCGCCAGTCCGGACGCTGGTTCCTCTACGCCAACTATGCGGAGCAGGGCTACACGCAGTCCAAAACCCACGAGTACGACGAGGGTAAAACCCGCACGCACATGTATTGGACGCAGAAGGGGCGCCTGTTCGTCTATGACCTGTTGAAGAACCAGCTCGGTCTGCTGCCCGTCATTGAGCAGGACGGCGGTGATGTTCAATGACTGCCACTGTTTTGTCGAGCCTGGGTGTGGGGTTTTCGCCCCGCAACACAGAGGGCTACCCGGACCCCACCGCATTCCAAGCGTTGAAAAACGTGCAACGGGCTGAGTATGGCTACCGGCCCTTGGTCTATATCTGCTCGCCCTATTCGGGTGACGTGGAAGCGAACGTAGTACTGGCGCGCGCGTTCTGTGCGCATGCAGTAGCTAAGTGCAAGATTCCGTTGGCTCCGCACCTGCACTATCCCCAGTTCATGAACGACCAGGATCCTGCTGAGCGGGAGTTGGCGATGTTCTTTAACCGCGTCCTGCTGTCCAAATGTGAGGCGATCTGGGTCTACACGGCCCGGGTGTCGGCGGGGATGCGCGTGGAGATCGAGTGGGCACACCACCTCGACCTCCCCGTGAAGTATTTTTCGGCCGATTTTGAGGAGGTCACCCTATGAAGGCGATGACCATGTACACCGCCACCGTCGTAGGCCAACAAAACAATGCCCTCTACCCGAACCGGTATGAGGTCACCGCCGTAGCTGATCTCGAAGCGGTGGCGCGCCTGGATCATGTGGTGGCCGACTATCAGGGCGGACGACGCTCATCGGCCAATTTCCTTAGTTCGAACTGCTTGGTGATGGATGTGGATAACTCCCACAGCGAGGATCCTGATGAGTGGGTCACCCCTGAATCTCTAGCAGGACTGGTGCCGGGGGTGGGGTTCATGACCGCCACGTCACGCAACCACATGCGGGCGAAAGGAGCGCAGTCGGCAAGGCCGCGTTTCCACGTCTACTTCCCAATCACGCCAGCCACGGATGCGGATGCCTATGCGGGGTTGAAGAAACAGCTCGCCGCCAGGTTCGAGTTCTTCGACCCAAACGCCGTCGACGCGGGCCGGTTCATCTACGGCCACCCCGCCCCTGAAGTCACGAATCACGATGGCGGCAAGCTGCTCGATGAGTGGCTGGTGGAGGCGGTGGACGCGGACATGTTCGCCGCTTTCGATACTGCGACGCAGGCGATCTCACCAGGGGCACGGAACGCCACCTTGTCGCGGTTCGCCGGACGAGTGCTCGTGCGCTACGGGGATAGTCCGCAAGCCCGTGAACTGTTCGACCGCAAAGCCGGGCTGTGCGAACCACCCCTACCAGCCCTAGAAGTGGAGAGCATTTGGACCTCGGCGTTGCGGTTCGCCACCAAGGTCGCGACCAGTCCCGGCTACGTGCCCCCAGAAGTGTATGCCGCACTCACAGGATTGAAGCCGGAAGACTTCACAGACGTCGGGCAGGCCGACACGCTTGCAGGCGAATACGCCTCTAAAATCCGCTACTCGCTGGCCACCCGCTGGCTGGTGTTCGAGGGCGGATTCTGGGTCGAAAACGACCTGTCAGCACAAGGCGTTGCTCAAGAACTGACCGCCCGCCAGCTAGATGAGGCCAACGCCCACGTTGCTCAGGCGTGGGAACGCATGCAGGCCACGGGCGCTGACCTGGTGATCGCCTCGGCCTCGTCGAAAGCACGCGGCGCAGCCAAACTCTCCGGTACCCAAATCGATGCATTTACCGCTCACGAAGAAGCACTCGCGTACCGAAAGTTCGCGCTCAACCGCAGACTCTCGCGCAATATCACCGCCACACTGCGGGAGGCCGGGCCGATCCTGCAGGTACGCACTCGCGACCTTGACCAGGATCCCTACCTGCTCAACACCCCGACAGCTACCTACGATCTACGCCTCGGGCTCGGTTCGGGTAGACCAAATGATCCGGCGGATCTGATCACGAAACAGACCAGCTGTGACCCAAGCACTGAGGGTGCCGAGATCTGGGCCGAAGCCCTGGATGTGTTTTTCCAAGGCGACCAAGAGTTGATTGGATATGTGCAGCGGATTGTTGGGTTGGCGGCGATCGGGCAGGTATTCGTTGAAGCGCTCGTCATCGCCTACGGGGACGGCCGCAACGGCAAATCCACGTTCTGGAACACGATCGCCCGCGTGCTGGGCAACTACTCCGGCTCGATCTCGGCAGACGCGCTTACCGTCGGGGTGCGGCGCAACGTCAAACCCGAACTAGCCGAAGCACGCGGAAAACGTCTGCTGATCGCGGCCGAGACCGAGGAAGGGATGCGGCTATCGACCTCGAATGTGAAACAGCTTGCTTCCACCGATGAAATCTCGGCGGAAAAGAAATTCAAAGACCCTTTCGCCTTCACGCCCTCCCACACCCTCATCCTCTACACCAACCACCTACCCAGGGTGGGGGCTATGGATGCGGGTATTTGGCGGCGGCTGATCGTCATCCCGTTCGAAGCGAAAATCGAAGGATCTAGCGACATCAAGAACTACGCCGACTACCTCTATCAGCACGCTGGCGGGGCGATTCTGGCGTGGATCATGGACGGCGCACGCCTCATCCACACAGAGGACTACCACCTCAACCCGCCCCGGCAGGTCGTGGAAGCCTCAGCGGCCTACCGGGAAGACAACGACTGGTTCACCCAATTCCTCGAGGACTCCTGCGATGTCGACCCTGGCCTGTCAGAGCGTGCGGGCGATCTCTACCAGACCTACCGGGCGTGGGCGCAAAACACTGCCGGGTGGGCTCGTCCAATGATGGATTTCAACGCCGCCGTCGAACAAGCCGGTTATGTGCGCAAGAAAACCAGAAACGGCATGTTCGTCCACGGTTTAGCCATCAAATCCGAATTCGACACCACCCACTAAGCCACTGAATGTGACGACCGATGACGATCAGTTCTATACCCCGCGTAAGGAAAATACAGAGTGTATTTCTCTATATAAAAGGTATGGATTGACTCGTCACCGGTCGTCACCTCACACAAACCTCGAGGTACTACGACCATGAACGAACACCACATCGAACAAGCCCTGAAACACAGCGTTGAAGCGTCTGGCGGCATCTGCTGGAAACTCCTCAGCCCCGGCACCAATGGTGTCCCAGACCGCATCTGCATCCACCATGGACGCGTCGTCTTCGTCGAACTCAAAGCACCCGGACGCCAACCCCGCCCCATACAACACCGCCGCATGAAGCAGCTCAAGGAACACGGCATGACCGTGCTCGTCGTCGACAGCCTGGCAGGCGTTGAGGAGGTGCTCGATGCATTATCAGCCGCATAACTACCAGCGACAGGCCACCGCCTTCATCGAGACCCACCCGCAAGCCGCCGTGTTCCTTGGCCTTGGCATGGGCAAGACTGTGATCACCCTGACCGCGATCTGGAACCTCCTCCTGGAATCTTTTCAGGTGCGGCGAGTGTTGATTATCGCCCCGCTACGCGTCGCCCGAGACACCTGGCCCACGGAGGCCCGGAAGTGGGATCACCTCGCGGGGCTGACGATCGCCATCGCCATCGGCACAAAACAGGATCGGCTAGACGCGCTTGCACGGAATGCGATGGTGACCGTCATCAACCGGGAGAACGTCCCCTGGCTGGTCAAACAGCTCGGAGGCGCGTGGCCGTTCGACATGGTCGTCATCGACGAACTCTCCAGCTTCAAGAATCATCGGGCGCAGCGCTTCAAAGCCCTCGCCACCGTCCGCCCACGGATCGCGCGGATCGTAGGTCTGACCGGCACGCCAGCCTCGAATGGGTTGATGGATGTGTGGGCGCAGTTCCGGCTCCTGGACGAAGGCCAGCGTCTCGGCAGGTTCATCTCCCACTATCGCAACCGCTGGTTCGTCCCCGACAAACGCAACGGCATGCAGATCTTCACCTACAAACCCCGCCCAGGTGCTGAGGACCAGATCTATGCCGCGATCGGTGACATCACGTTGTCGATGCGCACCACCGACCACCTCCAACTGCCTGAACTCACCGTCACCACTCAGTCAGTAACGTTGGATGGCAGGGAGCGGGCGGTATATGAGCGGTTGCGGGACGAGATGGTGCTCGACCTCGACGGGCAGATCGTTGACGCTGCGAACGCCGCCGCGCTCTCTGGCAAGCTCTTGCAACTCGCCTCGGGTGCGATCTACGACGAACACGGGGAGGTCATCGAGGTGCACGACCGGAAACTCGACGCACTCGAAGACCTCGTCGAGGCAGCCAACGGTCAGCCCCTACTGGTGGCGTACTGGTTCAAACACGACCTACAACGAATCACCGAACGATTCCCACAGGCTCGAGAGCTCAAAACCAGCAGCGACATCGAGGCGTGGAATGCGCGCCAGATCCCGCTCGCGCTGATCCACCCGGCCTCTGCCGGGCATGGCCTGAACCTCCAGGCAGGTGGAAACCTGCTCGTCTGGTTCTCTCTGACCTGGAGCCTCGAGCTTTACCAACAAACGAATGCGCGCCTGTATCGGCAAGGCCAGTCCGAGCCGGTGACGATCACCCACCTAGCCACCACCGGAACCCTCGACGACGCCGTCCTCACAGCCCTGGAGTCGAAGAACCTGACGCAGGCCGCGCTGATCGACGCAGTCACTCACGAACTACACACCTCGAAGGAGCACACCGAATGCATGTCATGACCCGATACTTAGACACCCGCAAGGCCGCGATCGCCGCCCTGCAGGACTTCCCGCTGATGGAACACGCCGCAGGAGACACCAGCCACGTGGCAGATCAGCTTCGGGAGGATCTCGTCCACCCGGCGTCACCCAGGTTGGATGGCCTGCCGCGCTATGTGAACCCGCACGGTAACGAAAACAGGATTGCTGCGACCTTGGACAAGATCGACCTGCTCGCCGAACGCCAACGCCAAGCCCGCGAATACCTCGACTGGTTCCTCCCAGCCTGGGGCTTGCTGTCGGAGGATGACAGGTTTGTGCTCGAGGCATTCTTCCTCGGCGACGGCTCACAGGAGGATGCGGTGAACCTGGTGTGTGACCACTTCTACGTCGAACGCTCCACCGCGCACCAAAAGAAGTCGCGGGCGCTGGGGCGGTTGGCGACGGCGTTGTATGGGCCGAGCGGTTTATGAACCCACCCGATAAAAGGTGTCGGCAAACGCGGATGATTTCCGACGATCAGCCCCGTAACGTAGTAAGCGGTTGACAACTAGGCCAAGACCCCCGACGCATCTCGGTAGCCCGTCTGGGGGTCTTGCCGTATTCGTGGGAGGTGGGTGTGGTGCCGAGCAAACCGAAACGCCCCTGCTCCCAACCAGGCTGCCCAGAACTCACCGACCACCGCTTCTGCAAGACCCACGCCAAAGCAGAAGACCAGCGGTACCGGAGGTATCAGCGTGACCCCGCGATCAACAAGCGCTACGACCACCGCTGGCGCAAAATCCGCAACGCCTACATCCAA
>NZ_CAMYPD010000041.1 GCF_947286155.1 uncultured Tessaracoccus sp.
AGATGCTGTGGGCGTTCCTCAACGATTGCCCGCAAACGCGCACCGCGGTATTGGTGCGCCCGAAGGGCTCGCTCACGGCGGAAGATCGCGTGAAGGAGCTGCTCGGGAAAGACATCTTCGCCGAGGTTGTTGAGCGCGCTGGCTCCGTCGAGGCGCTGCTGGAGGAGCGCGTCGAGGTTATTCCTGGCGACCTGCCGAACGTTCCGGAGCTGCCGCGCGACATCGATGTCCTCATCCACTGCGCGGGTGACGTGTCGTTCGATCCGCCCATCGACCAGGCGTTCAAAACCAATGTGCTGGGCACCCAGGCGTTGCTGGGGCGCTTCCTCGAATCCGTGACCGACGACAAGGGCGAACTCGAGCGTATTCCGCACTACATCCACGTCTCGACGGCCTACACCGCCGGTCGACGTCGCGGCGCAATCCCGGAAACGGCGCACGCGCACGATGTCGACTACATGGTGGAAACCGAAGCCGCGCTGCAGATGGCAGAACACCTTGAGGCGGCGTCGCGTTCTCCCGAGCAACTCACCAAACTGCGCAAGCAGGCCGAGGCGCTGCATCGTCAGGCCGGATACCTCACCACGTCAGAAGATACCGAGCGGCGGCGGGTCGAATGGGTGCAGAAGGAGCTCGTAGCCGCCGGTACGGAACGCGCGCGTTCGCTCGGCTGGACCGACGTGTACACCTTCGCGAAGGCGATGGGTGAGCGCGTGGTGGCCGACATGTGCAAAGACATCCAGGTGTCCATCGTGCGCCCGGCGATCGTCGAATCATCCCTGCGCTACCCGCACCCGGGGTGGATCGAGGGCTTCAAGATGGCCGACCCCATCATCCTCGCGTATGGGCGCGGACAGCTGCCCGAGTTCCCCGCGTCGCCGGATGCGGTGATCGACATCATTCCTTGTGACTACGTGGTGAACACCATCATCGCCGTGTGCGCCACCGAGCCCGAGATCGGCCAGCCGGAGTTCTATCACTGTGCCTCGGGCGCCAGGAACCCGCTGACCTTCCGCGGCATCTACGAACAGGTGCGTGCCTACTTCGAGGAGCACCCCTATAACCACGGCACCGCATCGACGCCGCTTGCGACGTGGAAGTTCCCCGGCGCGGAACCCGTCGAACGCATGATGTGGCTAGGTGGCAAGGCCACCAAGGTCGCCGACAAGCTGTTGAGCTTCGCGCCGCGTGGTAAGGGCGTGCGGAAGTTGGCGACGCAGGTCGACCAGTCGCGCAAGCAACTCGACTTCCTCAATAAGTACCTCACCTTGTACGGCGAGTACCTACAGTCTGAGCTGCACTTCGTCGACGACTGCACCCTCGCGCTGCACAACTCGCTGCACCCCGACGACAAGGAGCGATTCGGCTTCGACTCGGCTGCATTCGACTGGACGCACTACATGCAGGACGTCCATGCTCCGTCCGTCTGCGACCCGGAGAAGCGCGCAGCCGCCAGGCGAAAGCGCCGCGCCAACCGTCAGCCCACGTTCCGCGACATTGAGCCGTCGGATACGCCGGTGCTCGCGGCGTTCGACCTCGACGGCACGGTGATGGCCACCAACGTGATTGAGACGTACCTGTGGTCGAAGATGCCGGAACTCTCGCCCTTCGGACGGGTGGCGGAGCTCGCGAAGCTTGTGACAGCATTACCCAACTATCTGGGCGCCGAACGGCGCGACCGCGGCGTGTTCTTGCGTTCCATCTACCGCCGCTACGAGGGTGCAGATCTGGAGGCGTTAGAACAGTACGTCGACGAACGTCTGGCACCGCTCATTCTCGACCGCATGTCGCCCGACGCGATCAGGCGCATCCGCGAGCATCGCGACGCCGGGCACACCACCGTGCTCATGACGGGCGTCATTCGCCCGCTGACCAGGCCATTTGAAGGCCTGTTCGACGTGATCGTCGCGGCGGATCTCGCCACGAACGAGAACGGCAAGTGCACGGGATTCCTGAGTGGCCCACCGATGGTGGGTGAATCTCGTTCGGCGTGGCTCAGGCACTTCGCGGCCCTGCATGGCATTGATCTCGAACACTCGTACGCGTACGCCGATTCGCACGTGGATCTCCCTATGCTGAGCTCGGTGGGGTACCCCCTTGTAGTCAGCCCCGACATCGGCCTCATGCGTGCCGCAAAGCAACGCGGGTGGTCGCTCGTCGACTGGCCTGCACTCAGCCCCATTCCTCGTTGGAAGATGCCCAAGGCGTAAGAAAGGATTTCCATGTCACGTCCTGGATTCGTGATCGAGGTCGACGAGAAGACCCCGGCACTGCTCACCCTTTCCGGCCAACAGCTTGGGCTTAGCAAGCTCGGGCTGGGCACGCAGGTGGTGTACGGCGCGGAGGCTACGCCGTCAACCGACCCGATGAGCCTCATCGACTCTGCCCTCGCAGCACCCAACGACGGCGTCGCGTTCGCTGAACGGCTCAAGACAGGCACGAAACTGACCATCGTGGTGGTCGACGACGAGCGCCCCCGGCCACGCATGCGCTTCGATATTCGGCAAAGCATCCTCGAGCGCGTACTGGAGGTTGCCGCGAAGCAGCTCGTCGACGACGTCGCCATCGTGATCGCCGGCGGGTTGCACAAGCGCTGGAGCGCCTTCGACATCACCCGCGCACTGGGCGACCGCGTCGCAACGAGCTTCCAGCCCGACGGACGCATCGAGAGCCACGACGTGACCGCTACCGATCTTGTGGAGATCGGCAAGGTGGACGGTCACCCGGTGAAGGTCAACCGTCGGGTCGCACAATCCGATGTGGTGGTCACCATCGGTACCCAGTTTGGTCGAGGCGGAGCCAGCCCGTTCACGAGCAGCATCCTCGACGTCGAGACGTTGCGACGTGTCGGTGGAGCCGCCCCCGAGGCTACGTTCACGGAGAAGGTGCATTCGACGGTGCTCGAAGCGTTCGACGTGTTTGCTATCCAGGCCGTGCTCGGTCAGCCCTTCTTCCCAGGCCCGCTGCACTTCGCGGGTGAGCGCGAATGGGAGTGGTCGTTGGCTGATCGCATGTCCTTCGCGACGGTACGGCAGCTGGGAGCCCTCGTACCGAAGATCGCGGGCCGACGGTTCCACGGCGCGCCGGTGGCCGACTACGCAGTCGTCGACGTCGTCAGTGGCGAATCAACCAAGGTGTTCTCCGAGGCCGCAGCGGTGTGGGTGGCAGCCAACGTCGTCGAACTGCCCAAGCAGGCGGATGTCGTGGTGACGCCAGTGTGGGGAGGCAGCTTCGACGAAGGCGACGCGTGCGGTTCCCCGATCAACGCCGCGCATCATGCACTCGTTCGGCGCATCGGTGCCACGATGGGCAAGCCGTACGCCCATGAGCGTGGAGTCGCCATTGCCATGCACCCGCTCACGCCGCGCTTTTCCAACCGTCGCCAGTCCTCGGCCTCCGACTTCTTTGCCAAGGTGCTGCCGCAGACCCTCACCCCGTCGGAGATGGGAGAGTTTGAACAGGCCGCGTGCGCGGATCAGTGGTACGTAGACCTCTACCGCAAACAGTTCGCCGACCATCCGCTGCGCACGTTCCAGTACTGGTACCGCGTGTGTGAAGCCACCGAGCAATTCGCAGATGTGATTTGGGTGGGAGGCAACAGGCTCACCGCTGACCTCTTCGGGCATCGCGCGGCAACGACGTTCGCTGATGCGCTGGAAATCGCGAGTGACAAGGTGGGGCGCCACCCAGTCGTCACGTATCTGCATGGCCCAGGGCTCCCGCTGGGAGACGTCCAATGACCCGCCAGCTCAAGTCGTGGGCTCGCAGTCAGAAGCCCCGACGCGGCCCCAAGCTCACACTGTTCAAGGACTTAGCAGCGATGGGTGTTCGCCGTCCTTCACCGCAGACGTCGCAGCCACGCCGCACAGGCAACAACCTCCGACTGGCGCGTGACTACGCCCGGCGCATCCGTGTACTGGCCGCGCTGTGGCCGCGCTTTGACGTCGAAGTCGTGGGCGGCGATGCGCTCGTCGGGCTCGAGACCCCGTTTGTGTTCGCGGTCAACGAAGCAGGCACGCTCGATCAGCAGGTGCTGGCACTTGCCCTGCCTCGCTCGCTGCGCCCGACCACCCGCCGGCTCAGCCGCGCGCTCAGCAAAGGCCGCAACGTCGTCGTGTTCTCCAGCGAACCATCTGGCGAGCGGCTCGTCGGTGAGTTCGACTTCACGGCCGCTGAACTCGCGAAACAGCACTCCATCGCGGTGGTGCCCGTGGGGCTCGTGGGCTCGTTCCGGCTTGCGGATACGCTGAAACTGCGATTGCGCAACAAACCCAAAGTATCGGTTCGGTTTGGAGCTCCGGTGCACGTTGCCACCCGCTCCATCGACGATGTCACCGATGAGGTGCAAGCCCGAGTGGAGCATCTCGTCGGCGAAGGAGAGCTGTCCTGGTGGGACGTGGAACGTCGCAGAACCAGCGGCGACGCACCGGCCTCGCCCCGAGCTGCGAAGTGGCGTCGGCTCTGGGACCAAGCCGAACCCAGGAACGAGGGAGCACGCCGGCGAATCTGGCGGTAACGGCCTTTTCCGAAAGCTCCTATAGACTTGAACGCACGTTCGCTTGTTGAAAGGAAGGGTGTCAATGGCGGGTCACTCCAAGTGGGCCACAACCAAGCATAAGAAGGCTGCCCTCGATGCTAAGCGCGGCAAGTTGTTTGCCAAGCTGATTAAGAACATCGAAGTCGCAGCCCGCACAGGTGGCGGTGACCCCGGCGGAAACCCGACGCTGTATGACGCCATCCAGAAGGCGAAGAAGTCGTCCGTCCCCAACGACAACATCGATCGCGCCGTTAAGCGCGGATCTGGTGTCGAGTCGGGCGGTGCTTCGTACGAGAACATCATGTACGAGGCGTACGGCCCCTCCGGCGTTGCCATCCTCATTGAGTGCCTCACCGACAACCGCAACCGTTCCGCCACCGAGGTGCGCATGGGTGTCACCCGCAACGGCGGCACCATGGCTGACGTCGGTTCCGTGCAGCGCATGTTCGCGCGCAAGGGCGTCGTGACGATCGCCAAACAGCAGGGCGGGCGCGTGCTGAGCGAGGACGACGTGATGGAAGCCGCGCTCGAGGCCGGGCTCGAAGAGGTCGAAGACGCCGGCGACAACTGGGAAGCCATGAGCGACCCCAACGATGTCGTTGAGGTGCGTAAGGCCGTGGAATCAGCCGGGCTCGAGTACGAATCCGCGGAAGTACAGTTCGTAGCATCGTTCGACACCACCGTCACCGACGTCGACACCGCAAAGAAAGTGTTCAACATCATCGACGCGCTCGAGGACTCCGACGACGTACAAAACGTGTTCACGAACATCGACCTGGCTCCCGAGGTGGAAGCCGCACTCGACGCTGAGGACTGAGCGGACGAGGTGCGAGTCATCGGCATTGACCCCGGTCTCACCAGGTGTGGGATCGGGGTTGTTGATGCGACGGTGGGGCGGGCTTCCTTCGTCGCAGTCGGTGTCGTGCGAACACCCGCTGAGCTTTCGACGCCGAAGCGCCTAGTCATGATCGAGTCCGGCATCGCCGAATGGGTCCGCGAACACAGCCCCGACGCGATGGCCATCGAGCGCGTGTTTGCGCAGCACAATCGCAGCTCGGTGATGGACACGATGCAGGCCGCGGGCGTGGCTTCGCTCGTCGGAGAACATGCCGGTCTCGACGTCACCTATCACACGCCGAGCGAGGTGAAGGCCGCCGTCACGGGCTCGGGCAGCGCAGACAAAGCCCAAGTCGCAGCCATGATCACCCGCATTCTCAAACTTTCAGCGCCACCACGTCCGGCGGACGCCGCCGACGCGCTCGCCGTGGCCATCACGCATGGCTGGCGCGGAGTACGCACGAACCGATACGCGGCCGCCGTGGCCGCTGCGAAAGGAAGACGATGATCGCGCAACTCACCGGGCAGGTGACGTACGCCGGGGCCACGTCATTCATCATTGAGGTGGCCGGTGTGGGTTACCGCGCCAACACGAACGCAAATACCGCCGCAACGCTCCGCATCGGGGAAGTGCACACCGTGCACACGAGCCTCGTCGTGAGAGAAGACTCGCTGACGATGTGGGGGTTTGCCACGCCCGCCGAGCGCGATGCCTTCGAACTGGTGCAGACCGCGTCGGGCGTTGGCCCCAAGGTGGCTGCCGCCATGTTGAGCGTCTTCAACCCAGGTGAGCTGCGGCAGGTGATCGCATCCGAAGACACCAGGCGTCTCACCTCCGTGCCAGGCATCGGCCCGAAGGGCGCGCAGAAGATCATCCTGGAGCTGAAAGACAAGGTGCTGCTCCTCTCCGACGACGAAGCGCCCGCGCCCGTTCTCGTCGCCAACGATGCGGTGTGGAAGAAGCAGGTGACGGAAGGTTTGGAAGGCCTCGGGTGGTCGTCGAAGGACGCTCAAACGGCATGTGAACATGTTGCTCCGCTCGTCGAGAAAGACCCGAACGTTCCCATCGCGACGCTCATGCGTGCCGCGCTGAGTAGATTGGCGAAGCGATGACCGAACCGTCGCCCGTCGATCCCGAGGCCACCGTAGGGGAGCGCGACTTCGAGTCGGCGCTCCGCCCCAAGTTGCTCACCGAATTTGAGGGCCAGCCGAGGGTGCGCGAGCAACTCGGGCTCGTGCTCGACGCTGCCCGCCACCGTGGCACCGCACCCGATCACGTGCTGCTGTCCGGCCCGCCCGGGCTCGGCAAAACCACGCTCGCCATGATCATCGCCAACGAGCTCGGCGTGAACCTGCGCATCACCTCAGGGCCTGCGATCCAGCACGCCGGTGATCTCGCCGCCATCCTCTCCGGCCTCGACGAGCACGAGGTGCTGTTCATCGACGAGATCCACCGCCTGTCCAAACCCGCTGAGGAAATGCTGTACCTGGCGATGGAAGACTTCCGCGTCGACGTGGTGGTGGGCAAGGGCCCAGGCGCTACCGCCATTCCAATCGACCTGCCACAGTTCACACTCGTCGGTGCCACCACCAGGGCAGGGCTCCTACCAGGCCCGCTACGCGATCGCTTCGGATTCACCGCCCAGCTCGACTTCTACGAAGACGATGCCCTCGCCGGCATCGTCGCCGTCTCCGCATCGAAGTTGGAGGTAGATCTGGCATCGGACGCCGCGACGGAGATCGCCTCGCGCAGCCGCGGCACACCGCGGATCGCGAACCGCCTGCTTCGACGGGTCCGTGACTACGGGCAAGTCAAAGGCCACGCGACGCTCCAGCGCGACGTCGCCCGCGCCGCGCTCGAACTCTACGAGGTCGACGAGCGGGGGCTCGACAGACTCGACCGCTCGGTGCTGCTCTCGCTCGTGGAGAAGTTTGGGGGAGGCCCCGTCGGGCTCTCGACACTCGCACTCAGCGTCGGCGAGGAGGTCGACACGGTCGCCGAAGTGGCCGAACCGTTCCTGATCCGGCAAGGATTCATGATGCGCACCCCGCGGGGCCGGGTGGCTACACCGTCGGCGTACACACACCTGGGCATGACGGCGCCCAACACCGCACCTGATTCGCTCTTCGGCGGCTAGCGTTGCGGCGTTTTCACGGCGGTTGAGCTATTGTGAACGGTGGTTTGCGCGCAAACCATCCCTGACCGATTCGACGAAAGTTTGTTCCATGCCTCCTGGCCTCGATTTACTGCTGATGATCGTCATCTTTGGCGCCATCATGTACTTCCTCATGATTCGCCCGCAGCAGAAGAGGATGCGAGAACATCAGGAAATGGTGAATGCCGTTGAGCCCGGCACCCGCGTGCTGTTGACCTCCGGCATCTACGCCACCGTGCTGCACATGGGGGAGCGCCAGATGATTGTTGAGGTCGCGCCGGGCGTTGAGATCACCGTCGTGAAGGGCCACATCTCCAAGGTTGTCACCGACGATGACGAGGAGTTCGTCTACGAGGGCGAAGGTAATGACGTGGAGGCTGACCTCGACGACACCGTCGCCACCGACGAGGAGCTCGACGACGTGCTGGGCAAGTCGGAGGAGTCCGACGATCCGTACACGCCCAACGCAGACCCGCAAGCCAACCGCTAGTTCCTGAGGCACTCACTTGGCAACCACATCACGTAAGCGTTCAAGGCCGGGCTTCGCCGTTATCGGCCTCCTCGCCGTCATCGCCCTCCTGTTCGGCATCATGGCCGGCACCAAGACTTGGGCCCCCAAGCTTGGTCTTGACCTGCAGGGCGGCATGACGATTACGCTCACCGCCACCAACCCGACGGTGTCACAAGAGTCTCTCGACCTCGCGGTCAGCATCATCCAGCAGCGTGTCGACGGCATGGGCGTCGGCGAGGCGTCGGTGACCACCATGGGCGACCGCAACATCATCGTCTCTGCACCGAACGTCTCCCGCGAAGACCTGGTGGAACTCGTCGGCGCCACCGCGCAGTTGGAGTTCCGACAGGTATTCAATGCCACACCTGCCCAGCCGACTGAGGAAAACTCGAAGGAACAGGACAAGGTCAGCCCGCTGCCTCGCCCCGAGGGCAACAAGGGTCAGATACTCGGTGTCGACCAGGTGCTGGCGTTTCAGCCCAGCAACGACGATAACCAGGGGTTCCAGGAGTATCAGTGCAACGACGATCCCACTGATGTACTCGATCAAGCGCAGACTGTCTGCGACGACGCCGGCGCCACCAAGTACCTGCTCGGCCCGGTCGCGGTGCAGGGTAAGAACGTCACGAACGCGCGCGCTGAGGTGCCCCAAAACGACGTTGGCTGGGTTGTCGCGCTCGAGTTCGACAATGAAGGCACTTCGCGGTTCGGGAAGATGACGCAAGCGCTGGTGAGCAAGCCCGAACCGACGAATATGTTTGCCATTGTGCTGGACGGCAAGGTGCGTTCGGCCGCGAGGGTGAATGTTCCCATCATGAACGGGCAGGCACAGATCTCCGGCCAGTTCACGCCCGAAGAGGCTGGGCAGCTCGCGAATGTGCTGAAGTTCGGTTCGCTGCCGCTCAACTTTGAGCCGTCGCAGGTTGAGAGCGTGTCCCCGACGCTGGGTGGCGAGCAGCTGCGCGTCGGCCTCATCGCCGGTGCTCTAGGGCTCGCCATCGTCGCCATGTATGCCCTGTTCTACTACCGGGGTCTCGGGCTCGTCGTGCTCATGTCGCTCGGGCTGGCCGGCGTGACCACCTACGTCATGATGACGCTGCTCGGCACGGCCGTGGGCTTCACATTGAGCCTGCCCGCCATCGCTGGCGCCATCGTCGGTATCGCCGTGACAGCCGATGCGTTCATCATCTACTTCGAGCGAATACGAGACGAGATTCGAGAGGGCCGCAGCCTCCGCTCCTCGCTCGAATCGGGATGGAAGAAGGCGCGCAGCACCATCTTCGTCGCCAATGCGGTGCAGATCCTGTCCGCCATCGTGTTGTACGTGCTGGCCGTCGGAGGCGTGCAGGGGTTCGCCTTCTCCCTGGGCCTCACGACATTCATCAACCTCGTGCTCGTCGTGTTCTTCACGAAGCCCGTCGTCACGCTGCTGGGGCGCACCAAGTTCTTCGGCGAGGGGCACCGTCTTTCCGGGTTGAGCCCCGACAAGATGGGTGTCTCGCGTGAGCGGCTGCTCGGCCGTCGTACCAAACGGAAGGAGGCCTGAGATGTCGGAGACGACCAAGGCTCCGAAGGAGAGCATCGCTCACCGCCTGTACTCAGGCAAGCTCAGCTACGACTTCATCAAGAACCGCAAGATGTGGTTCACCATCACGGCAGCCGTCGTGCTGATCTCGATCCTCGTGCTGATCTTCAAGCAGCTCACCCTCGGCATCGAGTTCCGTGGCGGCACCGACTTCCAGGCACCCATCGAGGTGCAGGGAGAAACCATCCAAGATGTCCGAGACGCCACCAGCGAGTTCGCCATCCAGGATCTCGATGCGCAGGTGTTCTCCATCGGCGATTCCGCAGTGCGAGTGCAGACGCGCTCGCTCACGCCGTCGGAGATCACCCAAACGCGTGAGGACATCGCGAAGGTTGTGGGCGCCGATGTTGAGCAGGTCACCTACAACACCATTGGCGGCTCGTGGGGCGACAAGATTTCTCGCGACGCCGCCACCGCGGTGGTTGTATTCATCGCGCTGGTGATGCTCCTGATCGCCACCTACTTCCGCAACTGGCGCATGGCGGTGGCAGCCGTGATCGCCCTGGCGCACGACGTGATCGTCACGCTCGGCGTCTACGCCCTCGTCGGGTTCACCGTCACGCCGTCTACCTTGATCGGTATTTTGACCATCCTCGGCTACTCGCTCTACGACACCGTGGTGGTGTTCGACAAGGTGCGAGAGAACGTCAAGGACCTGGAGCACAGCACCAAGACGTACTCACAGCAGGCCAACCTCGCCATCAACCAGGTGCTGGTACGTTCAGTGAACACCACCGTCATCGGCGTGCTCCCCGTCACCGCGATGCTGCTGGCTGGTGTCATCGGCAACTCTAACCCCCTGCAAGATCTCGGTCTGGCGCTGCTCGTCGGCATGATCGCAGGCGCGTTTTCGTCGATCTTCATCGCGACTCCGCTGCTGGCCTGGTTCACGGAGCGTACCCCGGAAATGCGCGAACATCGCGCGACGCTGGAGAAGCGCCGTGCCCGCGACGAGCATCGTGCGCAGGCCAAAGCGCAGGAGATCGAGGAAACCGACGACGCCCAGCCCGTCGCCGCTGCTACGGCACCGAGTGTTCCGCTCGAACGCCGTCAGCGTCGTACGCATCAGACCCGCGCCCAGCGCAAGGGGAAGAAATGAACGACGACATCGCGGCGCTGATCACGGATGTGCGCGATTTCCCCAAACCGGGGATCGTGTTCAAAGACATCACTCCGCTGCTCGCATCCCCGACGGGGTTTCAGAAGGCAGTCGATGCGTTGGCCGCCTCGGCGCCGGATGGTATCGATGCGGTGGTGGGCATGGAGGCTCGCGGGTTCATCTTCGCGGCTCCGGTGGCGCTGCAGCTGAACGCCGGATTTGTGCCCGTGCGGAAACCCGGCAAGCTGCCCGGTGATGTGTACTCCCAGTCGTTCGATCTCGAGTACGGATCTGAGACGCTCACGGTGCATCGCAATGCGATCGAGCCGGGGGCTCGTGTACTGGTGATCGACGACGTGCTCGCCACCGGCGGCACTGTCGCGGCCACCGCTGGTTTGCTGCGTCAGCTGGGTGCCGAGCTTGTGCACGTCGCGGTGGTGCTCGAACTCGCTGAACTCGGCGGTCGCAAGGTGCTGGAAGATCAGGGCATCGCCCGTCTCAGTTCGCTCGTGCAGGGCTGATCCATGGCATCGCGGCTGAAGGCCGGCCCGCTCGCGCTGGTGAGCTTGCCCCGGGTTGCGGAGTCTCCGTTCAAGGAGCTTGCGCGCCGGGGCATCCTCGCGTTCATGCTGCTGCTGATTTGTACGCTCATCGTGTGGGTGGACGCGCCTGCCTACAGCGACAACGTCGGGCAGGATGGCGTCGGATTCATCGATGCCCTCTACTACGCCACAGTGACGCTCACCACCACCGGCTACGGGGATATTACGCCTGTCGCGCCGCACGCTCGGCTGCTCAACATCATCGTCATCACGCCGCTCAGGATCGGCTTCCTGGTGCTGTTGGTTGGCACCACCATTGAGGTGCTGGCTAATGAGGGCAGCCGCTCGATCCGAGATGCGCGTTGGAGGAGAAGAATGCGCAACCACATCGTCGTTATTGGTTACGGCACCAAGGGCCGTTCTGCGGTGAACACGCTGCGTCGCCAGGGGGAGAAGCCCGAGAAGATCGTCGTCATCGACGACAAGGATTCGGCCATCGCCGATGCCAACTTCGACGGTCTCGCCGCATTCCTCGGCGACGCCACCCGCCGCGACTTGCTCCGTCGCGCAGAGGTGCCGAAAGCGCAAGAAGTGGTGATCTGTCTGGACCGCGACGACGCCGCCATCCTCACCACCTTGACGGTGCGCCAGCTCAACCCGACGGCGAACGTCGTTGTGGCCGTGCGCGAGCACCAAAACGTGCCGCTGGTGAAGCAATCCGGTGCCACGAGCGTCGTGACGAGTTCAGAGACAGTGGGCAGGCTCGTCGGTCTGTCTGCCATCGGTCCGGACTTGGGCGCGATCATCCAAGACATGTTGACCGGTGGTGAGGGCCTCGAGGTGCATCAGCGTCAGGCGTTGCCGGAGGAAGTGGGTCAGTCGCCGTCGTCGGTGGTGGGGGAGAACGTCATCGGCGTCGTCCGTAACGACACGCTGCGCCGCTTCTACGACTCGACAGTGGCCCGCATCGAAACCGGTGACCAGCTCATCGTGATCCGTCGCGCCGCTCCCGCCGACCCGAAGGCCATACAGAACGACGACGACTAGACCCCAGCCTCAGCGAGCGTTGTAAACGTCAGCCCGGAAGCGCGAAGTTTCGGCAGTGCAATGCGCAGCCCTTCGTAGGTGTCGCCACGCGGCTGATTGCAGTGGCACAAGATGATCGAGCCAGCCCTCGCCTGTTGCACGGAATTCGCCACTTGCTCGGCGGTGAACGTGGCGCCAGCATCACCGTTGATATCAAAGCCGACGGGAACCTCGCCTAAGGCGCGCACGATCTTGACGGCGACGTCGTCGTACCACGCCGTTCCGGTACGGAAGTATCGCGGCGGTGTCCCGAGCTCACCGGTGAGGAATGTGTGGTTCTCCATGATCTCGTCGAATACCTCGCCGGCGTTGCGGGTGCCAGCGATGCCGTACTGTGAGCGGCCAGTGACTGAGAGCGGCACATGACGGGTGCCGTGGTTGCCGATCTCAAAGAGGTCTGAGTCCTCGGCGAGCCGGTTGAATGCCTCGGCATTGGCCTCGATCCAGCGCTTGTTCAGAAACACGACTGCCGGGATGCGCTCGCTGCGCAGGTAGTTCAGAAGCTCATCGTCGACCCGGCTGCCGTGCTTGCCACCGCAGGCGTCCAGCGTCAACACAACGCTGTCGGACTCAGTGCGCCGAACGAGCCCCGGCAGCGCCGAGTGGTTGCCGTCGCTCCACAGCGTTGGTGATCGGTCTTGAAACTGTTTGACGATCACCTCACGCGTGGAGCCCGCCGACGACGGTGTCGGCGTGGCGCTCTGGGCGGGCGTTGGAGAACTCGCCGACGCTGGGGACGCGGATACTCTCGGTGTCGCTCGTTGCTGACGTGGTTCCTGCTCGGGCGCGCACGCATGCAGGCCTACCAGCGCGCCCACGGTGGCGAGGTGTCGTCGGCTCAGCTGCACGTCCAGATCTCTCACGCTGGCAGCCTATGCGATCACGAAACGACGTAGTATTTGACACTATGGATGTATCAAGGAGCGTCGATGGAAACGCATGAGGTAGCTGACCAGCAGCTCACGTGGCAGCGCATGCGCCAACGGCTGGCGCGGCTCGGCTCCGTGCGTCCGCGCTCGGCTGTCCTTGATCCGCTGTTCTCGATTGTCAAGGCGAACCATCCGAAGGCTGACCTTGAGCTCATCGAGCGGGCCTACCGCACTGCAGAGCATTACCACGCCGGCCAGATGCGCAAATCCGGCGATCCGTACATCACGCATCCGCTCGCCGTCGCGACGATCCTCGCCGAGCTCGGCATGACGGAACCAGTGCTCGTTGCCGCGCTGCTGCACGACACCGTCGAGGACACGGAGTACACGCTGGAGCAGTGTCGCAGCGAGTTCTCCGACGAAGTGGCGCGCATGGTGGACGGCGTCACCAAGCTCGACAAGCTCACCTA
Organism: uncultured Tessaracoccus sp.; assembly: GCF_947286155.1. Lineage (GTDB taxonomy): Bacteria > Actinomycetota > Actinomycetes > Propionibacteriales > Propionibacteriaceae > Arachnia. The sequence continues at coordinate 13,693 of NZ_CAMYPD010000041.1, forward strand.
TGGCGAGACGGCGAAGGCCGAGACCATTCGCAAGATGATCATGGCCACCTCGGAGGAAGTCCGGGTGCTCATCATCAAACTCGCCGACCGCCTGCACAATATGCGCACCATCGGTTCGCTGCGCCCCGACAAGCAGATTCGGATCGCGACGGAGACGCTGAACATTTTTGCGCCGCTGGCTCACCGGCTCGGCATGAACACGATCAAGTGGGAGCTCGAAGATTTGAGCTTCCAGGCCATCGAGCCGAAGGTGTACCAAGAGATCGTCGACATGGTCGACTCCGCGGCACCCGAACGTGACGCCACGCTGCGCGAACTGATTAAGCAGTTCCAAACGCTGCTCCGCGAGGCGAAAATCGACGCGACGGTGTACGGGCGCCCCAAGCACTACTACTCGATCTACCAAAAGATGATGGTCCGCGGGCGTGACTTCCGCGACATCTATGACCTCATTGGGCTGCGCGTGCTCGTCAACTCTGAGCGCGATTGCTACTCGGTACTGGGTGTGGCGCACGCAGTGTGGAAGCCCATTCCTGGGCGCTTCAAGGACTACATCGCCAACCCGAAATTCAACATGTACCAGTCGCTGCACACGACGGTGATGGGCTCCAACAAGGAGCCTGTTGAGCTGCAGATCCGCACGCATGAGATGCATTGTCGTGCCGAGTACGGTGTTGCTGCGCACTGGAAGTACAAGCAGAACCTCAGGGACGGGATCACACCGGAAGAGGCCGGGCTGCGGGCGATGCACCAGCTTTCGGTGATGAGTAAGGAGACCGAGGATCCGTCAGAGTTCCTGGATTCGGTGCTGTTCGAGATCAACTCCGACGAAATCTTTGTATTCACGCCCAAGGGCGAGGTCACGGCGCTGCCGGTGGGGGCCACTCCAGTCGACTTCGCATTCTCCGTGCACACCGAGGTGGGATACCGCTGCATCGGTGCCCGCGTCAACGGGCGTCTCGTCTCACTCAGCACGCCCTTGCAACAGGGTGACAAAGTAGAGATCCTCACTGCCAAAACAGAGGAGGCAGGCCCCAGCCGAGATTGGCTGAACTTCGTCGTTACCTCGAGGGCGAAGCAGAAGATCCGCCAGCATTTTTCCAGGGAGCGCCGCGACGAAGCCATCGAAAAAGGCCAAGACCTGCTGGCACGCGAGATACGTCGGCACGGCATCCCGCTACAGCGTCTGCTCAACCTTGAGAATCTCACCGCGGTGGCCCATGAGCTCAACCAGAAGGGTGTGCCGTCGCTGTACAACGCCGTCGGGGAGGGGCAGCTTGCGGCCCCCACCGTCGTGGGCAAGCTCATCGCCTTGCACGGGGGAGAGGACGAGGCGCTCGACACCGTGAGCGAGGACGATCCTCACGTCGGCTCCGGCAGCGGTCCAGTGTCCGCGACAGCGTCCATCCTGGTGGATGGTGATGACCGCGTCGATGCAAAATTCGCGAAGTGTTGTTCGCCATTGCCCGGCGACGAAATCATCGGCTTCGTCACCAAAGGCGACGGCGTCAGCGTGCATTTGCGCAGTTGCAACAACGTGCCGTCGCTCCTTGAGCAGCCGGAACGCATCATCGATGTGCGCTGGAGCAACAACCCGGGCGATACCTTCGTCGTCACCCTGGAAATGCACGGCATCGACCGCACCGGGCTGCTCTCCGACGTGTCCAGCATGCTCGCCGCCCAACACATCGACATCCTCTCGGTGAAAATCGAGTCGGCGAAACAGCGCCAGTTCACGGGCAAGATCACGTTTGAGGCAGCCGATCCGACACACCTTAAACACATCATCAACCAGGTGCGACGCATTCCCGGCGTCTTCGACGTGTACCGCACCCAGGGCTAAACGCAGTTCGGCCGCGAGCATCTTCTGCTCGCGGCCGAACTGGGCGTCGATGAAGTGTGGGTTACGCCGTGAACTCTGCGGAGGTCTCCTTCGCCTGCTCCAACCACGCGGTGTACGTTTCGAGCGACTTGCGCACGTCTTTGGCCTTGCGCTCATCGCCCTTCGCCTCGGCGTCGGCAAGCTGCTTGGTGAGCTTGTCCACCTGTTCTTGGAACTTCGTCACCATGTCATCGGCTCGTTGGCGTGCCTCCGGGTCGGTGCGCCGCCATTCCTCGGCCTCGAGGTCCGAAACGCGCTCGTTGATGCGCCGGACGCGGTTGTCCATGTCGCGCATCGCGTTGCGGGGCACATGCCCGACCTCGTTGAACTTGGTGAGGAAATCGCGATGAATGCTCTTCGCCTGTTCGGCGTCGGTCACGCCTTCGAGGTCCTTCTCCACTTGCTCCACGAGCGCTTGCTTGGCGGTGAGGTTCTCACTCTGCTCGCCATCGATCATGTTTTGCGCCTCGGTGCGGGCGTTGAAGAACTGGTCCTGAATAGCGCGGAACTTTGCCCACAATGCGTCATCGTCTTGGCGGCGGGCCGAGCCGGCAGCCTTCCAGCGGCGCATGAGGTCACGGAAGGCACCTGAGGTCGGACCCCAATCCGTAGAGGTAGCCAACGGCTCAGCCTCCTTGATGATGGCCTCCCTGATCGCCTTCGCCTCGTCGCGCTTGGCGTTCAGTTCCGCGAAGTGGGCCTTCCTGCGCCGCGTGTACTGGGTACGGGCCGAGCTGAAGCGGTGCCACAACTCGTTGTCGGTTGCCTTGTCAACGCGGGGGAGTTTCTTCCACTCGTCGAGCAGGGCTCGGAAACGATCGACGCCGCCGCGCCAGTCGTTGCCGGTCGACAGCTTCTCGGCTTCTTCAACCATGGCGGTCTTGGCTTCAATCGTGGCGGCATTCTGCTCAGCGCGAGCCGCTTTACGTGCCTCAATCTGCGCCGGGAGCTTCTCTGCGAGCTTGTCCAGGCGCGCAATCAGTGCTTCCAAGTTGCCGACGGCGTTCGCCTCGGCCACGTTGGCTTTCGCCGTCGTAATGCGTGTTTTCGCTTCTTCCGGGCTCATGGCCTGTGCGTCGACGCGCTGTTCCAGGAGGACCACTTCGGCCTCGAGGTTCTCATATCGCCGCACGTAGAAGGCGAGGGCTTCTTCGGGGGTGGAGTCGGGGATTTGTCCGACGCTTCGTTCGGTGTCACCAACGCGGACATATACGGTGCCATCTGGGTCGACACGGCCGAAGTCTGCGGGCGCTTGCTGTTCGCTCATAGGTTTAATCTATCCCGATAGGGTGCTGTTGTGCGTATTCATCGTCTCGTAGTTTCGCCATGGCAGGCCAATTGTTACGTTTTGCAGCCGTTCGACGACGTTCCCGACGTGGTCGTCGTCGACCCAGGGCTGCAGGGAGCGGACTTCGTCGACGCTCAACTTCAGCAGCTCGGGTTGCGCCCCGTCGCGCTCCTTGGCACACACGGGCACATTGACCACGTCGGCGACGCGCACCTGCTCGCAGAACGCCACGAGATCGCCCTCTACCTGACTGAGGCTGATCAGCCACTCCTGACCAAACCTGGATTGGCGCTGAGCCCCAACTCGGCGAAGTTCCTGCCCCAGATGCTCGGTGGCACCGACGAGCTGCCGCCGGTTCGCTCGGTGGTGTCACTGCGCGACGAGCAGGAGATTGGGGGCATGCGGATGCGGGTGCTTCCCGCACCCGGCCACACCAAGGGATCCGCCATCATCGACGTCACTGCTGGCGACCAGCGCGTGCTGCTCTCAGGCGACGTGGTGTTCGCCGGCAGCATTGGGCGCACGGATTTTCCCGGGGGTAGCATGGCGGAGATGCGCGACTCGCTTCGTCGCATCCTGACCGCGTTCGACCACGAGCTGATGCTGCTTCCCGGCCACGGGGATGCGACGACGCTCGCCGCCGAGGCGGCAACCAACCCGTACCTCCAAGACGACTTTCTGAAGGTGGACTAATGGCGCGCCCCAAACCACTGTCCGGTTTCCCCGAGTTCCTACCCGCCGGCCGCATCGTCGAGCAGCGTGTGCTCGACGTCGTTCGCTCTACGTTCGAACTCCATGGCTTTGCGCCCATCGAAACACGCGCCGTCGAGCCTCTTGAGCAGCTTGCGCGCAAGGGAGAAATCGACAAGGAGATCTACGTCGTTAAACGCCTCCACGCAGCCGACGATGACGCTGCGGAGCTCGGCCTGCACTTCGACCTCACGGTGCCGTTCGCCAGGTGGGTGCTCGAGCACGCCGGGCACCTGCAGTTCCCGTTCCGCCGCTACCAGATGCAGAAGGTGTGGCGAGGGGAACGCCCTCAGGAAGGACGCTACCGGGAGTTTTTGCAGGCCGACATCGACATCGTCGGGCAAGGCGCCCTGGCGGCCCACCACGACGTCGAGATTCCCCTTGTCGCGCTCGACGTGTTCCGACGCCTGCACGACGAGATCGGCCTTCCCACCGCCACCATTCACGTGAATAACCGCAAGCTCTCGGAGGGGTTCTATCGCGGGCTTGGCATCGACGAACCCGCGGCGGTGCTGCAGCGCGTCGATAAGTACGACAAGGTCGGGCCTGCCGTCGTGCATTCGCTACTCGTCGACGAGCTTGAACTGAGCGACGAACAGGCCAGCAAGTGCGTGGCATTGGCCGGTATCCACGGCAGCGACGATGCATTCGTCGACGAGGTCCGCGCACTCGGGGTACAGCACCCCATGCTGGATGAGGGCCTTGACGAACTCGCACAGCTGGTGCGCGTCGCGAACTCCGACGGACTGGTCGTCGACCTGAAGATCGCTCGCGGACTCGACTACTACACCGGCACGGTCTACGAAACCTTCCTCGACGGATCAGAACACCTCGGATCCGTCGCCTCTGGCGGCAGGTACGACTCGCTGGCCGCCGACGGCAAGCAGGTATTCCCTGGCGTTGGCTACAGCTTCGGCATTACTCGCATCCTCGCCCCGCTGATCTCGAAGGGACGCGTGAGCGCGGATCGTGTGGTGCCGAGTGTGGTGCTCGTCGCCGTCGATCACGAGGACACGCGCGAGCAATCCATCGGTGTCGCGAACGCGCTGCGGGCCAGGGGAATTGCGTGCGAGGTGGCGCCGAAGGCGGACAAATTCGGCAAGCAGATCCGCTACGCCGAGCGCCGCGGCATCCCGTTCGTCTGGTTTGGCGAAGGCTCCGTGAAGGACATCCGCTCCGGCGACCAGGTAGATGCGGACCCTGCCAGCTGGGAGCCCCCGACGGACGACCTCCGCCCCGGCATCGTGGTCGACTGAGGGCTCACCGTCGGCGGTTGCGCAGGAATCCGGGCACGAGCTCTTCGAGGCGCGGGGCGAGCCACAAGGCATATTCGATGTCGGCGGTGTGCGCCCCAGGCGCGAGCCAGAAGATTGTCCATCCTCTGGCGAGATCCACCCGCTCGATGGCAGGGGGTGCCTGCAGTAGCAACGCCATCACGCGGGGATGCACCATGGCGTGGCCCGCTTGCGTATCAGCTGCGCGCAGGCTGTACCTGTCGTTGAAGTGCACCGACTCCACCTGTGAGTCGGGCTGCTCCCACAGCGACGTCAGCCGTCGATCGATGAGGGAGACCGCAGGTAGGTCGAAGGTGTTCTGGACAGCTACGAACCTTCTGCGAGCCTCCGGGCTGACCATCCGGTGCATCGTGAAGGTCATCTGGGTGAGCTCATCTACGTGGATTGCCATGGCGCGAGTGCGACGACGAAGCGGCCGGGCCTCCCTGGCACCCCGGCCCGGCAACAGATGGCGAAGCCCAATTTCTGTGTCGTGGCGCTCCGCCACAGCGGAGAGTGCGAGCATCTCCCGGTACCCGTCTTCACGCCGCAGCCGGCGAAGGTAGATCCAGCCGTGCTGCTCAGCCCACTTCCGAAGTTCACGACGTCGGCCGGCGCTGGCGACCATGAAACCCCCGACCGCCACCACTCGCATCAGTAGTAGCGGCAGACCAAAGAGAACCATCAAACAGACGCCGATGATGATGAGGATGACCCCGACTTCCGTGAGATCACCGCTCAGCTGAATGCCCAAGTAAGCCAGCGCAACACCGATCACTGTGCCGCCTGCCAGGATGACCATCACGCTTCGGCGAGAACGATGGAACAAGCGCTCGAACCAGGTGAGTGAGTTGCGTTGCATCACACCAAGATAGCGGGCGTGCCGTGGAGCTTGCTCGTGGCGACGAACGGGGACGGAAGCTAGGATCGGTGCTCTGGAGCTGCACTGTCTATGCAGCCGTCGACGAAAGGAATACGTTGTGATCCGCACGCACGATGCCGGCACGCTCCGCAAGGAGCACATTGGCCAGGAAGTCGTACTCGCTGGTTGGGTGGCCAAGCGTCGAGATCATGGAGGCGTCGCTTTCATCGATCTGCGCGATGCGTCCGGCCGAGCGCAAGTGGTGATCCGCGACGAGCTTCTCGAGCAGACCGGTGCGCACGACCTTCGCAACGAGTACTGCATCCGCGTGAAGGGTGTCGTCGAAGAGCGTCCGGAGGGCAACGAGAATCCTGAGCTCGCTACCGGCGAGATCGAGGTGGCCATCGAGGAACTGGAGGTGCTGAACCCGTCGGCGCCGCTCCCATTCCAAATCGACGAGCGCGTCACCGTCGGTGAGGAAGCCCGTCTGAAGTACCGCTACTTGGATCTTCGTCGGCCCAAGCCAGGCGCCAACATTCGTCTTCGCTCCAAGGTGAACCAGGCTGCTCGCCGCGTGCTGGAACAGCACGATTTCGTGGAGATCGAAACCCCGACGTTGACCCGCTCGACGCCTGAAGGCGCCCGCGACTTCGTCGTCCCGGCACGCCTGGCGCCCGGATCGTGGTACGCGCTGCCGCAGTCGCCACAGCTGTTCAAGCAGTTGCTCATGGTGGCGGGCATGGAGCGCTACTACCAGATCGCTCGTTGCTACCGCGACGAGGATTTCCGCGCCGACCGTCAGCCGGAGTTCACGCAGCTCGACATCGAGATGAGCTTCGTCGACCAGGAAGATGTGATCGCGCTCGGCGAGCAGCTCGCGTCGGAGATCTGGAAGCTCATCGACGTCGACCTGCCTACGCCGTTCCCACGCATCACCTACCTCGATGCGATGTCGAAGTACGGCTCCGACAAGCCGGACCTGCGCTTCGACCTCGAGATCACCGAACTCACCGAGTACTTCAAGGACACGAATTTCCGTGTCTTCCAGGCAGAGTACGTCGGCGCCATTGTCATGCCCGGCGGCGGCTCGCAGCCTCGACGCACGTTCGACGCCTGGCAGGAGTGGGCTCGCCAGCGAGGAGCAAAGGGCCTGGCCTACGTCACGCTCGACGATGAAGGCACGCTGGGTGGCCCTGTCGCGAAGAATCTCTCCGACGAGGAACGCTCCGGTTTGGCCGCTAAGACCGGTGCGCAGCCTGGCGACTGCATCTTCTTCGCTGCCGGCCAGGTGGCGCCGTCGCAGGCGCTTCTCGGTGCGGCGCGCAACGAGATTGGTGAGCGCTGTGGGCTCATCGACGAGGATGCCTGGAGCTTCGTATGGGTTGTGGATGCGCCGCTGTTCAAGCCCGCGTCCGAGGCCAAGGCGGAGGGCGACGTCGCGGTCGGAGGCGGACAGTGGACGGCGGTACATCACGCGTTCACCTCGCCGAAGCCCGAGTGCCTGGACACGTTCGATGCTGACCCGGGCAGTGCGCTCGCCTACGCCTACGACATGGTGTGCAACGGCAACGAGATCGGTGGTGGCTCGATCCGTATCCACCGTCGCGATGTGCAGGAGCGCGTGTTCAAGGTGATGGGTATCAGCAACGAGGAGGCGCAGGAGAAGTTCGGCTTCCTCCTCGACGCGTTCCAGTTTGGTGCGCCCCCGCACGGTGGTATCGCCTTCGGGTGGGACCGCATCGTCGCGCTGCTCAGCAAGTCGGACTCGATCCGCGACGTCATCGCGTTCCCGAAGTCTGGTGGCGGCTACGACCCGCTGACCGCCGCACCTGCCCCCATCTCGGCCCAGCAGCGCAAGGAAACCGGCGTCGACTTCAAGCCTGAAAAGAAGGACGCTCAGCGCAGCGAGTAGTCGGGCCTTCCCCGGCCATCGAGTAGGCGAAGCACCGTCCGCCCGGTCATCGAGTAGGGCCGAAGGCCCGTATCGAGATGCGGCGTGGTTTCGATACAGTCATGATGGTGGTGTTCTGGGGCTCGCGTTTGGCTGTTTT
>NZ_CAMYPD010000042.1 GCF_947286155.1 uncultured Tessaracoccus sp.
CCTCTACGTCTCGTGGGCTCGGAGATGTGTATAAGAGACAGGTGCTATCCGTGCCGAGGTCGCGCCGGAACACCTCGCACTCATTGTGTCCCAAATCGCCAAGCTGCCACCCGCCGACGGAGTCGTCTTCGATATCGAAAGCCTCACTGTCCAGGAGATTCGGGAGCACGCCGACTACCCCGGATTCCGCATACGGGTGAGGGCGTCGATCGGGCCTTGGCGGGGCACTGCGACATGGGACGTATCCACTGGCGACCCGATCATTCCGGAGCCCCGTACCGTGTCCATCAATCGGGTACTCGGTGAGCCCGTACGACTGCTGGGTTATGCGGCGGAGACCATCATTGCCGAGAAGTCCGTCACCATTTTGGAGCGAGGCATCACCAGCACTAGGTGGCGCGACTACGTCGACATCGTTCAACTCTGCCGCCAAGGGTTCGACCCTCAGGAGCTGCGACGCTCTGCTGAAGCCGTGGCCCGTTACCGCGGCGTGAAGCTCGAGGCTGTCGGCCCTCATCTGGAGGGATACGGCACCATCGGGCAGCCCAGGTGGGCAGCCTGGCGCCGCAAAGAAGGCCTCGAAGCTGTGTGCGAGGCGCTACTCGACGATCAGATGTCTCTCATCGCCCGATTCATTGACCCCATCTTCGGTGTAGCGCCGCAGGATAGCCGCTGAGTTTTCCACAGATCGCCTCCCGGATGGGAATCCGGGAGGGCTGGCAGCCATAGTGAAGATGAGGAAGGAGATGGAAGGTGACAATCAGATGTTTCGGCACAGGAGATGCGCTTTACGAGCGCTACCACGACGAGGAGTGGGGCCGCCCGCTCACGCTCAGCCCCGACGAACGCGAGCTCTTCGAGAGGCTCGCATTGGAAGGCTTCCAGTCGGGGCTGAGCTGGCTGACGGTGCTGCGGAAACGCGCGGCGTTCCGGCAGGCCTTTCATGAGTTCACCCCGGAAGTCGTCGCTGCGTACACAGACGACGTCGCTCGTCTGATGAGCGACGCCACCATCATCCGTAACGAGCGAAAGATTCGGGCGGCAATTCGCAACGCCGGGGCGCTCGTCGAGCTGCACGCGGCGGGTGGATCGCTCATGGGTCTGCTCGAGGAGCACCGCCCGGTTGGGCATCGTCGGCCAGCCACGCCGGAGGAAGCGCCCAGCCAATCGGCCGAGTCCGTGGCGCTTGCGAAACGCTTGAAGCAGCTCGGTTTCGTGTTCGTCGGACCGGTCACGATGTACGCCTTGATGCAGGCCGTCGGAGTCGTCGACGACCACGCCGAGAACTGCTGGCTCGTGACGGGGTGAGTGCATTTTCTCGGCTGATGGGTCAAGATGGGGTGCATGGCAACCACTCCGCAACGCCCGCGCGCCCGTCGTCCACGAGTTCGGATGACCGCTGCCGAGCGTCGCGAGCAGCTCATTCGCGTGTCACGCGAGCTGTTTGCCAACCGCGGCTTCGAGGGAACGTCGGTGGAAGAGATTGCCGCCTCAGCCGGAGTTTCAAAGCCCGTGGTCTACGAGCACTTTGGAGGCAAGGAGGGCATCTACGCCGTGGTCGTCGACCGAGAGACGCGCGCCCTCCATGACGCCATCCACGAGGCCATCACCACGCCCGGAGCACGCTCACGCGAGCTGCTCGAGCGCGGTGCTCTCGCTCTGCTCGACTACATCGACGAATGCCCCGACGGGTTTCGCATCCTGGCACGCGATTCGTCGCTCACGGAGCCGACGGGTTCGTTTGCCTCGATCCTGTCGGACATCGCTTCGCAGGTAGAAGACATCCTGGGCAGGCAGTTCGAGCGTCTGGGTCATGATCCCCGGTTCGCAGGGCTCTACGCGCAGGCGCTGGTAGGGCTCGTCGCGCAAACCGGGCATCGGTGGCTCGACCATCGCGAGCCGGAGAAGACGGTGGTCGCGCGACACCTGGTGAACCTTGCTTGGAACGGAATGGCGAATCTAAAACCGGATCCGCATCTGCTGGTCGAGCGTATCGAAGAACAGCGCCAGGCACACGGCTGACGGTTAGTCGCGCACCACTTGGGCTCCAGCGACGGGGCCCGTCGACACCCGCACCGTGCGCACACCCGAAAACAGCGCAAGCTCCTTGCCGAGTGCCTCCGCGTCGTGTTCTGAGGCGGTCAGGAAAGCGCAGGTGGGGCCGGAGCCGGACACCACCGCGCCGAGGGCACCGTGCTCGAGCCCGAGTTGGAGCGTGTGCTGCAGCGTCGGCTTGAGGTTGATGGCTGCACGCTGGAGGTCGTTCGTGAGGTGGGCGCCGACGGCGTGCGCGTCGCCGGCATGCAAGGCTTCGAGCAACGGCGAGGGAATGTCGGTGGGTTGCGGCTGTGAGATGCGGTCGAACTCCCTGAACACTGCCGGGGTAGACAGCCCGCTGTGCGACAGCGCAAACACCCAGTGGAACGCGCCCGTCGTCGCGATGGGTTCGAGGATCTCGCCCCTACCGCTACCGTGTGCGGTGCCGCCCATGAGCAGGAACGGCACGTCAGAACCCAATTGCGCGCCAAGCTGTCGGAGCACATCGCGAGGAGCGTGCACGCCCCAGAGCTCGCTACAGGCAAGGAGCGTGCCGGCCGCGTCTGCGGAACCGCCCGCCATGCCTCCTGCCACAGGAATGCGCTTACGGATACAAATGGCCGCGCCTGCGTCGTCGATGCTGAAGTGGCTCGCCACTAATTTCGCAGCGCGCATCGCGAGGTTGGTGTCGTCGACGGGAAGGAACCCGGCTCCCTCGCCGTGGAAGGACAAACGAAACTGTCCTGGCTCGGCGGTTTCGACCGTGATGAGGTCGCTTAGCGACACGGCCTGGAAGATAGTGCCGAGCAGGTGGTAGCCCTCGGCATCGGTCTCACCCACGCGCAGCGCGAGGTTGACCTTGCCAGGCACCCGTACCCGAACCGTCGACATGTCGCCAATCTAGCGGTTATACGTGTCAGATGGGGAGTCGACTGTCGGTGTCGGCAGCTGCTGGGCAATGGCCGCGAACTGGCCGACGGTGAGCGTCTCGCCCCGAGCTTCGGGGGCGAGCTCTGCGGATTCAATTGCGGCACTCGCCGCCGCTGACGAGCCAAACAGCGGCGCCAGCGCGGCGCGGAGCATCTTTCGACGCTGCGCAAAGGCTGCATCGATCACCGCGAAGGTGTTGGCGCGCGAGCCTTCCGGCGGTTCGCGTCGAGTGAGCTGCACGAGCCCAGAGTCGACGTTCGGGCGCGGCCAGAACACGGCTGGCCCGACGGTGCCTACTCGCTGCGCGTCGGCATACCAGGCCACCTTGGCCGATGGGACCCCGTACACCTTCGAGCCAGGGCCGGCGACGAGTCGGTCTGCTACCTCGAGCTGCACCATCACGAGCCCTCGATCCCACGCGGGAAACAGCTCCAACAGGCGCAACAGCACAGGTACCGAAACGTTATACGGCAGATTCGCGACGACGGCGGTCGGTGCACGCCCGGGCAACTCGTCGACGTCCAACGCGTCGGCGTGGACCACCGCCAACCGGGTGGCGGCCTCGTCGCCAAGGCGCTCGCGAGCGGTTTGCGGCAAGCGTGCGGCAAGCGTGTCCTCGATCTCGACGGCGGTGACGCTCGCCCCGGTCTCCAGCAGCCCGAGCGTGAGGGAACCGAGGCCAGGGCCGATCTCGAGCACCTGGTCTGCGGCGGCGATGCCGGACATCGCGACGATGCGCCGCACGGTGTTGGGATCGTGGACGAAGTTTTGGCCGCGCTGTTTCGTCGGGCGAAGATCCAATTCGTCGGCGAGTGCGCGGATAGTCGCCGGGCCCAGCAACCCCGTGTCAGTCATCGTCGCCCCAGCGGCCACCGTAGGCGGCCCAGGTGTTCTCAGTCACCTGCGTGCAGAACTCGGCGAGGTCGACGTCGAGCAGGTCTGCCAGGAAGCGCACGGTGTGCGGGATGAGGTAGGGCGCGTTGGGTTTGCCGCGCTCCGGTTTCGGCGTGAGGTAGGGGGCGTCGGTTTCGACGAGGATCTTCTCCAGCGGCGTCGCGTGGGCGGCCTCGCGCAAGTTTGGCGCGGATCCGAAGGTCACCACGCCCGGGTACGACAGCCAGAACCCGCGCTCCACGCAGGCGGTCGCGAAGTCGGCGTCCCCGGAGAAGCAGTGCATGACGGTGCGTTCAGGGGCGCCTTCGTCGTCGAGCACCCGGAGGATGTCGTCGTGGGCCTCGCGGTCGTGGATGACGAGCGTCTTGTTGTGCTGCTTGGCCCACTGAATGTGCCGACGAAAGGAGCGCTCCTGCGCACGTTTGCCGTCGTCATCGCGGGTTCGGTAGTAGTCGAGCCCGGTTTCGCCGACGGCGGTGGCCTCGGGCACCATGCGCTCGATCTCCGCGAGCGTCGCTTCGAACGGCTCGTCTCCGTCGCGCGTGGCGATGACGGCGGCATCGTTCGGGTGCAGCGCGACGGCGGCCGCCACGCAAGGCTGTGCTGCGGCCAGCTCGAGGGCGTGACGGGAGCTGGCCACGTCGTAGCCGACGTCGACGATGTGCGTCACGTTCACCTGGGCGGCCAGCGCGAGCGACTCACCCGGCTTTAGTTTCGACATGTGCCAGGTGGTGGAGGTGTGGGTGTGGTTGTCGACGATGCCTCGCGGCAGCGGTTCTGGCAGGGCCGGCAAACCCAACTCTTCCAGCACGTTCATGATCGTCCTTCCTTCTCGGCGACGGCTGCGGCGTAGAGGTCCTTGCGGCGGCGTCCAGTGACAGAGGCCACCTCAGCCACGGCCGCCGAGAGTTTCATACCCGAATCTATCCGGGCGCGAACCATGCTGAGTGCGTCCTCCTGTTCCACTTCGACGACGGTGGCCCCTTCGATCACCACGGTGCACTCGCCCCGCACGCCGTCGCGCGCCCAGCGCAGGGCCTCGTCGAGGGTGCCGCGAAATACCTCCTCGTGGGGTTTCGTGAGCTCGCGGCAACACGCAACGCGGCGGTCACCGCCCAGCGCCGCGACGGCGTCGGCGAGGAATTCTTCCAGCCGGTGGGGCGCCTCGAACATCACTATGGTGCGTTCCTCGGTGGCGAGGGCGTCGAGCCGTCGACGCCGCTCCCCGGCTTTGCGCGGCAAGAAGCCCTCGAAGCAGAAGCGGTCGACGGGCAGCCCTGAGACAGCGAGCGCGGTCAGCACCGCGGAAGGGCCGGGCAGGGCAGTCACGCGCAGTCCGGCTTCAAGGAACGCGGTAACGACGCGATACCCGGGGTCGGATACCGACGGCATGCCGGCGTCGGTGATCAGCGCGACTGTCGCACCGGCGCGGGCTACGTCGACGAGCTCTGGAGTGCGCTGTGATTCGTTGCCCTCGAAGTACGAGACGATGCGCCCGTTCGCGGTGATGCCCAGCCGGCGCAGCAGTGTGACCGCGCGACGCGTGTCTTCCGCCGCGACGACGTCGGCGTTCGTGAGCAGTGCTCGTAGCGCGTCGCTGGCGTCCCGACTCGACCCGATGGGGGTGGCCGCCAAGATCAAAACACCGTCGGACATACGCCCAGCCTATCGCCGGCTGCCGGGCGAGCGCCGCGCAATGTCCGCGCGACTGGTTACACTCACCTGCGTGATGACCACCATCGAAGCGCTTGAAGAAGGCCGCCTGCGCCGTGACGAACTCACGTCGTGGATCGTGACGATTGGCATCACGGCTTGCGCGTTCGTGCTGCGGCTCGTCGGGCTCGCCAACCCCAACAAGCTGGCGTTCGATGAGACGTACTACGCCAAAGATGGCTGGACGCTCGTGCACCACGGCTACGAGCTGGATTGGAAGGAGCACGCCGACGACCACATCGTCTTAGGCAACATCGATCAGGTCACCAACAACGCGTCGTTCGTCGTCCATCCCCCACTCGGCAAGGAGCTCATCGGGCTTGGCGAGCTGCTCTTCGGCCTGAATTCGTTCGGCTGGCGCGTCTCGGCGCTTGTCGCCGGCACGCTGCTGGTGATGTTCACCATCCGCATGGCGCGTCGGCTGTCACGCTCGACGATGATCGGCGCCCTCGCGGGCGTCTTGCTCACGTTTGATGGCCTCGCGTTCGTGATGAGCCGCCTTGCGCTGCTCGATATTTTCCAGGCCATGTTCGCCGTCGCTGGCATTTCGGCGCTGCTCGCCGACCGCGACTGGTACCGGTACAAACTCGCCGGCGTGCTGCGCGAGCGAGGCCTTCCTGATTTCGACGGCGGTCCGGCCCCGTGGTTCTTGTGGCGGCCGTGGCGGCTCGTCGCAGGGCTGATGCTGGGCGCGTCGGTTGCCGTGAAGTGGAACTCCATGTTCGTGATGGCGGTGTTCGGCATCGTCACGGTGTGCTGGGACATCGGCGCGCGCAATCTCGCCGGCGCCAGGCGCCCATGGATGGCGCTGCTGATCGATGCACCGCTGGCGTTCGTGCAGATCGTCGTCGTGGGGCTTGTGACGTACCTCGCGTCGTGGCTTCCGTGGCTTCGCACCGACGGCGGATGGGGCCGCGACTACGGCAGTCAGCATCCAGACGATACGGCGGTACGCATCTTCGGCGACGGTCTGGGCTCACTGTGGCACTACCACAAGGAGATGTACAACTTTCACACCGGCTCCCATATGATGCAGAACGCCACGCACACCTACGAGGCGCATCCGGCGGGTTGGTTGTTCATGATTCGTACGACGGGGATCGCCGCCGAGAACGACATCAAGCCTGGCGAGCAGGGGTGCACCGCCGTCGGCACCACCTGCCTGCGCGTGGTGTCCGCGCTGGGCACTCCCCTGCTGTGGTGGGCGGCGGCGATTGCGCTAGTCATTGCGCTGTGGCTGTGGCTCGGGCGGCGCGACTGGCGCTTCGCGGTGCCCATCCTGGCGCTCGCGTCGACGTGGTTGCCCTGGTTCCGCTACGCCGACCGGCCACTGTTCTTCTTCTACGCCATCATGATTATTCCGTTTACGGTGACGATTCTCGCGATGGTGCTCGTACGTTTCCTCGGCCCTGCGGACCATCCCCTTAGACGGCGTCGCGCGATCATCGTCGGCATCATCGTCGGGCTCATCATCTTGAATTTCGCGTTCATCTATCCGGTGCTCACGAACCAACTCATGACGCGCCCCGAGTGGCTGATGCGCATGTGGCTAGGCACCTGGATCTAGCGAGCCCGGGTGGTTGAGTAGCGGCTGTATGCGGCGTATCGATCCTTCCATGGGTTGTAAACCGTCGTCGAACTTCAAAATCCGTACGCAGTTTGACCAAACACCCCTAAATCGGGCCCTTCATCTCATCTGCGTACGGATTTTGAAGTTCTTCAGTCGGCGCATCTCGATACGCGGCTTCGCCGCTACTCGATGACCGGGGAGCGGGCCGCCTTGACCCCGGTGGTTGAGTAGTGGCTGCGCGCCTACCGGTGGTTGAGTAGCGCCCGAAGGGCGCGTATCGAAACCACACCCGAGCCCGACTCACCGACGGCTGAGCACCCAGCTTTTCACACCCGCGCGCACGCGGCGGGTCAGCGGGAGCGCGCGCCCGTCGCGTCGCACACCGATCAGCGTTTCCGCAAGCCACAGCCCAGAGGCCGTACCGTTCATCAACTCGCCGCGACCGTTGCCGCGCGCGTAATATCCCCCGGGGATCGCGGAGGCCCCGACGACGGGGCGGCCGTGGTCGGAGGGGTCGATCGCAAGCTGCCCGCTGGCCACGATTTCCGCGCCCTGGCTCGCCAGATCGTCCTCCAGCTCCGTCCTTGCCGCATCGATACCACTGGGCGTCGACTTCCGACCCACCACCAGTTGGGTGTCCTCGTCGGGGCGGATCAGCCAGGCTGGCCCGTCGGCACGCAGCTCTACCCACCCGACGGGTTCCGCCAGCCGCGCGGTCACCGTCGGAATCCATTGGGCCGGGCTCACGCGCGCCACACGCCCCCACGGGGAGATGCCGAGGGTGTCCACGCACGCGACGGCCTTCAACGCCCCCGGCTCGCGCGCCCAGGCGAGGTTGTTGCGGTACGCGACGGCGGTCACGCCCTCCGAGCGGCGGATGTGCGTGGTGGTGACGCCGTACAGCACCTGCGCCCCGGCGTCCAAGCACTGCTGATGCAGCGCCGTCGCATACTCGAGCGGGTCCACCGCCAGCGCCGGCGACGTGAGCGCCCGCTCGGCGACGTCGACCTCCGCCCCAGCGCGTGAAAAGAGCTGCGCGAGCTGCTGCAGTTGCATGAACGGCACGTCGCCCAGGGAACGGTCGACGAACCCCAACGCCCGCCCCTCGACGCCGGCCTCAGTGATGACCTGCCGGATGAACCCAGTGCCGTGCACGTTGCGGGCGATGTGCTCGATGGTGACGTCGTCGCCGTATTCGCTGCGCATACCGGCGACGGTGGACGCGTGGCCGGCGGCGGCCACGCCGTGCCCGATGGCGGCGCTACGGTGTTCCATGTTCGGATCGAGTACCACGACGTCGAACCCCTCGCGCGCGAGTGTTCGGGCGGCGGTGAGGCCGGCCACAGTCGCCCCAAGTACCACAACGTCATGGATCATGCTCTCCACCTTACTCGCAAGCGCTAGGATTCCCGGCGTCTACCGAGGAGGATCATTGTCTGCGCTCGAGCAGGATTTTCGCGACGCCATGTCGCGCGTGTCCGCACCCGTCGCGGTAGTAACGGCGCTCGTCGACGGCGTCCCACAAGGCACGACGGTGTCCGCGTTCGCGTCGCTGTCGTTGACTCCACCAATGGTCATCGTCGCGCTCGACAACCGGGGCGCAATGCGCGACCACGTCGCCGCTGCCGGCCACCTCGGGCTCAACATTCTGGCGGGCGACCAGGCCGACCTCGGAGCCAGGTTCGCCTCGCCGTGCGACCGGTTCGAGGGCGTCGAGTGGGAGCTCGCCGACGGGGTGCCCCGCCTCGCAGGCATCGCGGCGTTCGTGCGGTGCGACGGCGTCCAGTTTCTGCCGGGCGGCGACCACACCGTCGTGCTCGGCACTGCCGCGGAAGCGCGCTCGTACAAGGAGGAGTCCTTGTCGTACCACCTTCGGGCGTTCCATTCGGTACCTGCACGCCTGCCGCTGCCCACCGCCGAGCCGCGCTAGGCCGCGCATCCCGCCACGGTGTGGGGCCTAGGCCGGTACAGTAGCCGTGTGACCACCGCCGTTCAGTTGTCGTCCGCCACGCGCGTAGCGGACATGTTCAAAATCGGCATCGGGCCGTCGTCGTCGCACACCGTCGGGCCCATGCGCGCCGCCGCGTTGTTTGCCGAGCGCCTCCACGGCCTACCGGTGGCGCGGGTCACGGCTCGCTTGTGCGGCAGCCTCGGCTCCACCGGCCGAGGCCACATGACCGACCGCGCTGTGCTGCTCGGCCTGCAAGGCTATGACCCGCAAACCGTGCCCGCGGACATCGTCGCCGACTGTCTGCGCCTGATCGAAGAGCGTGGACATATCAACATCTGCGGCGCCGAGGTGCCGCTCGACTTTGAGCGCGACATCATCTTCGAACCCCGCACCATCCTCCCCTTCCACGTCAACGGCCTCGTCTTCAACGCCTACGACGCCGCCGGCAACGAGCTCGCCCACGGCACCTACTTCTCCACCGGGGGCGGGTTCGTGAGTGAGCAGGTCGACGACGGACACGTCGTGAGCCTCGACGCGCAGCCCGCCGACGCGATTCCCGAGCCGTTCCAGTACAACAACGCCGGCACGCTGCTGCGCCTGTGCGAGGTAGAGGGGCTCTCGATTTCCGACGTTGCGCGCGCCAACAACGGCGACGGTGACGAGCTCGACGCCTATCTCGACCTCATCCACCGCACAATGAACGAATGCATCGAGGCCGGCATGTCCGCGACGGGCATCCTCCCCGGTGGGCTGAACGTGCCCCGTCGGGCCCGACGCCTGAAGGAGCAGCTGATGAGCCGCGACGGGGAACGCGGGCCCAGCTGGCAGTCGTCGAATGACCCGATGGCGGGCATCGACTGGGTGAATCTCTACGCCCTGGCGGTGAACGAGCAGAACGCTGCGGGGCAGCGAGTTGTGACTGCCCCGACGAACGGCGCCGCCGGCGTGATCCCCGCCGTCTTGCGATACTACGAGCGATTCGTTCCGGGCGCTGACCGCGACGGCATCCGGCGTTTCCTGCTGGCCGCTGCCACCGTCGGCTCCATCATCAAGGCGAACGCCTCGATCGCTGGCGCTGAAGTGGGTTGTCAGGGCGAGGTTGGGTCGGCGTCAGCCATGGCGGCCGCTGGCCTCGCCGAGGCGCTGGGCGGCTCCCCGCTGCAGGTCGAAAATGCCGCCGAGATCGCGATGGAGCACTCGCTGGGGCTCACCTGCGACCCGGTGGCCGGCCTGGTGCAGATTCCCTGCATCGAGCGCAACGCCATCGCCGCGGTGAAGGCCATCAATGCGGCACGCATGGCGATGTGGAGCGACGGCCGCCACCAGGTTCCGCTCGACACTGCCATCAAAACGATGCGCGACACCGGCCGCGACATGCTCAGCAAGTACAAAGAAACTTCCGAAGGCGGCCTGGCTGTCAACGTCATCGAGTGCTGACCCACCCCGGTTGGTCCGCCACGTGAGCGCGTGGTAAATTAGCTCTTCGCCTGGGGCTATGGCGCAGTTGGTAGCGCGTCTCGTTCGCAATGAGAAGGTCAGGGGTTCGAATCCCCTTAGCTCCACTCCACGCACAAGGCTCGGACCTTTGCCATCATCGGCGGTTTCGGTTCGGGCCTTGTTGCCGTCTTGAACCCAGCGATGAGGGCATTGGTGTTGGTCTCGGGGTCGAGGAGCATCTCGAAGGATCCGTTGTTCTGGACTCGGAGTTGCTCGTCTTCGTCAATGTAGATCCTAGTGAAGAACGCTTGGTTGCGGAGGCACCGGTTGGCGTTGTCGCAGCGTGCGTAGACCTCGGCGCAGTTGGCGAGCACGTTGAGGGCTTCACCGAGGTGGGCTCGAGTGCACGCAGGAAATGTCAGTGGTGGCCGTCAGACTGAAGTCAGCTCAGAGAGGAGAAAGCGTGATCGAAGCAGCCAAAGCTCTACCCGGGCTCATCAAGGACTGGAAGACCAACCGTGATCTGATCTACCAACATGTCGGATGCGTCGCCGGACTCTTGACGATCGCCGCGTACGTTCACGAGCAACGCCCCAGTGAGGTTCTCGCTGACCTGTTCACCGTGGCCGGGGTGCCGAGTGCCGGGGACTGGCTCGAGTCTAACCTCCCACCGTTCCTTGCTCAGCCAGATGCTCCAGTCAAGTCACACCCTCATACAGGTGGCAGGTGTTGCCGTGCTTCTCATGCTCGTGATGCCGTTCTTCAACGCACGACGGAACGAGCCTCATGTCGATTTTCAGGCTGCAGGCCTGTTCGGTGCACGAGCAGGAGTACGACCTGGATTCTCCTGGTGATCGCTGTGCAGCTCGGATCATTGCAGTGGGGCATCGAGTGGTTGCGCTCCACGAGCTTGATTCTCGGGGCGATCGCGGCATTCGGTTTGGTCACCTTGCTCGTCGTGTATGCGGTTGCCCGGAAACTTGAAATGCAGGACCTGCTTGCGCCTGTTGGACGTGGCCTTTGGTGGCTGATCGCCCGCGGCAGTGCTTGTTCTCACCATGGCCGTCTTCGCCTTAGTCTTCGTTGTCATCGGTCCAGCACTCGGCCTCGGCATGTGGCTGTTCTCCACCGAGTCAGATGCCCACTATGAAACCCAGCGAAGGGTCGCCCAGAGACGGGCAGAACGAGAAGTCCCCACCGGTGCCACCCCAACTCCATGAGAAGTGCACCACCGGCGCGCCTTGACTGTGCTGCCGTCCTGTGTATTATGAACGTGTTCAGTGAACATGTTCAGGAGGTGCAAGTGGTCACTGCTAGGACTGAGGCACGTCAGACGACGCGCCGCGCCGTGCTGCAGGCCGCGGCCCGGCTGTTCGAGGAGCGCGGGTTCCTCGCGACGACCGTGCGCGACATCGCCCGAGAAGCCGATGTGAGTGTCGGGACCGTCATGGCAGCTGGCGACAAGGAAGCTCTACTTGTTGAACTCTTCGACGGCCTCATCGAGGAGCGCCAGCAGCTCACTGACACGCAAGTCCTCAGTGGCAACGTCGGGTGCGGTGCGGACACAGTAACCGTGGTGGAACCCTTCGTGGTGCTATTCGAAGAGCGTCGTGCCCTCGCCCAGGCCTATGCCTCGGTTCTGGTGAGCGGACGGCATTCCTCTGTGGTTTTCACGGGCCTCGCGCGGCGGCTGATCGCTGCGTTCGAACAGCTTATGAACACCTGCGGATGCTCAGGGCCGATGGGAGCCCGCGGGCGCGCCGAAGCGCTCCACGCGGCGTACATCGGAAGCCTGTTCATCTGGTCGGCAACCCCGGAAAGATCCGCATCGGAGTTCCTGGCTCAGCTTCGCGAGGTTTTCGCGGCGATCTGCCACCATGAGGGAGGCGACTCATGATCTTGCTGCCATCTTGGTGGGTGCCACCAGCACTTCTGGCCGCCGTCCTCCTTGTAGATGTCGCACTGTCGATCCGGCCGGTCCATTTTATCCGGGACTGTCTCCACAGTGTTCGCTTCCCCGAGGAGTGGTGGTGGGCCCTGCTCGTCGTCAAGACGCTTGCGGCAGCCGGGCTCATCGCGGGCATCTGGATCCCCGGGCTCGCCTTCGCAGCGAACAACGGGGTGATCGCTTACTTCCTGTGCGCAGCAGCAGCTCACATCCGAGCAGGAGCGACAGGATCGGCTTTCAGGATCAACTGCTTGGGGATGCTGGCGCTATCCTGCGCCATCCTGGCGTTGAGCACCCTCTAGCTGTCTTGGTCGAAGACATTGGTTGACGGCATGCCAGACCTATCACGATTCACCCTCGTCTGAGTTCGAGGCACCTTGCGACAGTGCCCAGATTGCAACACCAAGGACCAACACGACAGCCCCACAGCTCAGGGCGACCACGTGTTGCGCGCTGGCGTAGTCAGCGGCCCTGTTGGGAGCTCCAGCGGCAACCAGGTCGGCTATCGTTTGGTCGGGAATGCGGCGCCGCACAAGGATGGTCAGCAGTGCTGAGTAGCAGGCCACCGACAGGGCTTCGGATCCGATGCGGGCGAAGTTCAGCAGCCCGGCAGCGCTGCCCGACGAGTGGCTCGGCACCCGGGCCAGGGCTTCTCCATCGACCACGCCGAGAGGAAGCCCGAACCCGAGCCCGATCAGCACTAGAGCTGGCACAACCGCCCACACGGAATTACCCGGGGCAAGCGCCAGCATCGCGACCGAACCGGCCGTCAGGCAACCAATGGATGTGGCCAGGACCGGACCGATGCCGATTCGATGGCGCTTCATGACCGAGACGGCGGCACTCGGAGACAGGATGACAGGAAGAGTCGCGACGAGCATCATCACTCCGGCCTGTCCTGCGTTCCAGCCGTGGATCGCGCTGAATGCCGCGGGAAGGTAGGTCAGGAAGGTCACAAACCCTACCGAAGCCGTGATCGGCACCAGTGTCATCGCCGCGAACCCGCGGTTGGTCAGCAGACTGACGTTGAGCAGGCGGCGCGCTCCGTCGTGTTCAACCTGCACTGCGGGGATCCCTCTCGACATTGCTAATGACACGGCCAAGACGATGGCTGGCAGCCAGAATGCTGCGCGCCAGCCAAACGCCTGTGTAACCAGGCCGCACAGCGTTGGGCCGAGCGCCAGGCCTAGCCCGTTGATGGTGCCGAACAGTGCGAACGCCTTGGCCCGGGTGGCTCCTTCCCAAGCCAGCGACAGGATCGACGTTGCGCTAGTCAAGACGGCAGCCGCGCCCACTCCAGCCATGACTCGGGCACCGTCCAGCAGTAACAGCGTCGGCGCGAGGGCGCTGCCGATAGAGGCCAGCAGGACGATGGCGACTCCAGCGCGGAAGACCCGGTGGTGCCCGGCGCGGTCGGCGAACCCGCCCCACAGCAGGGCACAGAGGGCGAAGGCGACGTTGAAACCGTTAACGACCCACTGCAGCGGACCCGGACTGGATCCTAGGTCGGCCGCGATGCGCGGCAGTGCCACTGCTGTGTCGGCGATCGAGAGCGGGATCACAAGTTGCGCCGACAGGATTGCCGGCAGAGCCCAGCGTGTTGGTGTGGTCATGACACCCTTCCATAGGTACGATCAATATCGAACCTAATATGCGGGATCAATTGGTACGATGTCAACCGAACCTATCGAAAGGTGGTGAGAGTCGTGCCGGACGAAGAAGGGCACCCCAGCGTCACCGAAATGAACCTGCCCGACGTACTGACGGCCCTCAACGATCCATTGCGGCGGCAAGTCGTCAACACACTCATCGCCGAGCCCGACGGGACCGAGCGCACCTGCGCGAGTTTTGGCCTCGGAGTGTCGAAGTCGACCCTCACCCATCACTTTCGCGTGCTGCGTGAATCTGGTCTGGTGCGTCAGGTTGATCGAGGAAACTCCCGCAAAGTCTCCCTGCGCCGCGATGAACTCAACCAGCGTTTCCCGGGCCTGTTGGATCTGCTTGGACGCGAGGAATCTTCGAGGGCCGAGTAGGTCTTGCGTATCGGCGCATTCCGTCGGGCCGCCGCGCCGCGCCCGCGGCAGCAGATCAGACGCCTGAGTCTTGGCCTCGACGGCCTCGGCTCGAGTAATGCGCAGGGTTCGGTCGGCTTCGCTGACTCCGCTCTTGCGGGTCGGGATCGCGGTCGGTGGCTGTCTCAACACCGCCCTCAACATCCGCGCCCGCGCCGACCTCATCCTTGACGGCACGCTGAAGCCTGGCCCCAAAATCACCCTGTCCGACGGATCGGCAGCGGGCCTGGGTGACACGATCATCACCCGCCGCAACGACCGGCGGCTGCGGAACCGGCACGGTTGGGTCCGCAACGGCCAAACCTGGACCATCACCGTCGTGCGTGACGATGGATCGGTCACGATCCGCCCACCCGGTGCACGGTTCGGCAACAGCATCGTCCTGCCCGCCGGCTACGTGGCGAAGCACGTGGACCTCGGCTACGCCGTCACCCACCGCGCCCAAGGCATCACCACCGACACCGCCCACGCCCTCGTCGAACCCACCACCACGCGCGAGAACCTGTATGTGGCAATGACGCGCGGACGGGAATCGAACCGGGTCTACGTCATCCTCGACCGTCCCGATGACCACGTGACCTCGCATCCGGGCGACATTCCCGACGCCACCGCCCGCACAGTCCTCTACGGAGTCCTCAAACACAGCGGTGCTGAACTGTCGGCACACGAGACCATCACCGCCGAACAGGACCGGTGGGGATCGATCGCCCAACTCGCCGCAGAATACGAAGCCGTCGCCGCAGCCCAACACGACTGCTGGACCACCCTGGCCCGCGGCTCCGGGCTCACCGACCGGCCCCGCATCTCATCACCGGGCTCATTCCCGAAGCCACCGGCCCCATGACCCCGACATGCAGCAAGCCCTGACCGAGCGCCGCCAACTCATCGAAACCCGAGCAGAAGCCGTCCTCGACACCGCCCTCCACACGCAAGAACCATGGGCTATGGCACTCGGTCCGATACCCGCGACTGGGCGGGAGCGGCAGCAGTGGCGCCGCCGCGCCCTGGTCGTCGCCGTTTACCGCCACCGTTTCCAGATCACCGACTCGGAACCGCTCGGCGCCCAGACGGAAGGCACGGCGCAAAAGATCGACCGAGCCCGCGCCGAAACAGCACTACGAACGCTGACCCGCCCGACCATGCACGACGAGCGTCGGCGGCCGGCCGCCCAGGCGACACGCCACCTCGACCCGTAATCACGGGGCATATGAAATGGGGGGTGAAGTCGGCGGACAGCCCCGGACGATGGGTGGCGAGGTCGGCAGATATCTCTTCGACGTCTGTTGCGGTGGCAGCGAGCTGCGCTGTCATGCAGATCCCTTCCGGAACCGCCACGCCGTCGCTTCGACCACTGTGCACCGATCTCTCAGCGTACAAAGGGGTGGTGCGAGACCCCGGAATCTGCCGGCCGGGCTACGGGGCCGCCCGGGCGGTCCGGTCGCCGATGCCTCGCGTCGTCGACCGACGGCCGGTCGCGCGTCTATGTCCATAGAAACACGTCCCGGATCAGTTCCCATACCTCATCGGTCATGATAGTTCACGAAACCTCGCAAGGATCACCCAAACGCCATAGAACCGCGTTCGGAAACCTCCTTTCATAAGGGAATATCCGTGACCTTTTCCGGTGACCGATACCAATAGAGACTAACATCAGAGTCGTCACTCTGTGGGAGCGGTGCGGCAGTGCGTACTTTAAAGGTTGTCGGGATGCTCACCGAAGTACCGAAAACCAGCGCGAACTGTTTAGGTAGCGAAGCCAGTCGGTTAAGCACTGATTCAGAGATGAACGGTGTCATTCGGCGGATATGCTGAAGATCTTCCGGGTTCTGGATTCGGTGAACTACGTAGTTCGAACATTGCGACAGTACTGTTCCTGAAAGTTCACTGGGCCTTTGTGAGGAGAGCATAAGAAACAGTCCGTACTTTCTGCCCTCCTTTGCTACGCGTTCGAAGATGCGAGTTGCCTCGAGTGTGCTCGCGGGAACGCGTTGACGCGGCACATAGCGATGCGCTTCCTCAAGTATCAGATTTACCGGGAAAGAATTTCGGACGTCGCTTTGTCGAAGACGGTCGAACAGTAGGCGTGTTATGACTGAAGACACAACCTCTACAACTTCGTCGCCGACGGCACTCAAGTCCAAAACATAGACCTGGGACTGCTTTGCCGGGCAACTCGAGTCGCGGTCGATGCCGAGAATGGCGTCAGTGAATGATTCTGAGGTGATTGCATTGGTGGGCGCGATATGAGGGTCGCTACGCAAAAAAGAAAACTCGTCTCGCATTCCGAGTGATTTGACGCGCGTCAGCAACGTCGAGCAATTGTCTCGAACTCGGCGATTGCCATGGCTTTCCTCGTAAAGAATCGCAATCTCTAGTGCGGTTGTGAGATCCGAGAACCGGAATGGGTGATTTTTGTACGAAGGAATCTCTGCATCCGGAATCAACAACCCTTTGAGTTTCGCCTCAACCTGCTCAAGTCCTTGCGGGTCAAAGCTCCCGTAACTTACGGTCAACCTTGAAGTGATCTCGTGGGGCGGAATTTCGCTCAACTCGTACACATTAAGGAGGCCGCCAATGCGTGAATTTGCGGCTGTCGCGTTCTCGCTGTCCATGAGCAGGAACAGTAAGCATGAAGCAAGGATATGGTCACGTAGTGCGGCGAGTAGATCTGCAGATTCGGAAGCAAACAGAGACGTGAGCCCTAGTGCGGTGCGAAGTATGGGCCGTTGAACTCGATCGCTGGCTTGGAGCAGGAGCTCCCATTCTTCGAGACTTAGCAGCCAGTGCGGTAGAACGAAGCTGTAGAGCTGCTCCCGATCGTCATAGGGGGTAGCTGGGAAAAGCGCGGGGGCGTGGACATGTTCGATTCGTGCGTATGTGCGTTGAATTGGCGCAGGAAGTTTGGACAGTGCGCGCCGATATTCCCCGTTGGTGTCGAAAAGTACGAACGTGCTCCCACCTGCCGGGGCCAAACTAGTCTTCCCAAGTGCCTCCTGCAGAAAGCTCGATATTGTGCATGATTTCCCACTTCCGGTGTTGCCGAGGATCGCTGAGTGCGCACCGAAGAATTCGTTGATTCGTACTTTCACGTCGTAGTCGTTGAAGGTCGCAGATGTGCCCACGGTAAGTGTGTTCAGCTTTGTTGCGGACGGTGACGTGTTTGCAATCTCAACCTCTTGGTTTGCGACGTTCAGAATCCGGTCAAGATCCCGATTCTCGACGTGTAGAACGTCTGCGTACAGGGGTGGAAACACGGATACCCCGAACGAGAAGCCGTGCGTTTCATCGAAGGGCAGGGTGCCCAGGGGTGCAAGCGTCAGTTGTCGCGAGGATGCGTGCATTACATCGTCGAGGGACTTTGAAGCGCTGGAGATGGCTGATGGGTCAGGTTGCTCTTGAAGCCCTGTAACCTCAGCGACGACATAGGAGTTGGTCAGGGGGATGAGGACAAGCGACCCTATCCTCGCGACATAGTGTTGACCGTCAAAGCCGACAAGTGTGTAGCCGTCAGCGCTCTCAGCCATCTCTACGCGAAATCGTTCAGCGCTGACATCGATGATTGTCCCGAGCCGTCGGCGCCGGGCATCACTGGTCGCCATCGTTGTCGTCCTTCTTGATGTTTGCGAACATTCCCATCACGTTCTCGATGGCTTTCTCTGCGGGGTCTACATCTCCCACTGGCATGATGTCTTCAACGAACTCCTTGAAGTAGTGAGCCTTCCACGTGGCGTTTGATTTCTCGGTTCCAACGATCCATACGCGAGGATCGTTAAGTTCTTGAAGCGTTTTGACGTGCATGTTAGAGGTTCTTGCGTCAAATTCGGGCTTGGCGAAAACCAGGAGGCGAAAAGTCGGGATTGTAAGTGCCTGGTAGATGATGTTGTTGACATGCTCGTCACCGAAACCATAGCCGACGGTTACCAGAGCGCTTTGTTCCTGAACTACCTTGGTCTGAAACTCGCGAAAAATGTCCGAGTATGGTGCCGCGAAACTCGCATTCTGCTTTGCGGGTGTTGGATATATCAACATTGCTTTGCCGTCCCTGCTCTCGCTAATTGGGCGCTCTTCGACAGGGAAGAGCCCGTCATTCACCGCGTGCCAGTTGAGTGAGCCATGAAGTTTCAAAAAGTAGACCAGATTGTCCAGCGAGGTCCATCTTTGTGAAGTCAAGTCGAGTCGCTGTGCGATGGTGTAGCGGAATGACGCCGGATTGAACCGCTTTTCGATCGATCCTAGAAATCCGTTGATGTATGGAACCCCGATGCGGTCCATAGCAATCTCATTGAACAGGTCATAGTTGGTAGTGGCAACAGTTGGTCGAGGTAGTGATCGTGATCGCTGCGATAGCTTCCGGTAGAACGTTTGGTAGAGTTTTAGTACGCTGGCCGCGGAAGATTTATGTTGCCCCTCATTGCAGGTATCAAAGACGTACTGCTTGATCGAATCAATTGCGGAATCGACGGCCTTCTTGGCCTCACCTAGCGAAGGATTTTCCGTTTGGGTGAGGGCAAATTGGAATCCGAAAAGAACTTCCATTAGTCGTTCAAGGTTCCATGCATACGCCTCGTTGGAAAGGTCAATACCCAAGTCTGCTGTGAGAGATTCTTTGATTTCTGCCGTCAGTCCATATCGGGTGGCAGTGCCTGTGTTGTCCTCGGCAAGTAGGCCTTGGGCCATCGGCCCCATTGTTGGTATGCCTTGTTCTTCCTTGCTTTCGGAGAGTTGAGACGAACAGCCCGCTCCAAAGAGAAACGTCAAGTTCTTTGAAGAAAGCACTTCGTTGAAATCGCTCTTGGCGATGTCTAGTGGAGAGCGGCCTGAAGCGTCAGGTGTGCCACCGCGATAGTGTTTTCCTCCCTTGAGGAAGGTAAGATCGTGGTCCGGTGCTTCGTCTGTCAACTTGTACCTCCAGGTGCGTCGCCGACGTTGGGTCGTAGGGGGTTGGCTGTGAGCCGATGGTCTTCATCTAGGCTACTTGGCCAGTGATGCAGTAGGACAGCGTTCCGCGTCTAGCATCGCACGGTTGATCCCCACGGGTCAGAGCTGAAGTCCGGTGTTTTGCGGTTCGCTTCTGAGTGGTCTCCGCGAGTAGTTTCATTGCCAGGTGTTGGAGACGGCGACTGTGCCAAAGGCACAGACTGTGGAGGGTGCGGCAGAGGTGGCACCTGCACTGGCCCGTAGACTTGGCTGCGCTAACCTTGCGGCTCAAGACCGCGTCGAGTGGCCCAGAATCCCTATAGGATAGACGCATCCGTAGGGGTGTGTGGGCGAGAATCCGAGTGTCATAGCCCTGCTCTGTGCCAGTGCACGGCGATCTGGACGCGGTCGCGGAGGTTGAGCTTGGTGAGGATGCGGCTGACGTTGCGTCGTACGGATGCGGGTTCGATGGCGAGCCTTTCGGCGATTTCGGCGTTGGACTCGCCGTCGGCGATGAGGCGGGCGATGTCGCGTTCGCGGGGTGTGAGCAGGTCGAGCAATGCTCGCATCTCGGCCTGCTGGTGGTGGGGGAGGGCGCGGGGGATTCCGCGTTCGATGACTTGACGGGTGATGCGTGGGGTGAGGATGGCGTCGCCGCGGGCGACGGCTTCGACCGCAGCGATGAGAACGGGGGTGCGGACGTCTTTGAGGAGGTACCCGGACGCGCCTGCGGTGAGGGCTCCGAAGGCGTAGTCGTCTTCGTCGTAGGTGGTCAGCACAAGCACTTTCACGGATGGGTGCGCGCGCGTGAGTTGACGTGTGGCTTCGATGCCGTCGAGCACCGGCATGCGCACATCCATGAGGATCACGTCGGGAAGGGGTGCGGCTTCGTTTCGTGGGGCGGTGAGTAGTCGGATGGCTTCTTGGCCGTTGCTGGCTTCGGCGACGACGGTGAGGTTCGGGCTACGTCGGAGCATGAGGGCGAATCCTCGGCGTGCTATGGCCTGGTCATCAACCAGCATGATGCGCAGGGGCTCAGGCATCGTCGTACTCCTCGTTCGATACGTGCGGTAGCTCGGCGTCGACGATCCACTCGTCGGGCTCGCCGGGGCCAGCATTGAACGTGCCGCCCTGGCTGGTGACTCGATGGGAGAGGCTCCGCAGCCCACTGCCCGGCTCTTGGCTTTCAGACGAACGCGGGTGCCCATGGCTGCGAATGGTAATCCGGACGCCGTTAGCTGTGTGGTGGTCGATGGCGATGGATGCCCGTTTGAGGGGCTCGGTGTGGCGCACCGCGTTGGTGAGGGCTTCGCGGACGATGCTGAAGCCGAGATCGGCGACGGGCGTCCCGTTGGGGCGTTGCCCGTTCTCGGTCACCGTCACCGGGATGTCGAGGGCACGGACGCGGTCAGCCACGGCATGGACGTCGTCCCAGCTGTGAGGGCGGTGGTGGTCTGGAGCGGGTGCGGCCGGGTCCTCAAGGCGTCCGAGCAGAGATACGGCGCGCCGGGTCTCGTCGAGCCCTTCTCGTGCCATTGCCTCGATGTCTTCCAGTGATTCGTCGAGGTCTGGATTCTCTGTAGTCCCGGTGAGGCCTTGGGAGAGGGCGATGATGGCGGTCAGGTTGTGCCCGACGTTGTCGTGAAGCTCGGCGGCGATGCGCGTGCGCGCTATGGCCTGATCCCGTTCGGCGGCGATGGCACGCGCGCGCTCGGCATCATAGTGGGATTGCTGGGTGGCTGTTCTCCAGCCGCGCACGCTGCGGACCCCGACCCCGGCCAGGATGCTGAGTGCCGCCACGCTGAGCTGGCCGACGTACTCGTCAGCGACCGTCGTCGAGGTCGCCATCCATGAACTGGCCAACATGCCGAGGCAGACCGAAGCGACCGAGCCCGCCACGGATGCCAGCCCAGTGTCGGCGACGACGCGGAACAGCGCGAACAGCAGCGGGAAGGCGACGTAGTCGTGCATGCCCATCGCGGACGCCGCCAGGTACGCACCCCCGATGACCGCGAGCGCCAACACCGGCCACCGGGGACTCCACAGCAAGATCATCCCTGTGAGGACCACAGCGATCGTGATGCCCACGGCTCCCGACGTCGACTGGACGAGGTCCAAGGCGATGCCATCACGCGCGCTCCCGGCAAACAGGAGGCGCGCGGCCATCAGCGTTTGGAACGCGACGCAGGCGAGCACGATCACCAGCCACGCCGTGCCGGCTTCCCGACGCTCGCGACGGGTCTGATCGAACCAGTCCCGAACAGCCTGCACCGCCGCTCCTCCCAG
>NZ_CAMYPD010000043.1 GCF_947286155.1 uncultured Tessaracoccus sp.
TCATCAAACCCACCAGCCATGCAAAGAACACTACGCGCCCAGAGGGTCAACTCACGGGTGTTCGCGCTGTTTGCGTAGCGTTGCCCTAAGCCACGACGTCGGAAGCCTTGGGTTCGCGGCGTAGAATTGGCCCGTTTATGGTTGGTCAGCACCGGGAGGACGAGTGAATCGCTCGAAGCAGCGAAAACCCAACGGGAAGCCGCAGTGCGCCCGCAAGCGGCGAAGCCTGTGGAGGCGCCTCGCACTGGGGCTCACCATTACGGTGCTCGTCGTCGCTCTCGCTGGGCTCGGCGCGCTGGCCGCGCTGTACGTCACCACCGAGGTGCCCAACCCCAACGATGACTTCCAGACCAACACCACGTTCATCTACTACGCCGACGGCAAGACCCAGCTGGGATCGCTCTCGGTGCAAAACCGCGAAACCCTCGGCTACGACGAGATCCCAAAGGTGATGAAGGACGCGGTGATCGCCGCTGAGGACCGCTCATTTTGGGACAACCCCGGCTTCTCGGCGCTCGGCATCGCGCGCGCGGCGTGGAGTATCGCGTCGGGTGGCGAAATGCAGGGCGGCTCCACCATCACTCAGCAGTACATCAAGATCCTCTACCTCGACTCCGAACGCACGCTGAAGCGCAAGGTGCGCGAGCTGATGCTTGCTGTGAAGCTGGGCAAGGAAGTGCCGAAGGAGGAGGTACTCGCGGGCTACCTCAACACCATCTACTTCGGCCGCGGCGCCTACGGCGTGCAGGCGGCGTCGAAGTCGTACTTCCTGAAACCTGTGAGCGACGTGAGTGTCGCGGAGGCGGCTACGCTCGCGGCGTTGCTCAACAACCCAGCGGGGCTGAACCCGTCGGGCGGCGAAGCCAAGCGCGCCAAGCTGCTGGGGCGCTACCAGTACGTGCTGGCGGGCATGCTGGAGCAGGGTTCGATCACGAAGCAGCAGTACGACGAGGCCTACGCGCAGCTGCCGACGTTCCCCGACGTGCCGGTGAATAACCGCTACGGCGGACCGAAGGGCTACCTCATCAAGATGGTGGAGCGCGAGCTGGAAGCTGCCGGCATCCCCGAGGAGCAGATCCACGGCGGCGGCCTGCGCATCACCACCACCATCGACAAGCGCCTGCAGGACAAGGCCGTCGAGGTGGCGCAGGAGTACACGAAGAAGGCGGCTGAAGGGAGCCGCGACGGAGCGAAAGCCGACGACCTCCACATCGCGCTGGCTTCGGTCGATACCGCCACGGGCGGGCTGAAGGCCATGTACGGCGGGCCCGACTACGTGCAGGCGCCGCGCAACTGGGCCACGACGGCGCGCCCGGCCGCATCCACGTTCAAGACGTTCGCGGTGATCGCTGGCCTGAGGCAGGGGTTCACGCTCAAGTCCATCTTCGACGGCAACACCTTCACGCCGCGCGGGGACTCGTCGCCGGTACACAACCAAGGTGAAGAAGAGTACGGCAACGTGACGCTCAGGCGAGCGCTGGCGAAGTCGATCAACACCGCATTCGTCGACCTCACGCAGCAGATGGAAGGCGGCGCCGACGCGATCGCCAAGGCCGCCAACGACGCTGGCGCCCCCGAAGGCAAGGGCTGGGAGCGCAACAACCGCCTGGCGCTCGGCGTCGCCGAGGTGAGCCCCGTCAACATAGCGAACGCGTACGCGACGCTCGCCAACGAGGGGAAACGCAACGCCGCGCACATCGTCGAGAAGGTCACCGACAGCCGCGGAGAGGTGCTGTACGAAGCCGACACCGCCGGGAAGCAGACGGTGGAGCCGGAGGTGGCGGCCAACGTTGTCGACGCGCTCACCTCCGTGGTGGACGAGGGCACCGGCGCGAAGGCATCCGAATTGGGGCGCCCCGTCGCAGGTAAAACCGGCACGAACGGCATCGACAAGAAGATCACCTCGGCGTGGTTCGTCGGGATGACGAAGCAGGTATCGACCGCGGTGATGTTCGTTGCGGGGGATGGCGGCACGGGTGACCTCGTGCCGTATCGGGCGCCGGAGCACCGCACGTTCTATGGCTCTGGCTACCCGCTACGCACCTGGTTGGCCTACATGGAGGCCGCGACGGAGGGTCAGCCCGTCGAAGACTTCGCCACCGCGCCGGAGTTGAAGCGGAAGCGCAAGACACCCGTCGAGGAAAAGCCCGAACCGCGAGAACCGGAGTCGACGGAGGAGTCGACGCCCGAGCCCAAGCCATCGAAGCGAACGGAGCAGCCCAGCGAGACGCCAACGTCGGAGCCTCCCTCAGCCGAGCCTTCGGAGGAGCCGACGGAGCCTGAGCCGAGTCAGCAACCTACCTATCGCCCGACGAAGCCTGCTCCGCAGCCCGAGCCGACGGAAACGCGGTCGACAAAGCCGCAACCATCGAAACCTAAACCGACGAAGCCGCAGCCGACCAAGCCGCAGCCCACGCAATCTGGGGCAGGCGAGAACGCCGGGGCGTAACGCCGCGCGAATCCATTAGGGTGACGCAGGTGAACAATGCACTCATTCCCGCGCTCGGCGGTCCTTTGGGTGCGCATGGGCGCAGGTCTGGGCCGTTCTTTCAGCCACTGCCCTGGGCGATCCTCGCCGCCACCGGCCTGTTCACGCTCCTGTACCTTCGGCATCTTCCGTGCATCACCACGGATCCAGCGAATCCGGTGAACGCCTACATCCGGCTGTGTTATTCGGACGTGTTGGTGAACTACTCGTACAACGAGTGGGCGTCCGGCGTGCACCTACTGGGTGGGTCGAGCCTCGACTACCCGCCACTGCTGGCGATGCTCATCACGCTGAGTAGCTGGTTTGGGCGATTGCTCGGCTGGCGGTTCACGTCGCAACCCGCCGGCAACGGGTACGAAGGGCTGCCCGAGTTCTTTGGCGCGACGGCGATCATGCTCTTCGCGGCCTTCCTGCTGCTCGTGGTGGTGAGCGCGCACACCGCGCGTCGTGAGGGCCGCTCCTGGGACGTCATGGTGATTGCCGCGTCCCCCGTCGTGCTCGCCGCGGGCCTCATCAGTTGGGAGTTGTTCGGGCTGGCGCTCACCGCGCTCGCGGTACTCGCATTCAGCGCCGAGCGCACGTTTGAAGCCGCTCTGGTGGGTGGCTTGGCCGCGTCGACGTCGACGATGGCGCTGGCATTCGTCGTGGCAATGTGCGCATGGTGTGTGCTGCGGGCGCAGTGGCGGCGGTGCGCATTGTTCGCTGGGGCGTTCAGCACCACTGTGGTGCTGGTGCACGTGCCGCAGGCTGCGACGAGTCTCTCGTCGGTGTTTCGGTTCTACCACGCTGTGGTCAACGGGCAGATCAGCTATGGATCGGTGTGGTACTTGGCTCACGACATGGGGGTGCCGCTTCGGGAATTCGGATCGCTGACGTTCGTGGTGTCGCTGCTCGTGATCGGCGTGTGGCTGGCGTGGCTGTACACGTCGCGGCGCACGCCGAGCGTGGGGGAATTGGCAGCGACGATGGTGCTCATCTGGGTGCTGCTCGCGCCGACGTATCCGCCGCAGATGGCCTTGTGGGTGCTGTTTGCGCTGTTCTTGGTGCGCCCGGCCGGCGGTGTGCTGTGGGCGTATTCGCTCGTGCAGCTCCTGCACACTGCAGCCGTGTGGGGGAGACTTGCCGGGCACCTCGAGCCCGGCAAGAGCGGGCCATGGATGCTGTACCACCTTGTCGTGGTGCTGCGCGTCGGCTTCGAACTCGCCCTGCTGCTGGAGACCATGCACAGCGTGCGGCGGCGGGGGTCAACTGCGCATCGCACGACTGAGCGCACTCCAGAAGCCAAAAATAGTCCAAATTAGGCCAAAATCACCCTCTGGCGTGCGCTCAGTCGCGCAACGCCGTTGGTCCCTACTCGAAGATGACTTCGTCGAAGTTAGTGGTGGTCATCCGGACGGTGACGGGAACCTCATCGCCCACGGTGACCGGGCGGCCCGGGCCGTCGACGAACACCAACGACGCGTGCATGTGTGGCGGCTCGGCGAACGGGCGCTTGCGTCCGTCGATGGTGAACGGGCTTGTCACCTGACCGCGGAACTCGTCGAAGGCCTCCGCGAACGGGATGAGGCGCTGCTTGAACGAACGCGCGGTGGCGGGGGCGGCGAGCGCGACGCCGTGCGCCGTGCCGCCGGAGATCACGACGAGGCAGTCTTGCGACGGGGTCTTCTCGCCGTGGTAACCAACGGGCGTCCCCTTCGGCAGCTGGTGCACGTCGAGGACCGTGCCGGTGGCGCGGTAGGCCTTCGGGTTGCCCAGCCACAAGCGGGTACCGACGCGCATCCGCACTGGCACGTCGAGTTCCGCGGCGAGGGTGCGGTAGTCGTCGAAGGAGAGGTGCGAGAACCAGATTCCCTTGTCGGCCTGCGGATGCCGGGCGACGGCCACCGCGAGCGCACGGGCCTCGTCGAGGGAACCGGAGGCGGGCAGGTGCACCGTCCAACCACGCACATCGAGTGCGGAGAGATCGGCGCGGGGGAGCTCGTCGGGGGCGATGCCGTGGCGGTGCATCGACGTCTCCACCTCCACGAGCACGGCCGTGCCCGGGTGCTCGCGCGTGAGCGCCTGCACGTCCTCGACGCGCGAAACGGTGGTGACGACGTGCGGGTCGGCGAGGTACTGCGTCGCGAGCGCGTCGAACGGCCGCCACGGGTTCAGCACGACGATGTCGCCCGCCCAGCCGGCCTCGCGCAGCTCGGCCACCTCGTGGGCGGTGCCGACCGCGACGGTATCCAGACCGAGACGCTCGACCTCCCCCGCCAGCAAAGCGTTGCCGAAGCCGTACCCGCAGCCCTTCGCGACGGGCACGATACCCGGGCACTGCGCGACGACGTCACGCTGGTGGGCGCGCCAGAGTTCGGTGTCGATGTGGAGTTTCAGCATGTCAGCGTCGCTTCATGTAGATGTCGAAAGCCTTGTACAGCACCTTATTGATGGGGAAATCCCACTCGCCGAGATAGGCGACGGCCTCGCCGCCGGTGCCCACCTTGAACTGGATCAGGCCGAGCTCCGGATCGTCGGCGCCCACTCCCTCGACGATGCCGCGCAGGTCGTAGACGGCGCAGCCGGCGGCGTTCGCGTCGCGGATCATCTGCCACTGCACGGCATTCGATCCGCGCACCTCGCGCTTGTGCGTCGAGGATGCGCCGTAGGAGTACCAGGCGTGCTCGCCGACGGTGACGAAGGTCGTCGCGGCGACGAGATCGCCCTCGTGCTCGGAGAGGTAGAGCTTCATGCGCCCGTCCTCTTCCCCGTTGAGGGCATCCCACATGTGCTCGAAGTACACCAGCGGACGTCCGGTGAACCCGTCGCGCTCGGCGGTTTCGAGGTAGAGCTCGTGGAAGCGCGCGAGGTCGTCGCGGGTGCCGAGCCGCACCTCGACGCCCATCTTGGCCGCCTTCTTAATGTTGCGACGCCAGAGCTGATTCATGCCCTTGAGGAGCTCGTCTTCGGTTTTCTGCGTGCCGTCGGCGTGGCGAAGCGGCAGCTGGAAGTTGAACTGCGGCTGACCGGCCGCGAACCCTTCGCCGGACTCGTCGGTGATCCACCGCCGCTGCTGCAGCGCACGCAGCGCCCGGGTGCCTTCCAGGGTCGTCTCATCGGGGGTGGCCTGCGAGAGTTTGGTGATCTCGTCGTCGGCGATGGCGCTCTTGATAGTGGGGGCGCTCCAGCGACGATGCACCACCGCCGGGCCGATGCGCACCGCGAACGCGCGGTTGTGCTTGGCGTAGGCGACCAGCGCGTCGAGGTGTTCTGCGAAGTCGGTGCGTCCCCAATCGAGCACGGGCCCCTCGGGGAGGTACGCCAGGTAGCGACGCAGCTTCGGCAGCTTGCGATACAAGATGAGCGCGGTGCCGGTGAGCTCGTCGCCATCGAAGAAGCCGACGGTCTCACCTCGCCAGTCGGACTTCACCTTGGCCCAGGCCGGAGTTTGCAGGAACGACGCGGACCCCCGCTGCGCGACGAACTCGAGCACGCGGGCTGCGGACACGGGACGAACTTGGATGCTCACGTCAGCCAATGTACCCACTCGGCTCTCCAACGGCGACGGGCCACGTCGGAGGGGAGCGGGTTGGAGGTATTCTGCAGGTTCCTGCCGGTTCTCGGCCCAAAGTGCACCCTCCGCGTGGTTGGTTAGAGATGGCGAGATTCTCACCTCTCTCCTTCTCTCAATCTCGCCTGTTGAAGCAGGAGCGGTCCATTGCGTGGCCGCTCCTGCGCCTTATCTCCGAAACAACCCCGACGGGATCCCTCGCCCCCTCTTCCGAAAGTGGCTCTGACAAGCCAGAAGAATATTACTGCAACGCAGATCGATCATTAATCGAACCCAGGTTAGGCTAACCTTATTACACCGTGTAGTATCCCCGATATGAGCACGAAACAGTCACGGGAACGCGCTGAGCTGGGTGAACTGCAAGCCGGCACTGGCGCCGTCGTCACCAACGTTGTACGCACACCAGGCAACCACTTCGTCGTTCGCCGTCTCGCTGAACTCGGTATCCGTCCCGGCGCGCAGATCACGGCCGGGCAGCGCACTCCTGGAGGCGGACGTGTTGTCGGTGTCGCCGGCGCCCATCTGGCCCTCGACCGCGCCACCCTGCGCATGCTTGAGGTGCGTCCGGCATGACGAGCACTCTCCGCATCGAGCCCGTACAACCCGTCGTCAGCTGCCATTGCAACGACGCCGGGGCCGTCGCACCCAAAGGTTCGCCCATCGTTGCGCTCGTAGGCTCGCCCAACGTCGGAAAGTCGACGTTGTTCAACGCCCTGACCGGCGCCCGGCGCACCATGGGCAACTGGCCCGGCACCTCCGTCGAGGTGGGGCGCGGCGCGTGGAAAGGCCGCCGCACGTACGACCTGCTCGACCTCCCCGGCGCCTATTCGCTCGACGCGATGTCACCCGACGAGGAACTCACCCACGCGCTCCTGCTCCAGGCGCCCGAGGATGAGCGTCCTGACGTCGTCGTGGTGATCGTCGACGCAGCCCACCTCAGCCGTTCCATGTACCTCCTCTCGCAGGTTCGCGAGCACCGTTTCCGGATCGTCGTCGCCATGACGATGGACGACGTCGCTCGCCAGCGGGGTATCGACGTCGACCAGCAAGCGCTGAGCGCAGCCGTCGGCGTGCCCGTCGTCGCCGTGAATCCGCGCACGCGCACGGGTCTCGTCGAGTTGGAAGAGGCCGTGATGGATGCCCTCGACGGATGCTGCGCGACGCCGCGCGCGCTGCCCGCCGACGCGGACGAGTTCGCGCTGGCCGACGACCGCTTCGCCTGGATCGACGCCGCCGTCGCCTCCGCCACGACGCAGCCTACGGAGGCGAAACTCACCAACACGGAGCGCTTCGACAAGATCGCACTGCACCCCGTCGCCGGCCCGTTGCTGTTCTTGGCGACGATGTGGCTGGTGTTTCAGATCACGACGACGGTGGCAGCACCGCTACAGGACGGCCTGGAAGGCCTTGTCACCGGCCCCATCACCGACTGGGCGCGCGCCGGGCTGGAAGCCATCCACCTGCCGAACATCGTGACGAGCCTCCTCGTCGACGGGATCATCGCCGGCGTGGGCGCACTCATGCCGTTCATCCCGTTGATGACGCTCATGTTCGTGTTGTTGGCCGTCCTGGAAGACTCGGGCTACATGGCGCGCGCCGCCGTCGTCGCCGACCGCACCATGCGCTGGATCGGCCTGCCCGGCAAGGCATTCCTGCCGCTCATCGTGGGCTACGGCTGCAACGTGCCGGCCATCTCCGCCACCCGCGTGCTCTCGCAACGTCGCCACCGCATCATGACCGCGCTGCTCGTGCCGTTCACGTCGTGCTCGGCGCGCCTCACGGTGTACATGCTGGTGGCAAGCGCATTCTTCCCCAGGCACGCGGGCAGCGTCGTGTTCGTGATGTACCTGCTCTCCATCGTGCTTATCGTGCTCGCCGGGCTGCTCATGAAGAACACGCTGTGGCGGACCATGGGCAGCGAACCGCTCATCATGGACCTGCCGCCCTACCAATTCCCGACGGCGCGCATCACCGCGTCGGTGACGTGGACCCGTCTCAAGGGCTTCCTGGAAACCGCCACCGGCATCATCGTCGTCACCGTAGCTGCGGTGTTCGTGTTGCAGTCCATTCCGGTAACCGGTGAGGGCTCGTTCGGCGACCTCGAGCCCGAGGACTCCGCCTACGCGGCCGTGGCGAAGACCGTCGCACCGGTCTTTGAACCCGCCGGTTTCGGCACGTGGGAGACCACCGGCGCGCTGGTGACGGGCTTCGTCGCGAAGGAGGCCGTCATCTCGACGTGGGCGCAGACCTACGCCGTCGACGATCCCGAAGAAACCGGCGACGACGCCGCGCTCGCCGCGAAGATCAACCAGGCCTTCGAAGCGTCGTCGGGCGGGCACAAGATCCCCGCCGTGTGGGCGTTCCTGGTGTTCCTCCTCGCCTACACGCCGTGCATGGCGGTGCTCGCTGCACAGCTGCGGGAGATTGGCTGGAAGTGGACACTGTTCGGGGTCGGCACACAGCTCGCCGGGGCCTGGCTCCTGGCCGTCGCGGTGTTCCAGATCGGGAGCCTGATCGCGTGAGCGGCCCCCTGACCCAGGTAGCGCACGCGATCGGCGACGGCGTCGGCACTCGCGCCGGCATCGCACGCGCGACGGGCCTCGCGCCCGATGTTGTCGACGCCGCCCTGGCCCACCTTGAGCGCACAGGGTTCCTCGTCTCGGAGCAGCTCTCGTCCGGTTGCCCCGACGGTGGCTGCGGCGCCTGCCCCAGCGGCAAGGCCGATGGATCGGCCGGCTGTGGCGCGTCGGGAATGAACACCGCACGCGGGCCCGTGATGCTGAAACTCACCCGACGCCCCGGCTAAGATCGCTCATTTCGTGAGATGTGTTGCGGTTTTCCACAATACATCTCACACTATGAGGCCTGTCGTCCCGCGAGAATCCTGTGTCGCGTAGACGAAGATTGCCCCGACGACGCCCGCGCCGCCCAGTGCGTAGGGGCCGGGCCACCGTCGACAGTGGAGCTGGCACTACTGACGTGCGACAACAGCTTGCGGTGTAATTAGGTCATGCTTGTCGTTGCCTTGGTGTGTCTTGTCGCGTTTGCGGTGTGGTTCGCCATCGAGCCACGCGTCGTGTGGCCGGGGTTTCTGCTGACCTTCGGGGTCGCCGCGTTCCTGGCGCAGGTGGCGCTGTGGATGGGCGTTGCCGCTACGTTGCCGGTGGTGGGGTTGCCGTTCGGGTTAGTGCTCGTCGTGCTCGCCTTGGTGTTGCTGGGCTCGCCGGTGATCGTCGGGGTATTCCTCATCGCCAACTTCGTGTTGATGCTGCGCAGAGAAGGACGCACCCGCGCCACGTTGCTGTCCGGCCTTGTCGGAGCCGGGATGCTCGCCTACGTGGCCGCGTTCCTCGTCGCTTACTTGCTGCAGTGGGATTGGCAGGCATTCATTCTTGGCGCGCTCGGGCTACCCCTGCTGGCGTTGGCCGTCGGGTTCGTGAGCTTCCTCTTCTACTCCAACTTCTATGTCTGGTGGTTTGGCCGGTTCGGTAGGCAGGTGAGTGCGGTCGTCGTGCTGGGTGGTGCGCTGCGTGGACGGTCGGTGTCGCCGCTGCTCGGGCGTCGCATCGATAAGGGGCTGGAACTCGCGCGCAAGGAGTGGAGCGGCGGGCGTGACATTCCCATCATCATGTCCGGTGGACAGGGCGCCGATGAGGAGGTCTCCGAGGCTTCGGCCATGGCTGAGTATGCGCAGGGCCGAGGGGTGCCGTCGGAGAGAATCTGGCTGGAAGATCGCTCGACGACGACCGCAGAGAACCTCGCCCTCACCGCCGAACTGCTGCGGGACAAGGGGATTCATGGGCCTGTGGTGGTTGCGACGAATGACTATCACGCGTTTCGTGCCGCGACGATGATGCGTCGCGCCAAGGTGCCGGGCTATGCCCTTGGCTACCGGACCGCGCGCTACTACTGGCCGGCGGCGACGATCCGCGAATACCTGGCCGTGTTGCGAGACCACCGGCTGTTCGTGTCCGTCGTGCTGGGTCTACTGCTGCTTCCGCTGCTGATTGGGCTTGCGAGTTCCTTGGGCTGAGCCTGGCGGAGGCGTTCAGGGACAACCGACGTGGCGGCCGAATTCGGGGCTCCTGTGCCTGCTCGCCGACGACGTCGACTCGCGGCCTATACCGTTCCTCGGCCTCTCGGCCCGTGACGACCGCGTCGCGTGGTGCCCGTCGTGCGTCATACTTTCCCTGTGGCGGACGCGACGAAGACAACAGCGGCGGAGGCATTCAATGCCTTCACCGGCTGGTTGCATGCCCTCATGCCCAGCCAAATCCGGCGCTTCCTGCCGCAGACCTTCATCGGGTTTGCGATCATCAACTCCTCGACGTTCCTCCTCGACCTAGTCCTGTTGTCGTTCAGCACGCGTGGGCTCAGGTGGCCGTACCCCGTCGCGGTGTCGGTGAGTTTCGCGGTGGCGGCGAGCGTCGCGTTCGTGCTCAACAAGCTGCTCAACTTCCGCGCCCACGGCGACACCGGGCGGCAATCCGGGCGCTACCTGTTGGTGCTGGTGACGAACTACGTGCTCTGGATCCTCTGCTTTTCGTGGATGCTGAACGCGCTCGGCGTACCCCCTGAGCTGGCGCGCATCCTCGCCGCCTTCGCAGAGGGCATCTACATCTATCTGCTGTCGCGGTTGTGGGTCTTTCGACGGCGGCTCTCGCCGTCGTAAATCCCCGACGGGGACCGTCGCCGACGGCACCTGCCGCGCCCACACCCCTCAACGTGTGAGATCTGTTACGGAAACCCGCAACAGATCTCACACTATCTCGCTCGTCGGGTGCGACCTGCGTGCGGCGCTCCCAGCAGGGTTGATGCCGAGGCAGCTCACGCCTTCCGCGCGCAGCGAACGGTCAGAATCTGGAACGGTCGCAGCGTGAGTTGGATGGAGCTGCGCGCCCCGGGCTCCACTTCCAGTGGGTCGAGCACAGTCTCGTGGAGGTCGGTGATGCTCGCGGACACGAATTCGGGGTCCACGCTCAGCACCGTCGACGCCCGTCCGCCGAGTGATTCGTAAAGCCGCAGCACAAGGTCGCCTGAGCCATCCTCGGCGAGCTTCACGGTCTCGAGCCGCACCGCACGTCCGGTCACCGTCACGATCGGCTCGACGGGGTGGGCGCCAGCAAGCGTTCGTGGCCGGTGGTGCAGCAGATAGCCCTCGTCACAGGCGTCGGCGATCGTCGCACCCAGGCGCAGGACATGGTGGAATTCGTGCCGGCCCTGGTCGGCCTCCGGATCCGGGTATCGCGGGCCGCGGAGCAAGGATGCGCGGACCCACGTCGTGGTGCTCCCGTCCTCGCCCACGGTGCGGGACACATCATGACCGTAGACCGACGTGGCTAGGGCGAAGCCGTAATCAGTCTCACCAACGTGCAGCCAGCGGTGCGCGGGGAT
The DNA here is from genome assembly GCF_947286155.1 of uncultured Tessaracoccus sp. Lineage (GTDB taxonomy): Bacteria > Actinomycetota > Actinomycetes > Propionibacteriales > Propionibacteriaceae > Arachnia. The sequence goes on from NZ_CAMYPD010000043.1 coordinate 11,433, forward strand.
CTCGTAGCGTGCGGCATCCCACGACGTATTGCGGTGCACCGGACGCTTCACGTGACCGAACTGCGTCTCGCACGCCGAATAATCGGCATGAACGTCGAGTCCAAAACCGAGCTTCAGCAACTGCTCCTGATCCGCCCAGTCCACAACAGTGGAGATGGCGACGCCAGCCCGCCCTGGAGTCAGCGTGATCCGCTGGGTGATTGTCGACGGACCCGTGCTCGTCACGACGACGACTGAGTCGTCCTCCAACGTCACTGAATCAGCTTCGAGCAACCGGCCAACGAGTTCGTAGTCGCGGTCGATGTTCCACGCGTCCCACGTCGTGGGGCGGTCGCGGAACAGCTGCAGAACGTTGCCGCCCGCACCCTCGGCGATTGCTTCTCTCCCCGTCGCGAGATCCACGGCACTCACGATGCGTCCCAAACGGTCGACAACGACTCTGGCGTGCGCGTGTTCGAGGATGATGAGGCTGCCCTCGGTTCTCGAGGTGACGGGTTGATCGTCGGTGGTCATCGCAGTGATGCCGCCCTGGGTGGCCTCGATCGGCGCCGCGACGGCGTTCATCTCGGAATGTCCATCCCCAACGATCGCGGTGAGGGACTCGTCGATGATCGTCTCGAGCTCGGCGAACATCTCGGCGTAGGTGCGTGCGACCTCGTCGTGCACCCATTTGATGCAGGTGCCGGGCAGGATGTCGTGGAATTGGAACAGCAACGTCTGTCGCCAGAGGCGCTCGAGCTGCTCGTAGGGGTAGCGACGCCCAGCGCGCACGGCGGCGGTGGCCGCCCAGAGCTCGGCTTCGTGGAGCAGCGCTTCGGCACGACGGTTGCCCCGCTTGCCCTCGGCTTGGGACGTGAAGACGCCGCGATGGAATTCGAGGTACATCTCACCGTTCCACACTGGCGCGTCGGGGTACTCCTCCTGAGCCGAGGCAAAGAAGTTACGTGGGCTGTCCAGCTTGACCTTCGGCGAGCCAGCCAGTTCTGCGCACCGCTGTGCGCGCGCCAGCATCTCGCGGGTGGGGCCGCCACCGCCGTCGCCGTAGCCGAAGAGCAACAGCGACGAGTTGGCAACCGACTTTTCGCTGTATTGGCGTTCAGCCCGGTGCAGGTCAGCTGCTCCTAGATCAGAGCCGTACGTATCTGAGGGTGGGAAATGCGTGAAAATGCGTGAACCGTCGAGTCCCTCCCACCAGAACGTGTGGTGTGGCATCCGGTTGACCTCGTTCCAGGAGAGCTTCTGCGTCAGGAACCACTTCGCACCGGCGAGCTTCGCGATCTGCGGCATCGACGCCGAATAGCCGAACGAGTCCGGAAGCCACGCCTCGGCCGGCTCGGTGCCGAATTCCTTTCGGAAGAGCTTCGTCCCTTCGATGAACTGCCGCGCCATCGCCTCGCCGCCCGGCATGTTGGAATCGGACTCGACCCACATCCCGCCGACGGGGACGAACTTGCCCGACCGCACAGCTTCGCGCAGCCGCGCGAACAGGTCGGGATGGTGTTCCTTCAGCCACGCGTACTGCTGCGCGGATGACGCGGCGAAGTGGAAGTCTGGGTGCTGATCCATGAGGTCGAGCACATTGGACCAGGTGCGGGCCACTTTGCGTGCGGTCTCTCGGATGGGCCAGAGCCAGGCGGAATCGATGTGCGCGTGCCCGACAGCGCTGATGTTGTGGGCTCCGACGTGGGCTGGGCCCCGCAGTACGGGTTCAAGAGCCGCACGGGCCGTCGCGGCGGTGCCGACGACGTCGCCCGGGTCGAGTGACTGGAGGGCTCGCGAGACCGCAGACAAGATCTGCGTACCTCGCGTTGTATCGTCGCCCAGCTCCTGGGCGAGCCCCAGCAGCACTTCGAGGTCGATGATGAGATCAGCCACCACCGTGCTGCGTAGTCCGACAGCGATCTCACGGACGCGGTATTGGCGCTCTCCCTGCAGCGCGTCCGGGGTGCCGAGCCTCGTCGGTTCGAAGCTCCAGCCGTGGATGACGTCGGGGTTGGACGCCGCCTCTAGGTACAGCTCGAAGCGGCCTCCTTCGGTGACGCGCTCTAGCGGCACGTAGCGATTGAACGGCTCAACAGCCTTGATGACGCGGCCCCGGGAGTCGTAGGCGAGAGCTTCGCACTGAAAACCCGTCTGCACGGCGTTGAAACCGATGTCGGCGATGAGTTCTGCACTCTGCGTCGGGCCCTGCTCCCATTGGGACGGGATCTCACCGCTGACGCGCAGCCATGTGGTGCCCCATGGGCGGCCCCAAGGGGCATCCAAATCCATGGGTCGGAAGTCGCCCTGCACTGCCTGCGTGAAAGGAATCGGTTCGTCGGGGATTTCCCACGCATCGACGACGACGGGCGCCTTGGCAATATGGACGGCCGGTCGGATCACCTGATCGAGCCAACGACTGGCCTGGTCACGGACGTGTTGGGTGCTGAAATGTGCCACGGATCAACCTTTCACCGCGCCAGAGCCCGCGAATGAGGCTCCGAATTTCTGGGATACGAGGAGATACAGGAAGATGGCCGGCAAGGCGTAGAGGATCGAGAAGGCCGCCAGCATGCCGTAGTCGATTGCGCCGTACTGGCCGAAGAATTGGTAGATCGTCACAGCAGCGGGGTGTTTGCTCCGGCTACGCAACAGCAGGAAGGGTACGAAGAAGTTGCCCCATGCCTGCATGAACACGTAAATGAACACCACTGCGACGCCCGGTTGCATCAGTGGTACGACAACCCGCCAGAGGCCGTGTAGGCGGGAAGCGCCGTCGGTCCAGGCAGCCTCTTCGAGCACGATGGGAACCGAGTCCATGAAGTTCTTCGTCATCCAGATCGCCATGGGCAGGGCGGTTGCAGACATGAACAGGGCGGTCACCGGTAGGGAGTCGAGCACTCCGGCGCGCACGGCGAGCGAGAACACGGGCACCATCAGCGCGGACATGGGCAGGCATGAGGTCAGCAGCACTGTGTAGAGGAACGGCTGGTTGAATCGCATCTGATACCGGGAGAGCGGATAGCTCGCCAGCAATGCGACGATCACAGTGACGAGCGACGACCCCAGCGACAGCAGAAGGCTGTTGATTAGCGGCTGGATGCCGAGCTCCCACGTGAAGACCTCGGCGAAGTTCTTGAGCGTGATACTCCTCGGCGCGGCTATTTGCGCGGATGGAGCCGAATCAAGCGAGGCGAGCACGAGCCAGGCGAGCGGGACGAGAAACACGGCCCCCACGAAGATCAGGGCCAGATTGGCGGCGAGTCGGGACGTCAGGCCCGTTGCGCCCAATGTGTGTCGACGCATTGTCAGTCCTCCGTCCTGAGTAGCCGGACATACGTGAGGCCGAATACAGCGCCCACGAGCAGCATGACCGTCGCGATCGCGGAGCCATAGCCGATGTCGTAGAAGCTGAATGCCTGCTCGTAGGCATATACCGGAAGAATCATCGAACGGTTGCTCGGCCCGCCCTTGGTCATGACCCACACGAGGGTGAACACCGACAAGGTTTGCAGCGTGATGAGCATCAGGTTGGTGCCGATCGACGTGCGGATCATGGGAAGTGACACCCTGGTAAATCGCTGCCAGGCGCCCGCGCCGTCAATCTGCGCGGCCTCGAGCACATCATCCGGGATGCCGCTAAATGCGGCTTGGTAAATCATCATGGAGAACGCGGTGCCGCGCCAGATGTTGGCGAGAATGACAGCGACGAGGGGCGCGGTGTAGAGCCAGTTACCGGGAGCCAGCCCGATGATGGCCATGCCCTGGTCGAGCATGCCATCTCCGACAAAGAATGCGTACAGGGCGAAGGCGGCGACGATCTCAGGGAGGATCCAAGCCACGACGACGATCGTGCCGGTGAGCCTGGCGATGGTGCGTCCCGAGACCTGCATGAGCAAGGCCAGCGCCATGCCGAGACCATTCTGGCCGATGATGGCCGAGAATAGGACGAACACCAGCGTGAGCCACAAGGCATTGGGGAATGTCGGGTCGGTGAACAGTTTTGCAAAGTTGGCGCCACCGACCCACTGGGGGTTCTGGGCATTGGGTCCCGTGAGTGCCGCGTTGGTGAAGGCGCTATACAGCGACCAGACGATGGGCCCGGCAAGGAATACCCCGAGCATCAAGACGGCGGGCGCCAGTGGCAGGGCGCGCTGGAGCGGGCGCACGTCGATTTGCGCACGACGCCGCTGGGCGACGCGTGGCGTCGGGGCTGTTCCTAGCCGGGCCATACGTGTCAGCCCTCCGTCACGTTATCGGCGCCGACGATACCTTTCAGGGCCTCGTCGTAGGCTTTGGCAGCCTCCTCCGGAGTGGCAGCGTCGGTGACCACCTTCTCAGTGGCGCTCTGCAGCTCAGCCGAGATGCGCGGGTAATCCGCGGTGGCCGGACGGTAGTGAGAAAACTCGACCGCTTTGGTGAAGAATTCGACGTACGGGTCGGATTCCAGATACTTCGGGTCCTTGGCGACGTCCTTACGGACGGCGATCTTGGCGGCCTCCACGACGTGATCGCGGTTGTTCTCGAAGTTGAACACATAGGTGAGGAATTTGAATGCCTCGTCGGGGTGCTTGGTGTTCGCGCCGATGGCGACCGTCCAGCCGCCCGACATCGAGACGTAGCCCGGGCCCTGCCCTTCCTGCGTCGGGAAGCCCGTGACCTCGATGTTGTCCTTGAACTCGGCCCACGGGTAGGGACCCTGCTCAGCCCAGAACGAGGCGCCGTAGGAACCTTCGACGATGCCGCCCAGCTTGTTTTCGGGGAATCTCGTGTCGAAGACGGTCTGCCAGAGGTTGGCGTCGAGCGCCTCCTTGGCGGGGACGGAGTAGCCGCCGTCGTACAGATCCTTCAAGAACTGCAGCGAGTCGACAAAGCCCTTCGAGCCGACGATCCACTTGCTGGAGTCCTCGTCGTAGAGTCCCTTTCCGTCGCCCGTGCCGTAGAGAAGCATGAGGAAGCTCTGCATCGCGGTGCCTTCACCGGCAGGCTTGCCGGCATACATGTGGAAGGGGACCACGTCGGGATCCGAGGACTTGATCTTCTCCGCAGCGTCGAGGATGTCCTGCCAGGACTTGGGCTGCCAGGGCGTGGCGATCCCTGCCTTCTCGAAGACGTTCTTGTTGTACCAGATGCCGCGAGTATCCGTGCCGAGCGGAATAGCGTAGGTCTTGTCGCCGTCGCGGCCTGCTTCCTTTGCTGCGTCGATGAAGTTGCCCCAGTCGTCCCACTGCTCCAGGTAGTTGTCGAGCGGTAAGAGATATCCGGCGGCGACGTCGGAGCGCACTCGGAAGGTGTCTTGATAGAAGACGTCGGGTGCGGTGTCGGGTGACTGTTGAGAGAGTGCGAGCTGGGTGGCGTAGTCGTCCTCCGCGGCCTCAATCGGCTCCAGCTTGATCGTCACGCCGTCGTTTTCCTTTTCGAATTGCTCTTTTGCGGCATTGAACAAGTGATCCATGGTCTGCACACCTTCAGTGCGCTGGTACATGACCTTGATCGTCTTGTCCTCGTTGCCGTCTGCGGACCCGGACCCGCAGGCGCTGAGGGCGAGCGTGAGGCTCAGCGCCAAGCTGCCGAGTGTGATGAGTTTTTTGTGCATTCGCGTGCTCCTTTGCCTGCGAGGAATGTCTACCTTTGCGTTAGTCAATCATATGGATAAAGTCTTATGCAAGCATTCGTGAGAGGATCAATCCGTGAATCGAGCACCGTCGCGCACAGGCAGTAACGCCGTGCTCGTTGGCTCCTGGAATCAGGCCGTGGTGCTCGATGCGATTCGGAGAGCCAAGTCGATCTCACGCGTAGAGATCGCGGCCATGACCGGCCTTGCGTCGCAGACGGTGACCAACATCTGCCGACGGCTGATCGACGACGGGATTATCGTCGAAGCTGGCCGGATTGCGACGCCGACGGGTAAGCCCCGCACCGCGTTGGCCGCGAAGCCGGATGGGCTGTTCGCGGTAGGCGTCCTCGTTGACCCGGACACATCGTCAGCTGTCCTACTCGACATCGCAGGCAACGTGCGTGAACGCCGGGAGTTTGAGCTGCCGTCCGGAGGCGAGCCCGGGCCTTCGATTGAAGCAATGGCCTCTGTCGTCCGCGAGCTGTGCGAACTGCCCGACGTAGATGGTGCGCGCCTGCTGGGAGTCGGCGTCGGCACGCCTGGCCCCATCGATCGCGATGCAGGCGCTGTGGTGCGGCCCCCCAACCTGCCTCGTTGGGTCGAGGTGCCGCTGGCGGATGCCCTGCAAGACGCAGTCGGCTTGCCCGTCGTGCTCGCCAAGGACGTTGCCGCCGCCTCCGTCGCGGAGGCGTGGTACGGCAGTGGGATTCGCCGTGACTCTACCGCCGTTATTTATGTCGGCACGGGCATCGGCGTGGGTGTGCATGTGGATGGAGAGACCGGCGTGGGAGTCTCCGGCAACGCCGGAGAAGTGGGGCATCTCATCGTCGACCCCGATGGGGCTCGCTGCGACTGCGGCTCGCAGGGGTGCGTCGCATCCGTCGTGGCGCCCTCGGCGTTGGTGGCCCGCTTCGGTTGCGGACCTCGGGTGAGCGTAGGTATGGCCGAGTTGGTTCGTCGGGCGGACGACGAACCACAGGTGGATCGAGCCCTGACCGCGGCTTCCGATGGGCTCCTGCATCTTGGACGCAACATGGCGCTACTTCACGATGTGAATCGGCTCGTGTTCGGCGGGCCGATGTGGTGCTTCTTCGAGCCGCGGCTTTCGCGGGGACGTCTCAGGGAGCTCGCCGACGAGCTCAGCGCCCGCGCCATCCACAAGGTCACCTGCCGCGCGAGTCGCCTCGGCGAGGACCTTGGCGCGGTGGGTGCTGCATGTCTCGTCTTTGACCGACTGCTCGGGCCACGCCCTGCCAAACTCATGCTCCACGGCCAAACCCGGCTTCCGTCTTGAACCTCATCGGGTGCGGCCCGCAGTGTGACCACCTGCCGCGCCCACACCCCTCAACGTGTGAGATTTGTTACGGAAACCCGCAACAGATCTCACACTATCTCGCTCGTCGGGTGCGAAATGGGCATGAGGTGGGCGACGCGGTAGCGTGGCGAGGGTTTGTGAAAGGGGAAAACCGTGGGAGCATCCGCGTTCCAACTCATCGCGATGATCGCCTACCTGGTGGCCATGCTGCTGATCGGGTGGTACTCGTACAAGAAGACGAACGACCTCGGTGACTACATGCTCGGGGGACGCGACCTCCATCCCGCCGTCGCGGCGCTCTCGGCAGGTGCCGCCGACATGTCCGGATGGCTGCTCATGGGGCTGCCGGGGGCTATCTACGTCGGCGGACTCGTCGAGGCATGGATTGCGGTGGGGCTCACCGTCGGCGCCTGGTGTAACTGGAAGCTCGTCGCGCCGAGGCTGCGCGCATACACGCAGGTGGCAGGCGACTCCATCACCATCCCCAGCTTCCTCGAGAACCGCTTGCGCGACAGGTCGCGCTTGTTGCGGATCGCGTCGGGCCTCATCATCTTGGTGTTCTTCACGTTCTACGTGAGCTCGGGCATGGTGGCCGGCGGCGTGTTCATGCAGTCCAGCTTTGGCCTCGACTACCGCGTCGGCATGCTCATCGCCGCCGCGGTCACGATCACCTACACGCTCGTCGGCGGCTTCCTGGCCGTGAGCTACACCGACTTCGTGCAGGGCCTCATGATGGCGCTGGGGCTGATCCTCGTGCCGGTGGTAGGCATGATCGTCCTCGGCGGCCCGGGCGCGGTGGGCAGCCTGGTGTCGCAGGCCGACGCGGCGGAGGGCCTCAACCGGCTCGCCGTGTTGCCCAGCCCCATGACATCAGTGGCGGCGATCGGCATCATTTCCGCGCTGGCTTGGGGGCTTGGCTACTTCGGGCAGCCACACATCATTGTGCGGTTCATGGCGCTGCGCTCCACCGACGAGGCCCGCGCCGGCCGTCGGATCGGCATCGGCTGGATGCTCTTCGCCGTGGCAGGTGCGGTGGCGACGGCGCTCGTCGGCGTGGCCTGGCATCAGCGCGAGGGCAGCACGCTCGCCGACCCCGAAACCGTGTTCATCGACATGGGGCAGATCCTGTTCCATCCGCTCATCGCGGGCTTCCTGCTGGCGGCGGTGCTGGCCGCGATCATGTCGACGATCTCGAGCCAGCTGCTCGTCACCGCGTCGGCACTCATCGAAGACATCATCAAAGGGCTCCACAAGCATCCCCGTTCCGACGATCACTACGTGTTGCTCAGCCGCCTGGCGGTGCTCGTCGTCGCCATCGTCGCCGCCGCGATGGCGTGGACCCAAAACGACACCATCCTCGCCCTGGTCGCCTTCGCGTGGGCGGGATTCGGCGCTTCGTTTGGCCCGACGGTGATCCTCGCCCTGTTCTGGCGCAAGCTCTCGGCGATGGGTGCGCTCGCGGGCATGGTGACCGGTGCGGTGATCGTCGGCATCTGGGGCAACATCTCCGGCGGCATCTTCGACCTGTACGAAATCCTCCCCGGCTTCCTCGGTGGCCTGCTGGTGGCGTGGGCTGTGAGCCTCGTCACCTACCGGGAGAATGCGGACGTGCAGCGCGAGTTCACGGAGACCGTCCGAGTTGTTGGCTAACGTCGAGAAGTCGACTGAGCGCACGCCAGATGGCGAAAATGGCCCCTGGGAGGCCAAAATCATGATCTGGTGTGCGCTCAGTCGCGTTGTGCGAAGTAGAGGTGGTCTCACATGGCTGAGTTTTCTGTCGTTCCGGTGACGAACGAGAATCGCGGCGACGCCGCACGCGCACTCGCGGACGCGTTCATGACCGACGACCACATCGTCGCCATGCTGCCCGCGGGCTCCACGCGTGAGCGTCTGCGTTCGCTCATGATGGCGCAGGTGAGCGAAATGCTGGCGGCCGGGCCGGGGGCGGTGGTCGCCGTCGATGGGGAGACGACGCTCGGCGCGGCGCTGTGGCAGTCGCCGGGCGCATCGACGCCGTGGGCCGCCGTGCTGCGCAACCTCCCGCTCTACGTGCGGCGGCTGCACCGCCGCTTCCCCGACGCCCTGCGCATCACGCTCTCGGAGCGCCGTCACCAGCCGCGCGTGCCGCACTGGTACCTGGCCTACCTGGGCACGCCGCCCGCAGCGCGCGGCCGTGGAGTGGGCACCGCGCTCGTGCAATACGGCGTCGACCAGGCCCGACGCGACGGCGTAGGCGCCTACTTGGAGGCGTCCAGCCGCGCGAACGTCGACTACTACAAGAAGTTCGGGTTCGTGGAGATGGGTGAGGTCCCTGCTCCAGGCACGTCGCCCACCTACGCCATGTGGCTGCCGCGCGAGCAGCACCCGGCAGGCTGAGGCGGCTCGCCTACGCCTCACTCGATTGGCGCCGCTGCCTGACGATCACCACGGCAGCCGCACCAAGCACGACGATCACACCCACGGCTACGACGGTGCCGGTGGGGAAACCAGACTCCGGCACCGGCTCTGGCATGACCACCTCCGGGTCGGCAAGGTCTGCTTCGGCCACCCCCGACGGGAGGCGCAGCTCGCCGTCGATCTCGACGCGCAGCGGTTTCGGCGTGCAGCCCTCCGTGTCCTTGCTGTTGCGGCACCAGCCTTCGATGGTGCCTGGTTTGGGCTTCCACTCCTTCGCGCCCTTGGAGGAGAACTCCCAACCCTTGTCGGCCGACGCGTGCCAGTAGTTCCAGAACGAGCCGTCGAATGTCTTAGGGCACGGGTCGGGGCGCCCGCCGAGCGCACAGATCATGCCGCCCTTGTCGTGCTCAACCGTGACGTTGGCTGCCCGCAGTGCGGCCTCACCGTTGTCGGGCGTGCCCACGCACTGGTTCGCGACGACGGTGCCGTCCACGTCGGTGACGTACAGCCACACTTGCCCCGCATCCAGACAGGCGCCGACGGCGTTGCTGCCCTCCTTCGACGGTTGCTCGACGGGCGGCGCGTCGTCGGCGACGGCCAGCGGCGAGGCGCAGAACAGCAGCACGGCGAGGAGACAGAGCACACGGCGCATAGAAGATCCTTCCGATACGGCACTGGGGCCGGTACCTTGACAGTACCGGCCCCAGGTTCGCTTGCCGCAATCAGCGGCGCACGTAGTTGAACGCTGCGCCGTAGGTGATGGTGTTTCCTACTTGCACACCGACGCGCCAGGTGGTGCGGCCGGCGTTGTTCATGCCGTAGGTGAGGGGGATGAC
>NZ_CAMYPD010000044.1 GCF_947286155.1 uncultured Tessaracoccus sp.
GAGCGGTTCTTCGGCGTGCTCACCGAGCACTACGCGGGCGCCTTCCCCGCGTGGCTGGCCCCGGTGCAGGTGTTGGGCATCCCCGTCGCCAGTGAATTCGACGACTACCTGCGCCAGATTCTTGACCGTCTCCGGGCGGAGGGAATCCGTGTGGAACTCGACGCCTCTGATGACCGCTTCGCGAAGAAGATCCGCAACGCGCAGAAAGAGAAGGTGCCGTTCATGCTCATCGCCGGCGGCGAAGATCGCGACGCGGGCTCCGTCTCATTCCGCTACCGCGACGGGTCGCAACGCAACGGGGTGCCCGTCGACGATGCCGTGCGTGACATCGTCGATTATGTGCGGACGCGCAACAACGCGAACCCGACGGCGCAGGCATGAGCAGGGAGGCCAACGTCGAAGACTCAGGAGTGTACCCCGGCGTACCGGATGCGTTTCAACGACTCTGGACGCCGCACCGCATGGTGTACATCGACGGCGAAGGCAAGCCGAAGAGCCCGGGCGAGTGCCCCTTTTGCACAAGCCCCGGGAAACCCGATGATGAAGGCCTGATCGTCAGGCGGGGGGAGCACGCGTTCGTCGTGATGAACCTCTTCCCGTACAACCCCGGGCACCTGCTTATCTGCCCGTATCGGCACGTTGCCTCGTACGTCGACGCCACTCCTGAGGAGACCGTGGAGATCGCGGAGCTCACGCAGCAAGCCATCCGAACACTCACGAAGGTGAGCAACCCGGCGGGGTTCAACGTCGGCATGAATCAGGGCGACGTCGCGGGTGCGGGCATCGCGATGCATCTGCACCAGCACGTGGTCCCGCGCTGGCAAGGCGATTCCAACTTCTTGCCCGTCGTGGGGCGCACGAAGGCCGTTCCACAGTTGCTCGACGATGCCCGGCAGCGGTTGGCGGAGGCGTGGCAGGCCTGAACGTGAACCGCATGGATCTCCTGTGGGCGCTCGGCAAACGCATCCCTCGGCGAGGTGCCGATGCATTCGCCACCCTCGCGGCCCCGATTGCGTCGCTCGGCCGGCTGCCCGCCGTCGATGCCTGGGCCGAGAGCGTGACTCGCGCCACCGGCAGCGCGCCCACCAGGAGCATGCGTCGTCGGCTCATAGCGCACTGGATTCGCAATAACCTCTGGTCACTCAGCTTGGAGCGCTGGAGCGACGCAGGTATTCACCGGGTTGCAGATATTCCCGACGAACACGTCGCGAGGCTTCGTACCTCCCTCGCTGGCCCGGGGCTTGTGCTCGCGCTACCGCACATGGGGTCATGGGACTTTGCCGGCGCGTGGTGCGCGCGCATCGGCATTTCGGTGGCGAGCGTTGCCGAACGGCTCCCCGACGGGATGTATGAGCGATTTCGCGCGGCCAGGGAGGGCATGGGCATGACCATCTTCCCCGTGGATCAGCCGCGCCTGCTCCCCACACTTGCCGACGCGATCCGCGCCGGGAAGATGGTGTGTTTGCTCGCAGACCGTGACTTGTCGGCTCACGGCATCCGCGTCCCGTGGCCGGATTCGGCGGAGACGATTTCCGTGCCGGCGGGGCCAGCCCTGCTGGCACGCCGAACTGGAGCCGACCTTCGCGTGGCGACGACGCACTTCGCGGGCGGACGACTCGGCATGACCGTGTCGCCAACCATCACCGGTGACACCCCCGATGCACTGATGCGTGGGGTGGTGGAGCACTTCGCCGAGGGTGTTCGTCGGCATCCCGATTCATGGCTGATGTTGCGCGAGGCGTTCCTATGAAGATCGGGATTGTCTGCCCGTACTCCTTCGACCAACCCGGAGGTGTGGGAACGCACGTGCGGGGGCTCGCCCACTGGCTGCACGAGCAGGGCCACGGGGTGCTCGTAGTGGCGCCAGGCACCGGCTCGTCGAAGCCAGGGGAGATGCTCGTCGGAGACTCGGTGCCCCTGCAATTCAACGGATCGACGGCGCACCTCGCGCTGGCTCCGGCGCAAGCTCGGCGGGCGATCGCGGCACTGCGCGAGGCAGACGTCGTGCACGTCCACGAACCGTTGACGCCTGGCCTCAGCTTTGCGGCGGCGAGGGCCTGCCGACCGCTGGTGGTCACCCATCATGCACAGTTCGCGCCAGGCCTCCTCACCCCGTTGCTGCGGATGCGTTCCGCCATGATCGGGCGGCGCGTGTCCCTCGCAGTCTCCGACGGTGCGGCCGCCACAGCCTTGGCCGCGACGGGGGCTCACCCCGACGTGATCCCCAACGGCATTGCTCTTCCGGAAGAAAACGACAAACCGACGTCGCAACTTCCCGTCGTGTTGTACGTCGGTCGCAGAGATGATGCGCGCAAGGGTTACCCCATCTTCGAAGCAGTTGCGGAGCGGATGTCGCACGAAGCGCGGTTCGTTGCGCTGGGCCCTGGCCGGGTGTCTTCGCACCACATCGCCGAATATGGTGCGGTTACGGACGCTGAACGAAATGCGTGGCTGCACGAAGCGAGTGTCCTCGTGGCGCCCAATACCTTCGGGGAATCATTCGGCCTGGTTCTCGTCGAGGCGCTCGCACATGGATGTGGGGTAGTGGCGTCAGATCTACCCACATTTCGTGCCGTCGCCGACGACCCGCGGTGCATGAGCTGGTTCCCTCCTGGCGACGTCGAAGCCGCCACGGAAGCGCTGAGGAAACGGCTGACGGTGGGAGGTGACGCGTCGATCGCCAGGGAACTTGCCGCGCGCTATTCGTGGGAGCACATCGGGCCGCGCATCGTCGCTGCCTACGAACAAGCGCGAGCCCAGTAGTATAGAGACTGTGACGGAGCAGCGCTGGGACACCGACCGCGTATTCACCATCCCTAACGTGCTGTCGTTCTTGCGCTTGGCGGCCATCCCCGTGTTCGTGTGGTTGATAATCGCCGGTCAGTACCTGGCTGCGGTGATCGTGCTGGTGGTGTCTGCCGTCACGGATTGGTTCGACGGCTACCTTGCCCGCAGATTGCGCCAGCGCACCAAGCTCGGCGCACAGCTCGATCCAATCACCGATCGGCTGTATATCTTGTCGACGATCATCGCGTTCATGGTGCGAGGCATCTTCCCGTGGTGGTTCGTGGCGATCCTGCTCGCGCGAGACCTCATGCTGCTCCTGCTCGTGCCATCGCTGCGGCGCAGCGGACAGACATACTTGCCTGTGAACCTTGTCGGCAAGGCGGGCACATTCACACTGCTGCTCGCCTTTCCTGTCGTGCTCGTCTCGGCTCCCGAGGCCTTCGACTTCCAAGTTGCATATGTGTTGGGGTGGGCGATCGCCGTCGCCGGGGCGTGTCTGTACTGGGCTGCGGGGATGCTGTATTTGCGCGAGACGATCCGCCTTTCTCGTGCCAGGCGCGCAGAAGTGAGCGGCTAGATGACGCGTCCGCCAGACGAATCCATGAGTCTGCTGCGCACGGTGACCGAAGGCGCCCTTGAGCCGGAGTATCGGTCGACGCAAGCACCTCGTCGCAGGCCCGTCGTGTCGTTCATCACCGTCGCGTTAATCATTTCGTTGCTGACGTACGCGCTCGTCCAGACCTTCACGACCCGCGACGTCCGAGCAGCGCAACGATCAGCCGTGCTGGCTGAGGTGACGGACGCACAGCAACATCAACATGAGCTCGAGCAGCGAATCCGGCAGCTCGAAGACGAGATTCGGGAGCTCCAGCTCACGCATCTGGATGACCCGCAGACCCGCGCGCAGCTGCAGGAAGCAGAATTACTCAGCGGCGCCGTCGCGGTGGAGGGCCCCGGCGTCGTGGTGACCGTCGACGATGCACCCGACGCCACGGGCACCGAAGGGCGTGTGCTCGACTCGGATCTGTCGCAGCTCGTATCCGGGCTGTTTGAGGCCGGGGCGGAGGCCGTCGCGGTGAACGGCCGACGCATCACCTCGCGTACTCCGATCCGCTCCGCAGGCGCAGCGGTGACCGTCGATTACGTATCGCTGAACCCGCCGTACCGCGTTGAGGCCATCGGCGACCCGGGCCAGCTCCCGGCACGGTTTGCCGCGACGCGCGCATCGAACTGGTGGCAGTACCTGGTGATGAACTACGGACTTACACTGGACTTCACGCAGTCTGACGGTGAGTTGCTCTTGCCTGCAGACCCTGGCTTGGGCGTGACGTTGGCGAAAGGAGACTGAGTGTTCGCAATCCTTGGGCTGGCCGCCGGCATTGTGGTGGGGCTCTGGCTGCAGCCAACGCTGCCACCGATGCTCACCCCCTATTTCCCCATCGCGATCGTTGCCGCGCTTGACGCCATCTTGGGCGCCACGCGCGCCTACTTGGAGGGCGTCTTCAGCGACCGCGTGTTTCTGGTGAGCTTCCTGTCCAACGTGCTCATCGCCGGACTCATCGTGTTCATCGGCGACCAGATCGGCGTGGGCTCGCAGCTATCGACGGGCGTCGTGGTGGTGCTCGGTATCCGTATCTTCACGAACGCCGCGGCAGTCCGGAGGGCTATTTTCCATGCCTGAATCCGATCCGAAACCGGACGAGACCACCGACGCACCACGGCGCACCGCCCCTGCCCGCCCGTGGCTCAAGGATTCCCTCCGGCCTTCGAAAGGCCAAGCTATCGCCGCAGCAGTGCTGTTTGTGACCGCGCTGATGGTGACGTGGACAGTGCGCTCACAAGACGCCCAGCCTGAGTTCGCCCATGCCCGCCAAGAAGACCTCGTGCAGCTGCTCGACACGGTAACGAGCCAGAATCGCGCGCTCGAAACCGAGCTGCGGGAACTGCAATCGAACCGCGACGAGTTGCTCAGCGGTGCCGACAAGGCCCAAACGGCTCGGGAAGATGCCCGACGGCGGCTCGAGCAACTGCAGATTCTCGCCGGCACCATCCCTGCGCACGGCCCCGGGATCCGCATCGAGATTTCTGCTGATGCTGGGAAGATAACACCAGAACTCATGCTGAACGCCGTGGATGAACTGCGCGACGCCGGCGCAGAAGTGATCGAGATCAACGACACGCTGCGGATTGTTGTCGACACCGCATTCACCGTCGCCGACGATGGCGCACTGCAAGCCGACGGTCAGACGTTGACGCTGCCGCTCACGATGGAGATCATCGGTGATCCCGTCACGTTGGAAGCAGGAGCGAGGTTTCGCGGTGGCCTTGTTAGCCAGGTGGAGGGCCCACGCGTGGGCGGCACCGTCCACATCACCCAATTGGATGAGGTACGTATCGATTCGGTGGTGGAACCTCGTCGAAATGAGTTTGCCCGACCCCGGTAGGGTTGCGTGCGATAGGGTTGACATGACGACGCGATGAAAGGGATTGGGATGAGGTGCATCAAGTGCGGCACGGAGTGCGCTGAGACTGCAAGGTTCTGCAGTCACTGCGGAGCTCAGCTCGAGCCCTCGACGGACACCACGTCGACGTTCGCAGCGATTGACGTGCCAATGGACTACGGGTCCCCCTCTTCTGTAGGCGATGCGGCAAAAGGCCTCGCGCCAGGTAACGCGCTCCTTGTCGTCCGACTCGGCACGGGCGATGAATCGCGGTTCCTCATCGACGCCGACATCACCACCGTGGGGCGTCACCCTGAGTCCGATATCTTCCTCGACGACATCACCGTCTCGAGGCATCACGCCAAGTTCATCCGAGTCGACGGAACCTTATTCTTGGAAGATCTCGGCAGTCTGAATGGCACGTACATCAACCGCACCCTGATCGACGGAAGGGCACAAGTCCGCGCCGGTGACGAAATCCAAATCGGCAAGTACCGGGCCATGATCGTGCTGGGTGATTCCGGGGCCGCCTAATGGCTTCCGGGGCGCGCACCATCGGACGCGTTCTTGAGATGATCCGGGGAGAATTCCCCGATATTTCGGTCTCCAAGCTGCGATACCTCGAGGCCGAGGGCCTCATATCGCCGGATCGGCAGCAACCCTCCGGCTATCGACGTTTTAGCCAGGATGATGTTGACCGTCTCCTCTACGTATTGCGCGCGCAGCGCGACCGCTATCTGCCGCTCAAAGTGATCCGTGAAGAACTGGAAGCGCTTGATCGCGGAGAAGACCCAGCCACGGTGACGCAAGAGCCCGAAGACCGGGAGGAATCCGAACCCGACCCCCCGCGCCCGCACACGCGCACGGCGCAGAAGGGTGGTCAGCTGCTCACCAGGCGTCAGTTGCTGCAGGAGTCGGGGCTGGGGGAGGCGTCGCTGATTCACCTGGAGCGCATGCGCTTGATTGAGCCGCGTCGGGGGACTGCCTGCTATGGGCGTGAGGCGGTGGCGGTTGCCGTCGCTGCGAAACGCCTCAGCCACTATGGCGTCGACCTGCGTCAGATGAAGGTGCTCCAGCAAGCCGCCAGCGTCGAGGCCGCGCTCGTCGAGCAGGTGCTCGAACCGTTTCGACGTCGTGGTTCAGCCCCCAATGAGATTGTCGTCGACGTGTACCGCGTCGTCTTGCAAGCCCACGCCGCATTGCTTCATGGACAGATCAATGGATGACTTCGACCAGTTTGACCGCCAGATGCTGAACCTCGAGGTGCTCGGCATCAGGGTGTTGGGTGGCGATGACGCGCCCGTGCTTCTGCTCAACGAGCCATCAGGAACGACGTTGCTGCCCATTTGGATTGGGCACGTCGAGGCCGCCGCGATCGCGCTCCAACTCTCGGATGATGCGAACGTGAATCGCCCGCTCACGCATGACCTCCTGGCCAATGTCATCGCCGAGTTCGCGGGTGAGGCTGCGGGGCGGGTCATCATCACTCACATGGAAGAGGGTCTGTTCTATGCCCGTATTCGCGTGCTTGACCTCGATCTCGACGCACGGCCAAGCGACGCGGTTGCGTTGGCGTTGAGGCTCGGCTGGCCCATCCAGTGCCCCCGCATGCTCATGGATCAAGTTGGGGTTGAGGTTGATGAACTTCCATCTGACGAAGTCGACGAGTTCCGAGCTTTCCTGGATTCCGTCAACGCCGACGACTTCTCCGACGGTGAAAACACCTAGTCAGAGCGTCTATGGGTCAATGATGTACTGGGATGCCATGACTGAGAATCGGAGTAGGATGTATGCCATCGCGGGCCTGTACGACGAATGTCGTCGGCGTGTCTAGGCAGGTACGCGATACGAGGGCGGATAGCGTTCAACGCAGGCGATTGGAAAAGAGGAGACCGTGGCCGAGCTGCAGGACACATTGTTCGATGGGGATTACTCCCCGCTGCCCAGTGACCAGGGCTTCCGCGGTCCTGTTGCGCACAAGGTCGCTGGCATCACCTACCGTCAGCTCGACTACTGGGCGCGCACGGGGCTCGTCGTGCCGTCGATCAGGCGCGCCGAGGGCTCTGGCTCGCAGCGGCTCTACTCCTTCCGCGACATCCTCCTGCTCCGCGTGGTGAAGCGATTCCTCGACGTCGGTATCTCCCTGCAGCAGATCCGTGTCGCCATCGATCACCTGCGCTCACGCGGCGTCGAAGACGTCACTGAAGTCACGCTCGTGAGCGACGGTTTCAGCGTCTTCGAAGTCACCAGCGCCAATGAACTCTTCGACCTGTCCAAAGGCGGCCAGGGCATGTTCATGATCTCGGTGAGTTCCGTCTGGAAAGAAATCGAAGGAACCCTCCTTGCGCTACCGTCGGAACGCGCTACAGAACAGCACCTCGACCATCCGGGCGACGAACTCGCCGCCCGGCGCAAAGCTAAGGCAGGCTAGGAGCCTCAACAGTGAAGAACACCATTCAGAAGATTCTGAACTGGCCGCCAGTCGCACACGCGATGGCGGCCAATAGTCGTTTCGGAGCACGGCTCGGCCCGCAGTTTGCTGGTGCAATCACCTATTTCTCAGTGCTGTCCATCGTGCCGATCTTGATGTTCGCCTTCGCGATGCTCGGCATGGTACTGACGGTCTTCTACCCGGAACTGCTGGGCCAAGTGCAGGAGCAGATCAACGCTGCGCTCTCCGGCTCCGGTGATGCCGCCCAGTCGCTCACCACCACCATCGACCAAGCCCTCAACAACTGGAGGGGCATCGGAATCGTCGCAATCTTGACCGCCGGCTACTCCGGTTCCGGATGGGTGGGTAACCTCAAGAAAGCCGTGCGCATGATGTGGCGGGAGAATCCCGTCGATGAGGATCGCAAGCCCAATCCGGTCCTCGACATTCTGCAGAACATCGCCATCTTCCTCGGCCTGCTCGTCACCTTGCTGTTGGGGGTCGTCGTTGCGCAGGCCGGCTCGAGCGCGTCGGGGCTCGTCGTCGAATGGCTCGGTTGGGATAATATTCCCGGCATTGGCATCCTCATGCGGCTCGCCACCATTGCGATGACGCTGGTGGCGTCCTGGTTGCTGGTTGCGTTTCTGTTCCTCACGCTGCCCGACCCGAAGGAGCGCGCGAGCTGGAGGACATGGCTGATCGGTGTCACGATCGGCGCTGTGCTCATCACGATTCTGCAGCAACTCGTCGGCACCCTCATCGGGGTCTTCTCGGGTAACGCGGCAGCGGCTGTGTTCGGATCGCTCATCGTGATGATGTTGCTCATGAACCTCTTGGCGACGGTGATCCTCATGGTGGCTGCATGGATTGGCACCGATGCGAGCCGACGCCAGGACAGCCGCATCGAACATGCTCGCGCCGCCGAGATGGCTGCCTCGCGTTCCGCGGTGGCCTTGGCGTTTGCGGATGATGTTGCCGAAGGGCCAGCAATGGTGCGCCAAGACGTCGCCGAACGCGGTGTGCGGGCCGGGCTGGGCGTTGGCTACGTGACGGGTGCCGCGACGGGCCTGGGAGCGGGTGCCTTGTTTGCCGGGCTCGTAGCGCTCATTACGCGCCTCGTTCGACGCTGAGCATCAAGCAACCGAGAAGCGTTGAGGGGATGAGCCCATGTGCGGACTCATCCCCTCAACGTTGTATCTGCGTACGGGACCTCGCTGGCGTCAGTGCGCGGTGGCTGCCTTAGGGAAATCCTGTCCGATGGATGCCAGGAGATCCTTGTACCACTGCTGGTTGATATCGAACGCCTTGCCGCCGGCGATGCGATCGAACGCAATGGCGGAGAGCACGTCGCCGTTCTCTTCATCCTGCCCGATCACGCCGGACTCACCGCGCAGTGCGCAATCGACGGCGAGGTCGGTGCACTGCTTGATGAGGTCGAGGTCTTCCTGGTTGGCTGCAGCGGAGCGGGAGTAGTAGCCCGACTTCTGCACCATCACCTTCTCGGCTTTCAGCTGCTCAGCGAACTGCGAACCGAACCAGGCGCCCGGGTTCACCTTGTCGAGCTTTACGTGGCCGAAGGGGTCGCGCGGCACCTCTTCACCCGCAGCCTCCATCTCCGCAACGATCGAGTCGAGGCCTGCACCTTCGGAGAGGAAGATGGTGACGTTGCCCACTTCGTCCATCACCTTGTTGAGGCGCTCGGCTTCCTTGGCGATGTCGATGTGGCCCTCGGGGACGAACACCGCGTGAATGTCCCAGGCTTCCTTCGACAGGCCGATTTCCGGTAGCCACTGCTGCTCATTGACCCACTCGTGGTACTTCTGCGCAGTCGCAGCGGTGAGCCAGCCACAGTGGCGGCCCATGACCTCGTGGATGATGAGCATGCGGGATCCGGAGTTGTGCTCCGCGACGATGTTCTTGGCGAAACGCGCGCCCATCTCGGCGGCGGTCCATGCCCCCAACGACTGACGGATCGGGATCACGTCGTTGTCGATGGTCTTGGGCAGACCGACGACGGTGAGGCCGTAGTCGTGCTTCTCAAGGTAGGCGGCAAGATCTGCGGCGGTGGTGTTGGTGTCGTCGCCACCGATGGTGTGCAGCACGTCGACGCCGTCTGCCACCAGGCGGTCGGCCGCTACCTTGAGCGGATCGTCGCCTTTCTGCACTAGACCGCGCTTCACCAGGTCTTTCACGTTGGTGAGCTTGACGCGGGAGTTGCCGATGGGGGAGCCGCCGTAGCGATGCAGCAGGCTGGCATTGGCGCGCACTTCGTCGGTCACGACGAGGAAGTCGCCCTGGAGGAGGCCCTGGTAGCCGTGGCGGTAGGCAATGATTTCAACCTCGGGGGCAACCTTCGTGTATTTCTCGATGAGCCCGCCGATGGCGGAGGAGAGGCACGGAGCGAAACCACCTGCGGTCAGAATGGCGACCTTCTTGACCATGAAGAGTCCTTTCGTGTTCGAACAGTGAGTCGTCCCCACCTTATTGCACGTTGTCCACAGCTGGCGCATGGGTACTCGAGTTGCACCCCATCTCCTGCGATGATGAGCGCATGCGCAGTCAACGAGGTCTTGCACCAGCGGTAGAAGCCGCCGTGATTATCCCTGGGCTCGTGTTGCTCGTCGGGCTCGTCGTCGTCTTCGCGCGCATCGTCATGGCCCAGCATGATCTCGATGCGGTCGCGGGCAATGCCGCCCGGGCCGTCTCCATGGCCCGCGACGCCGCCCACGCACGTACGTCCGCTGCCGCACTCGTCGCTGAGCAGCTTCAGGGAGAAGGGCTGAGGTGCGAACACACCCGCGTCGACATTGACGCCGCCGGTCTTCGTGCTGCGCTTGGCAGCAATGCGACGGTGAGTGTCACCGTCGAGTGTGCGGTATCCATGGCGGACGTGGTGTTGCCGGGCGTGCCAGGCTCGGTGACAGTGCGAGCACATGTCGAATCGCCGGTCGACAAGTTTCGGGGGCGGTAAGCTCGGTGCATGGAGCGAAAGTTTGGCAAGTTCACGGTTTCTGCATTGGGTTACGGCGCGATGCCGTTGTCGTTTGGCGAAACGTCGGATGACCCGTCACAGGTGATTCACGCTGCACTCGACGCCGGCATCACCCTGATCGATACGGCCGATATATACGCACCCAGCTGGGATCAAATGGGTCACAACGAGCGGCTCGTGGCAGAGGGCCTGCGTACCTACGAGGGTGACACCTCGCGCGTCGTCGTCGCCACGAAAGCAGGGATCACTCGTGCTGAGGGGGAACAGTGGGGGAGATGCGCCACACTTGAGTACCTGCGCAGCCGCGCGGAGGCTGCATGCCGCAACCTCGGGGTGGAGCAACTCGACTTGTTGTACCTTCACCGTCCTGACCGGTCGCTCACCTACGCGGATTCGATTCGCGCGCTGCAGCAGTTGAAGGCCGACGGGCTCACCGCCGAGGTGGGCATTTCGAACGCCAACGTCGAAGAAATCGAGATCGCCCTCGACGTGCTCGGTCCCGGACAGCTCGCCGCGGTGCAAAACGAGTTCTCCCCGTGGTTCCATCACACGAGCAAGCCAGAGATGGAGCTGTGCGCCCGTGAAGGTATCGCATTCGTTCCGTTCTCACCGCTGGGTGGCACCGGAGGCGGCGCCAAGCGGCTCGATCAGCGCTTCCCGTCAATTCGCAGCGCCTCGCAAGAATTAGGCATCAGCCCACAGCGAGTCACACTCGCCTGGGAGATGTCGCTGGGAGAGCACATCATTCCTATCCCCGGCGCATCGCGCGTCGCATCCATTACCGACTCCGCAGCGGCCCTGCATGACACCCTGCCCGCAGAGGTACTCGAAGCGATTACGGCTGAGGTGTTCTGATGTTGGCTCGTTACTACGATGTGCACCCGGAGAACCCGCAGCCGCGCAGCATCGCGCAGGTGGCGACGGTGCTGAAGGACGGCGGCCTCGTCGTGTACCCGACCGATTCGGGTTTCGCGCTGGGCACGATGCTCGGCAACGCGGATGGGATTGAGCGCATCAAAGCCATTCGGCAGCTCGACGACAAACACAACTTCACGCTCGTCGTTGACGAATTTGCCAAGCTGGGCCACTACGTCGAGATGGACAACTGGGTGTTCCGAGCCATCAAGGCGGCCACGCCAGGCCCGTACACGTTCATCTTGAAGGCCACGCGCGAGGTTCCGAGGATGATGCAGCACCCGAAGAAGCGGACGGTCGGTGTGCGCATTCCGGCGCACGTCACGTCGCTGGCGTTGCTCGAGGCACTGGGTGCCCCGCTGGTGAGCTCAACGCTGCTCCTACCTGATCTCGAACAGCCCCCGACCGAGGGGTGGGAAGTGAAGGAGCTGCTGGAGCATCAGGTCGATGTCGTGCTTGACTCCGGCGACGTCGGACTAGAGCCCACCACCGTGGTGGATATGACGGGCAGCGAGCCCGAAGTGCTTCGTCGAGGTGCCGGGGATATCAGCTGGTTCGAGTGAGCACTCAGACGTCGTCTTTGCGTGTGAACGGGATCGCGCCCTTGTAGCGAATAGGGGAACCCTCGACGTACTTCGTCTGGGCTTCCATCGCCCCGAGCAGGGCCAGCATGAAGTACACCACGTTGAGCAGTCCAAAGATGCCGCCGACGAATCCGCTCGCGAGCGCGAAACCGACGGAGAGAATCGTGCGGGTGATTCCCATGTTCATCGTCTCGCGAAGGTGCTGGTCGTACACGCGTTCCTTGTCCTTCTCGATGAAGAAGAAGATGATGGACGCGATGGGGAAGAACACCGAGAGCCAGGTGTTGAGCTTATGCATGGTGAGGTTGGCCTGCCGCTCGGGTGGCACCGCGGGTGCTCGATACGCTGGCACCGGCACCGGGCCGTTCTGAGCGACGAAGGGGTTCTCGTAGGCTCCTGTGTAGTAGCTGTTCCCGCTCGCGCCGTAGGCTGGGTGTGCGGTGGATTGCGACGGCGTGTCGGCGTAGCGTGATCCGTAGAACGGGTTCACAGGGTCGGTCACCGGTTGTGGGGAAGGCTTCGCCTGATCTTCGGAAGAGGGGCGCGGCTTGTCCTGGGTATCGTTCCCATCGATCTCGTCAATGATGTCGTCGATGTCTCGGTACGGGTCGTACTCAGTCATGTCTCTCCTTCACGCTGCATCCAGTGTACGTGGAAGGATGAGGCGCTATGCTTCCGCACGTGCAGTTAGGCTTTGACCGCGAAAAGTACCTCGCCATGCAGTCCGAGCACATTGAAGCTCGTCGGGCGCAGTTCGGCGGAAAACTCTACCTCGAATTCGGTGGGAAACTCTTCGACGACATGCACGCGTCCCGCGTGCTGCCGGGGTTCACCCCAGATAACAAGATCGAGATGCTCGAGACCATGCGCGACGACGTCGAGGTCGTCATCGCGGTGAATGCCAAAGACATCGCGACGAAAAAACAGCGTGCCGACCTGGGTATCCCGTATGAAGAGGACGTGCTGCGCCTCATCGACGCCTTCCGTGAGCGCGGGCTGTTCGTCGGCAGCGTGGTCATCACGCAGACGACAGAAGACAACGCACCCGCCCGCGCGTTTCGTCGCAAACTCGAACGCCTCGGCCTGCGCGTCTACCGCCACTATCCCATCAAGGGGTACCCGCATGACGTGAAGCACATCGTCAGCGAGTCCGGGCTCGGGCGCAACGACTACATCGAGACCGAACACGACGTCGTCGTGGTCACGGCGCCAGGGCCGGGCAGCGGAAAGATGGCGACGTGCCTGTCGCAGCTGTATCACGACCACCAGCGCGGCATCACCTCTGGGTACGCGAAATACGAGACGTTCCCCATCTGGAACCTCGCGCTCGACCACCCCGTCAATATCGCGTACGAGGCCGCGACGGCAGACCTGGACGACGTGAACCTCATCGACCCGTACCACCTCGCCGCCTACGGCGAGCAGTGCGTCAACTACAACCGCGACGTTGAGGTCTTTCCAGTGCTCAACCAGCTGTTCGAGAGCCTGCTGGGGGAGTCGCCCTACAAATCGCCCACCGATATGGGCGTCAACATGGTCGGTTTCTGCATCAGCGACGACGAGGTGTGCCGACGCGCCTCTAAGCAGGAGGTCATTCGACGGTGGTACAAGGCCGTCGTCGAGGAGAAAGCCGAAGCGCTGGAACCCGACGCGTCGGAGAAGATCGCGTTGCTGATGACCCAGCTGGGCATCACCGTCGAAGACCGTCCCGTCGTGGTGGCAGCCAACAATCTAGCTAAGAAGACGAAGAACCCGGCAGCGGCCATGGAATTGCCCGACGGAACGGTTGTTACGGGTAAGACTTCCGCCCTGCTCGGGGCATCGTCGGCGATGCTCATCAACGCGCTCAAGGCTCTGTGCGATATCGATGACGACATCGATCTGCTCTCACCTGAATCAATCGAGCCGATCCAATGGCTGAAGACGCAGGTGCTTGGCTCGCAGAACCCACGCCTGCATACCGACGAGGTGCTGATCGCGCTGGCGGTGAGCGCCAAATCAGATCCGAACGCGGCGCTCGCCATGGAAGGACTACAGCAGCTGCGCGGGTGCGACGTGCACGAGAGCGTCATTCTCGGGCCCGTAGACGAGAACATCTTCCGGCAGCTGGGTATTCACGTAACGACGGAACCTGTCTACCAGACGAAGAAGCTCTATCGAAAGCGCTGAGCACACCTCTTTTGGTCACAGTTTGGCTACAACGCCACCTCGCCCTTGCATGCGCGAAGCACGTGTGATTATCATCGTGTAATCGATTCCACGCGAAGTTGCTGGAGAGCAAGAGGAGTTGCAATGACGAACTATGGCAAGCACGGATCGAGCTTGCGAGACCTTCCCCGGCTTCGTGACACGAAGCGCCGACGGGTGTCTTCCTACGATGTGACTGGCGGCAATGAAGACCGCATCACGTTAGAGCCCGGTGAAACCGTCGAGTTCGCCAGTATCGAGGGCGCTGGGTCCGTGAACCACATCTGGATGACCGTCGCGCCGAAGTTCCCTCCGGGCCCGGAGACGAAGGACAACGCATTCATGCGCAAGCTCGTGCTGCGCGCGTACTGGGACGGCAACGAGCACCCCAGCATCCTGGTGCCTCTCGGCGACTTCTTCGGCATGGGGCATGCCCGCACGCGGAACTTCTCCTCGCTGCCGCTGCAGATGAGCCCGCAGGACGGAAAGTCACTGAACTCGTTCTTCCACATGCCCTTCGCCGACGGGGCACGGTTCGAGATCACCAACGAATCCGAAGAGCTGGTGATCTGGTTCTACTTCTACATCGACTACGAAGCCTTCGACGAGCTCGAAGAAGGGCTCGGACGATTCCACGCATCCTGGCATCGTGAAAACCCCACCGATGGCATCGAACAGGGAGAACTCACCAACCCTGAGTACCTGTTCGAGGGCAAGAACACCACGGGCGACGGCAACTACGTCATCCTCGACGCCAAGGGCCGGGGCCACTACGTCGGTTGTGTGTTCAACGTCACGAACCTGCGCCACACGGAAGACTGGAACTGGTACGGCGAAGGTGATGACATGATCTTCGTCGACGGCGAGTCTTGGCCGCCGAATCTTCATGGCACTGGCACTGAGGATTACTTCAATACGGCTTGGTGCCCTTCCGAGGAATACAACGCTCCCTACCACGGTATTACCTTGCCTGGTGGTGAAAACTGGGCCGGTCAGATTTCCTACTACCGTTTCCACGTTGAGGACCCGGTCATGTTCCAAGAATCCATTCGAGTGACTATTGAACATGGCCACAATAATCACCGAAGTGACGACATTTCGTCGGTAGCATATTGGTACCTCGACGGTGTGGATGAAACACTCACTCTTCCGCCCGTTGAAGAACGTATGCCTCGGCTTGCTTAACAACTTGTCAATGAGCGAGCAATGCTGCTGCGCTATTGCGAACATAATGAAAGAAGGAGATCAATAATGACCTACGAAATCAATCGTCGACGCCTCATCGGCGTCGGAGGAGGGCTCGCCGCCGCGTCGACGCTCGCGGCTTGTGGCTCTAGCACCCCAGGTGAATCCGCGGGCAAGGGCGGCGGAGATGCCGCTGGAAAGACCGTCATCAAGTTCTGGCACCGCACCTTCACCCCCGTAGAGAACGAGTGGTACGCAGACATCGTGAAGAAGTTCAACGAGTCGCAGGACAAGATCAAGGTCGAAGACGAAGAGATTCCTGCAGATGCATGGGATCAGCGCGTGACCTCTGCGCAAGCTGCGGGTCAGATGCCCGACGTCTACACCCACTCCGCCTCGATTAGCGAAGCTGTGAATAATGGCCAGCTGCATGAGCTCAACGACATTGTGGGTGAAGATAAGCTCAAGGAAATTCTCGATTCGGCACTGCCGGTTGCCGCGATTGGCGATAAGTATTACGCCTACCCACTGCTGCTTGAGCCTCAGGCTGTCTTGTTCTGGAATAAGAAGATGTTTAAGGCAGCCGGGCTCGATCCGGAAACGCCGCCAAAGACTTGGGATGAACTCCTCGAATTCTGCGAGAAGATCAAGCCCACGCTTTCTCAGGGTCAGTACTGCATTGCTCCCGCGCAGGATGCAGGTACGTTCGCATGGTCGACGGTTGGCCAGCAATACAACTTCAGCGGACACACTGCCCTCACGGACGACTGGACCAAGGCCGATGTCGAGAACGACGAGTACGTCGCCCTGATTGGCTACTACAAGCAGCTGTGGGACAAGGGCTACATGCCGAAGCAGGCGCTTGCGGCCTACGTCGAAGGCAAGGAATTCGGTGAGGAGAAGGTGGCCTTCAAGGTGTCCGGTTCCTGGATGATGTCCGAGATCGGCTCCGACTACCCCGACCTGCTGGAGCACACGGGTGTGGCGCCATTCGTCCAGGCCCCGAACGCGAAGGGCGATTCGGCAACCACGCTGGGCAACTTCAAGTGGGTTGTTGACGCCAAGACGAAGAACAAGGAGGCAGCCGGCGAGTTCCTGAGCTGGTGTCTCGCAGGCGATCCGGAACTCCTCGTGCCGTTCTTCGTCAAGACACAGTTCACGAAGGCCCCGGTACGCCAGTCCGTCATGGACGCGGTGGCCGAGCAGCCAGAAGCTAAGGACGCCCCCTGGTCCACCGTGGTGACGGAAGAGATCGCTCCGACGGCCATCCCCGAGCCGCAGTACCCCTGGGATGTCTCACTGGCGGTCGGCACGGCAATGGAAGCCGGCATGGTCGGTCAGAAGTCCCCTGAGGATGCCCTCAAGGAAGCGACCAAGGGTATTCAGACGGTCATCGACCGGGAGAAGCTTCCTGAGAAAGCACCTAAGAACAACTAGTTGACGTGTGTGGGTGTGGCGGCCCCGCGCCGTCACGCCCACACTGTGCGCCCGAATACAAGGAATGGGACTACAACATGCCGTCGGCTGCTGAATTAATGAAACGTAGTAAACGCTACCGGTATAGAGACACTCGCTTGGCGCTGCTGATGCTGTGCCCAGTGCTCATCATGCTCGGAATTTTCGTCATCTGGCCTGCGGGCTACGCGGTGTACCTATCGTTCCAGGATTGGGGGTTTTACCTGGATCCCCAGTTTGTGGGCTTCCAGAACTTCAAGAACGTGCTGTATGACCCGTTGTTCTGGAACTCGGTGAAGCTTGGCCTCACCTTCGTACTCATGACGGTGCCGGTGCAGCTCGTTCTGGCGTTCCTCTTTGCGAGCTTGGTGGTCAGCGTTTCGCGTCATTTCGCGAGCGTGCTCAAAGTGAGCATCTACATCCCCACAATCATCTCGACGGTGATCACGTCCATCACGTTCGGGCTCATCTATAACTATTCGGGTGGCTTGCTGAACTGGCTGTTGGGGCTCTTCGATATCGAGCCGGTCGCGTGGCTTTCCGACCCGAAGTGGGCGTTGCTCGCGATTGCAGTTCCTGCCATTTGGCTCGGCATGGGTCTCACCTCGCTCATCATGGTTGCTGCCATGGTCGATATCCCGAGTGAGTTGTACGAGGCCGCTGAGATGGAAGGCGCCGGATGGTGGCAGCGGACGTTCTACATCACTATTCCGCAGATGAAGAACGTTCTGCTCTACTTGCTCATCACCGGCTTCACCGCCGCGATCCAGCAGTACGAGCTACCCCTGGTGATGACCAACGGCGGTCCGCTCGATTCGACGATGCTGCCTAACCTGTTCATCTTCAACCACTTCCGTGGGGACGCCACTGTTGGCTATTCCATTGCGGCGGCACTGCTGCTGTTCGTCGTTCTGGGATCTGTCTCAGCCATGATCTTCCGTGTTCTTAATTCCGAGAAGTTGGTTGACTGATATGACGAATCAATCTATGTCGGGATCCACAGCACCCGCTGCTGACGAGGTCGTGTTGAACGCTGCGGAGAAGTCCCTCGACGCGAAGCCTAACCGCCGGGTACGTAAGCGCACGCCGCTGTACTGGGTCCAGCTTGTGCTGAAGGGGCTCGTCGGACTCATCTTTCTGCTCGCAGCGCTCTTCCCGCTCGCGTGGATGGTAATTGCTGGGTTCAAGGCACGAAACGAAGTTGTACGGACGCCGTTCCAGTTCTTCCCCGAAGTATGGCGCTACGAGAACTACGTCCAGATTCTGCAAGACCCTGTCTTCCTGCGAACCTTGGGGTGGACCTTCCTTGGCGCAGTGCTCTTCTGCCTGCTGCACCTCACGGTCAACTCCATGGCCGCATACGCCTTCGCTCGTCTGGAGTTCCGGTTCAAGAAGACGCTCTGGGTAATCGTCATCACGACGATGTTCATTCCTGGCATGACGATTCTGCTCACGAGCTTCGTCGTAGTTACCCAACTGTCGATGCTCGATACGCTTGCAGTGCTGGTGATTCCGGGTGCTGCGAGTGCTGCGAGCGTGTTCTTTATTCGCCAGTTTTATCTGAACATTCCTTCATCTCTGGAGGAAGCGGCAATGCTGGATGGTTGCGGTAGATTCCAGATCTTTATCAGGCTGTTCCTTCCGCTCTCGAAGCCGCCCTTCGTGGTGATGGGAATTACGGCCTTCCTTGCCTACTGGAACTCCTATGTATGGCCGATTATGACAATCACGAGCCGCGAGAAATACGTGTTGCAACAATACCTCGCCACGTTCCGCTCTGAGCGTCAGACCGAGTTGGGGCTGCTCATGGCTGGCTCCACACTCACTGCTGCCCCGGTAGTGATCCTGTTCCTGATTTTCCAGAAGCAGATCATTGGCAATATCAAGATGTCGGGATTGAAGTAGTTCGGGGTATTTCTTTAGCGGGGCTGGTGGAATGCCAGCCCCGCTTCGTTGCATTACTGAAGAGCCATGGCGATCGGCCGGATGGTGAGTCCGCCGCGTCCCCAACCGCCGCCGGAGATCCAGGTTCCGTCGGCGGTTTCGATGATCTCGGCACAGTGCTCGTCGAGGTCGACGTCGATGAGGTTTCCTGAGTCGAAGTGCAGCGGGTCGTTCGATGCGTAGGCGAGCGTTCGATCGTATTCCCCAGATTCACAGACGAAGAGCACGTAGGTGTTGGGGGAGAGCTTGCACACGAACGGAGATTCGGTCGGGCCGCCAAAAGTGCCTGTCACGCCGGAATCGAAGGCGACGACGGGCTTACTCCACTGTTGCAGATCGGGGCTGGTGCGCGCTGCAACCTGGTGGGTTCCTCCGTCGGGTTTCGATGTTCGGGTGTAGTACATCACCCACTCGTTTCCTACGTTCAGCACCATCGGATCGCGGGCGTCGAAGCCGTCGGTGAAGAGGGGCCCGTCGGCGCTGTGGTGCCATGTGAAGAGGTCGGTGCTGGTCGCGCACTCGATGCGGTACGCCTCGTGATCTTCCGTGCCGCCGCAGTAGAACATGAGATAGGTATCGTCTACGCGAATAACGTGTGGTGCCCACACGTGAGTTTCGCCGATATCTTCCCGTGCATGCATCACGGCTGGATGCACCGTCCAAGGCCCTTCCAGAGCCGGTGCACTCGCATGCAGGAATACCTTCTCGTCTAACGGATTCGCAGGCTCGGCATGCCAGATGCCGAACACATGCCAATTGCCTTCATCGTCTTGAACGAAGGTGTGGTCGTTGATATACCAATCCTGGCCCGGTTCAGGCGACGCAGAAAGCAGGCGTTTTTTCTCGCCAGCGGTGATTGCAACAGTGTCTTTGCTCATGCCTCCAACCTTACGTGATTCGCATAGTGCTCCCATGCCAGATCAGGTATTGGGGTAAGGTGTAAAACGTCATCGAAGTTTGGTGCATCCGCTCACCGCAGAACGCGTTTCCAAAGGTGGATATTCATGCAAGGATCTGATGGGAAGATCAGCAGAAGAATCGCCGTTGCTGGTGCTGTGGGAGCGTTCTCGCTTCCCGCATTCACGGCATGTTCCAAAGAAGAGCCTGTGTGTCGTCGAATAGAGCGTATGGGCCCTGTAACCGGCCCGGATCTCACCACCACATTCAAGATGGAAGCCACGGATCTCGGAATTCCAGTCACCACCCCTGACGGGCGCATCCTGTTCATCTTTGGGGATACCTTCGAGGAGGCGTTCGTCCCGGGCGGGAACTGGCGCTCACCGGTGGGGCTGTTCGCTGACCCGAAGACCGCCACGAAGGGCCTGCAATGGACTTCGGCTGTGGGCGGCGACGTCGCGGAACAGCTCGTCGACTACGCCCACGACGATGGCACACTCTCGACGATCCTGCCTGCGGATGCCGTTGTCGTCGGCGACACCATCTATCTGTGGGTCATGGTCAACGCTGGGCTCGGCAACGTGCTGCACACCGAGATTTGGACTTCGAAGGATTCTGGGGAGACGTGGGATCGCACGAAGGAAATGTTCGAGATGCGCCACATGGATGGGCGCATGCAGCAGTGCACGTGGGCGCTCGACGATGACGGCAAGTACGTGCATATGCTCACCACCGGCTTCCAACGAGATAAACCGGCCATCGCTGCACGTGTGCCTGCCGACC
>NZ_CAMYPD010000045.1 GCF_947286155.1 uncultured Tessaracoccus sp.
TCGTGTTGTGGCATTATCCGTCTACGGAGGAGTTTGCGCATCCTGAGTCTCTTGACAACTATCTTCAGTGCGCCGGCACTGCCGAGTGCATGACGCTCGAGCTTCGTGTTACCCACGAGGATGGCAGTCATACTCATTGGGTGTTGGGTCGAGAGCCGCTCACGGGTAGTGAGAGTGAGCGGGTTGTGTGGGATACGGGACAGACCATGGTGCATCCAGAGGAGGTTTGGACTGCCGAGCAGGCTGCTCCCTTGTTCGAGCAGTATGCGCGTGAGCGCACCATCCCCGACTGGGTGCATCGCCGCGAGCTCGACATCTGAACCAGTCCCTCCCAGGAACTCAGCAGCGGGCTCCTGGTTTTTGAGCTAGCAGCTCACACTCAGATATGGAGATTCATGGGTTCCTGTTCGAGTGTGGGTGGGTGGTTTTGTGGCCGCGAGTTCTTGTTCTGGGTGGGGGCGGGTGTTGGTAGTGGCCTCGTTGTTGATTCCCTACAGAAGTGCGCACGTCCTGCCCGTGCCATGCTCGACGGCGAGGAAATCGTGATTACTAAAGTCATCTTGTCAGATAAGGCGTGACCTGCAACGAAAGGTATGTTGAACGAATGTCTCCTGTGGAATGGCTCCCGGCTGCAACTATCAACGGAGAGCTGTCTGTACAAGCGAAGATCGAGATGGAGTACGGCTTCCTTCCGGGAAAGCAGCGTATGCAACTTGGAAAGACCACCACTTATGTGCTGTGGCATTATCCGTCTACGGAGGAGTTTGCGCATCCTGCGTATCTTGACAATTATCTTCAGTGTGCGGGGACTGCTGAGTGCATGACGCTCGAGCTTCGTGTTACCCACGAGGATGGCAGTCATACTCATTGGGTGTTGGGGCGGGGGCCGCTGAGGGGTAGTGAGAGTGAGCGGGTTGTGTGGGATACGGGGCAGACCATGGTGCATCCGGAGGAGGTGTGGACTGCCGAGCAGGCTGCTCCTTTGTTTGAGCAGTATGCCCGTGAGCGCACCATCCCCGACTGGGTCCATCGCCGCGAGCTCGACATCTGAACCAATCGGTCCCAGGAATTCAGCAGCGGTCGGAAGCTCAATCCAGCACAGCTCCAAGACGTACTCAGCCACGGAGGCCTTTGATGAATCGTACCGTGATCCTTACCGCCGATGAGGCACTGGTCCTGTTGGACTGGCTGAGCAGGCATGAGGAACCCGGCGCTCTACCTGCCGACGACGTCGAGCAGCGAGTGCTGTGGAATCTCTTATCGTCGCTGGAGTCCGTGGTGGTCGAGACGTTCGACCCTGATTACGCCACTTTGCTTGCCGCGGCCAGAAACCGCCTGATCGCTGACTGATCATCGGCCGTCACCTGCGCTCTCTCAAACGCTCCTGAAGTGCCCCCGCTCGCGAGCCAGAAGACCTCGACATGGGCGACGTTTCCTTCGCTATCCATCGTCTGATCACTGTTCCGCCGCCTCGACGCACTGTTCGCCGACGACCGTCGAGGTCGGGGCCGAAATCATCTGAGGTATCGACCAACGTATGATCTCGACCTACCGCGCCACCAGCCAGGCTGAGGGAAAGCCGATCATGACCCTCCTGAGCGAGGCGCCCGTCGTCGACGACGATTCCGGCACCCTTTTTCGTGTGAGCTCGGGCTTTCCTCGGGTCATTGCCCGCTGCTTGCGTCGCTCAGATGTGAGCTTCTTGGAGCCATTGGAGAAGCTCCGTGTGGCGGCTGTCCGTATTGCCAGTGAGCCGTCGATCTCCGACGATGGCGCCGTCGGCCAGCATGAGTACCCTGTCCGCGAAGGCGGCGACGGCGGCGTCGTGCGTGACCATAACAACGGTGGTGCCGGCCTTCGCCTCCCGCGCAATAAGCTGCATGACCCGCATCGCGTTGGCTGAGTTGAGCGCACCGGTGGGCTCGTCGCAGAACAACACGTCAGGTTCCCCAATGAGCGCCCGGCAGATGGCGACGCGCTGCAACTGCCCACCGGAGGCCTGGGTGACGTCGCGATCCTCGAGCTGGGCGACGTCGGCGCCGGCCAGCAGCGTCCGCGCCCGGGCGAGCACCTCGTCGCGATTTCTCTTGCCGGCGACCATGCCAGGGAACATCACGTTATCCAGCAGGCTCAGCGTGCTGAGGAGCCGCGGTTGTTGGAACACGAAGCCGAGCTGTTGCAGCCGAAGATTGGCGAGCGCGCGCTGCGACATCGTCCCCAGCTCATGTCCGAGCAGCTCGACGGTGCCTTCGTCGGGTGTGTCGATGCCGCTCAGGAGATACAGCAGCGTGGATTTTCCGGACCCGGACGGGCCCATGATTGCGACGAACTCACCGTCGTCGATGCGCACGTCGACCTCGCGCAGCACCGTCTGCTCCCCGAAGCGTTTCGTGAGCCCCTTCGCTTCGATCATGTCACTCCTCAGTCACTCGTTGCACGGTCAAGGTGGCAAGATTCGACGACGCAGCCGCCACGCCCAGCCACACGGCCACGACGAGCACCGCCGGCAACCCTGCCACAGCCAGCCACGGCACACCCATCAGTTGCAGCTCGGGCGCACCCATCGTCGCTCCGGCAAGGGGTCCGACGACGAAACGCCCCGCGAGCCACGAGAGCACCAGTCCCACGACAGCGCCTCCGCCCACGAGCGCCCAGTAACGCACAGTGAGGCCTCGTCGGGTCATGTGGTCTGCGACGCCCAGGCCCCGCAACGTGGCGTACTCGGCGGCCTCGCTGGCCAACACCATGCGCAGGAATAGCGTTGTCAGTCCGAAGATCGCCACGCCTGCCACCGCCAGCGCGGCGAGCGCGATGGCGCGCAGCACGTCGATCACGCCGCCCATGATGGCCGCACCCATGCCTGCGACGTCCACCACCGCCGCGTCGGGATAGCGGGCTTGCCAGCGCTTGGAGACCTCGTCGCCCGACGACGGATCCACCAGCCCGACGTGCCACGTCCAGGTCTCCACGTCGTCGGCCGGGATCTGCCACGTGCCTTTCGCCGTCGAACCGCCGTTCGAGATGTCTTGGTAGATGCCGCTCACGGTGAGCGTTCGCTCGCCCAGGGTGTCGCGCACCGAAACCGTGCCACCGACGCGCGCCGCGCTTGCCTCCGCAACCTTCGCCGAGAGCGCGATGGCATCGTCGGAGGTGGGTGGACCGCCCTCGACGTAGTGGAGTGGGAATACGGTGTGATCCCCGACGAAGATGGTCGTGCGCTCCCACTCGTCGCCCGCTTGGATGGCCCCGCGCATGTGCTGCAGCGGGGCGAGCGCTGCGACGGCGGCGTCGTCGGGAAGCTCCCGGGCGAGCTGACTCGCCACCTCGGCGTCACGAGTCTCGACGATCACGTCGGCCTCGCCAACCCCCAGGTATGAAGACAGCTGCGGGGAGGCCAGTGTTGTGGTGACCTGGGCCGGAACACACACCGCGACGGCGATGAGCGCAGCCAAGATCGCGAGCCCGGCTTGCTCGCGGCCCGACGCGCCGCGCAGACCCCACCACAGCCACACCGGCAGCTTCGTCCGAGCCAAGCGCCACCCCCACAGCCAGGGGCGTTTCGACGTAGTTCCCGCGCGCATCGCGGCAAGTGTGGGCACCCGGGCAATGCCACGCATGAGCCACCAGCAGTACCCAACAGCCCCCAGCAGCACCAACAGTCCCGAGCCAAACCAGGCTATTGCTGCGGGAAGCGGTGAGCTTGGTTCGCCCAGCTCCAACGTCGCCTGACGCGTGAGGGAGCCGTGCAAGATCGGTGCGACGATCACACCGAGCCCCACACCAATCAGGGCGATGGCGACGTACTTTGCGAGGAACGTCCATCTGATTCGACGCTCCGGCACGCCGATAGCCTTCAACACACCGATCTGCGTGAGGTCAGTCGCGATTGCTGTCTTGACCGCCAACCGGACGGTGAGCATGCCCAGCACAGCGACGACGCAGGCGATTGCCGCCAGCACGCCCACCACGAGCATCGACGATAATCCCGCCAGCAGACGAATGGAGCCGCCGTCGATGGCCGGACCCGCAGTGGGGAACCGAGCTGCCTCGTACTCCGCGAGCACGGCGCCTGGCGATGCCCCCGGCACCACACGGAATTCCACCAGATATTCAGGCTCGAGCCCGGACGCTATCCAGCGCATGTCTTCGCTCGAGAACAGCAGCCGCTTGGAGGTCACCATCGAGGGATTCATCTGCGCATCTCGCAGGAACCCGGCGACGACGAAGCTGCGCTCCTCGCCATTGATCTCCAGTGTGACGTCGCCTCCTGGCTGCACTTGGCTCCGATAGGCCAGAGGCACGACGACGGTGCCGGGGGAGGGGTCGAGCACTGAATTGTCAAGACCCAACAGCTGGTCGAACGAGGGGCTTTGCGCTGTTGCCGACGGCTGCAGCGCGGAATCAGACTGCGGATGCCCGCCGATCGTGAGTTTCCCGACGGGAAGCGGATAGGTGGTGACCACCTGCGCATCGGCAACGTCGGGGTGTCGCGTCGCCCATTCGAGGATGGGCCGCTCGTCGATCTCTCCGCTATGCATCTGCATCGCGTCCGGCACCTTGGCCCTCGTGAACAAGCGGTCGAGCGAGCCGGAGACCGTGGCGACGGTGCCCGCGCCCGCGGCGACGAGGGCCGTCGCGATGGCGAGGAGCGCCACGAGCGCTGTAGCCGTCACCGTGTTGCGGCGGAGATCCCCGCGAACCAATCGCATCAGCATGGCACCGGCTACCCCAGCGTGGTGGCGAAGCTGCTGAACGTGCCCGGACGGGCGCCCAAGAGCGCCTCCACATGGTGCAAGAACGCCTGCATCGTGCGCGTCGGGTCTGCATCAGGCCGGGTCAGCAGGCCACTATCGAACAGATACGCCGAGCTGGCGAGGATGAGATCCATGGCCTCGGCGGGGTACGGCGTCGAGAATGTTCCTTCGGTCACCCCTTGTTCGACGATGGGAGTGAGCTCCGGCCCGAGAGTGAGAACGAGTCGGGAGAGCAACCGGATGTGGGCTGTCTCGTCGAAGGCCTCTTCGATGTGCGATGTCAGGCCGTCGGCTGAGGCCGCGTCGCGCTGGGTGCTCCAGAACGTCAGGAGCTTCTCGGTTGCGCTCAAATCGTCTCGTTCGACGGTGGCTCGAGCCAGCTCGATCATGGCACCCATCTGTTCGTCGGTGAGGGCCTCGAGTAACGCGTCCTTCGATGCGAAGTAGTAGTAGAAGGTGCCCTTCGCAATGCCGGCA
This sequence comes from uncultured Tessaracoccus sp., assembly GCF_947286155.1. Taxonomy (GTDB): domain Bacteria; phylum Actinomycetota; class Actinomycetes; order Propionibacteriales; family Propionibacteriaceae; genus Arachnia. The sequence continues at coordinate 5,232 of NZ_CAMYPD010000045.1, forward strand.
TGCGTCACGACATCGTTCACTGTCGCGGCGCTGTAGCCCTTGTCAGCGAAGAGCTCAGCTGCGACGCGCAGGATGTCACTCCTGCGTTCTTGCGGAGCTTTCCTCACTCTGCTCACGTGTACTGCCCCTTACCGACCGACCGTCGGTCAGTACTGTAGCAAGCGTACTCTATTTCCTGATGGTGGGTCATTCTTTGGGGCCGGCTTTCTGCCGTACGTGAGCCGCAGCTAAGAAGAAATGCAGCAGAACTTTGGAGTTGGCGGGCTCACTTACGTCTGGGGTTGATGTCGCGCGTCACAGTCGCCGCTCCCACGGTCAAGGTACGGTGCCCGTCGAAGAGATCAACGGGAGGCGTGAGGCTCACCGTTGCGTGGCCGGAACTGGCGGTCGCGATCGCGGCGCCGGCAGCGATGTCCTGGCCGGCGGCGAAGGGGCACTGCGTGATGGTGACCTCGTCCTCGGGCAGCCACACAACCTGACTCAGGTGGAAGTCTCCGTCTCGTGCGGGTATGTGGGCCGTATCGAGGATCTTCTTCCACGCGGCTCGGGTCGCGCCGTAGAATTCCCCGGAGACGCTCACCTCGGCGCCGAGGTGGTTCAGGGCACGCTGGAGGTTCGCCACGTCGTCGCCCTCATCACCGAGTGTCAGGTCCCGGTACCAGGGCTCCTTCGCGCTCAGCAGCAACAGCCTTTTCCCGTCCACCGCGACTGGGGTGGAGCCCGACGCCCAACGGCCGCCAACGGCACAGTCGACCGCCGTGACGACACCAGAACCCCGCACGATCAGCGGCTGCTTGGGCGCCGGGGCGACAGTGACCTCGACCGGACGCTCGTCCGCGAATTCGCTCGGGGACAGGGCATAGGACGACTCCCCCGCATCTGTCTGCGCAGGCTCCTCGATCGGACGGAACGCCGCGAGCCACACCACACCCGCACTCACCGCGGCTACCGCGAGCCACGACAACGCCAGGGACGGAAAGCGCGGGTGTGCGCTCACCTGTCCTTACCGCCGCTGCTCGGGTTCTCCATGCGCCTAACCGACTCTTCAGTGTTCACCAGCTCTACTGCCGCCGGATCGATCGGCGTCCCCACAGAGCCATCTGCACCGGCCGCGGTCATCGGGTCACGTAGATCCTGCGCACCAAACGGCGTCTCCACCAAGCCCGCGGCCACATAGCACCGAGCGAGCGCCTCATCCGGGTCGAGCTTGTCGGGGTTTATCAGGACATCCACATACAGCGGCCGATCAACACCGTCGTGCCTCCTGCGCAGCCCTCACTGATCTGGTCATAATGCTCGATGCTTCCGGAGATCTGATAGACGTAGTAGCCGCCCTGTTCCTTCAGGGTTACGCTACCGCCGCCGTCACTAATGCACGAGACATAGCGCTGCATCGCCTCCTCGTACTCCGACCGTGTGACCTTCCCATCCTCCAAGACGGCACGCTCGAAGTCCGAGGTCGCGAGTTCCTTCGCTTGCCGGAAGTCCTCGACGTAGGGATCAGACGTGGGCGGCTGGCCAGAGCACCCGACACCCACCCCGGCGATGACGGTCGTCAACACACATAGGAGGGTTCTCCCTTGGAGCTTCGCGATCAGCCTACGACTCAGAAGTAGTCCCAAGCGGTCCAAGTTGAGCCTCCAGCAGCGATCTGAATCCGCAGTGCATGCCCCGCGCCAGCCGAACCCTCGCTGGCCGAAACGTAGGAGTTGCGCGACTTCGGGCCGTCCGTGATCGTCTGAAAACTCTGGACGTATCGCTTGACCCGAGCCTGCACGTTGCCAGCGCAGTCGTTGCTCATGGCGCGCGTCCAGCTGAGCGAACTGGTATCTCCCTTGCTGCCCTGTGCGGTGCACGCTGCGCTTGCCGGCGTAACACCCACCACGCCGGACAGTACGATCGCAGCGACGACGCTGCCGACCCCAACTCTGATTGACGTCTTCATTGACTTCACGCTCCTTCTCTCAAGGTGGCTTTACCCCAGCAGCATCCTTGAGACAGCCAAGGGCCGCGCTCAGATCCACCACGATCACTCGGCCGCCGCCAGGGCATCAAACGCCGCCACCACCCCCGCCACCACGCCGCTTTGTAACAGTTTGATAACGGTTCACAGGTTTCCGCACTACCGGCGAGGAACCCGCCTTGACTCAGAGCAACAGCAAAGGAGGATTCGGGATGAAATCTGTTCAGAGGTTCTTGGCGGCCCTAGTATTGGGGTCGCTCATGGTGTTCTCGGCTCAACTCAACGCGAACGCCTACTCCACGAATGGCTGTAAGTGGGGTTCGGCCACCATCAAGGTCGACACTCGCTACGTCAATGGGAAGTTCTTCACCGCCATCAAGCAGGCGATCTCGAACTACACGTCTGCGACGGACGTCACCATGTCGTACGTCGACGCGAGCGGCCCGGGCCTGAAGGCGGAGAATGGCGACTACGGGTATACAGGATGGGAGGGCCAGGCGTCTTACACCTGCGCGCTCGGGCGATTCATCGGCGTTACAGCGAGACTCAACATGACCTATCTGCCTAGTTCGTCCGACTCTCATGTCCCCCGCCTGAAGGTCGTCTGGCTGCACGAACTTGGCCACTCGATCGGGCTTGGGCACGTCTCGACCCTCAAGCGGGTTATGTACACGTCGGCCAGCGCTGCCTACTCCGCAGGTGTCCGTAGCCTGACCAGCGACGAAATCGCTGGCGTGAACTCGATCTACTGAATCCGGAGGCCATGATCATGTCACGCATCTACAGAGGAGCCGTGGCGCTCCTACTCGTCTTGCTCACCGGATGCGCCTCGGTCACCACCGGTGGCGAGACTTCACGTATCCGCCTTTACGAATCAGTAAGCGAAATGGCCGAAGACAGTGCGCTGGTGGTCACCGGACGCGTGGTCGCGACCAGGACCGTCCAAGACATCGACGACCACACCGACTTCACGCTCTCGACGGTTGAAGTCCGTGAATCGAACGAAGCGAGGACCGGGGATCTGATCACCGTGCGCCAGTTCGGCTCAGATGAGCAGGCGCCGCTCGTGCCGCTGCTTGTCACCGGCCAGGACTACCTTCTCTTCTTGACGAGTTCTGGACTCAAGGGAGAACTGGCCAGCCACTACTACGTGACCGGCAGCAACGCCGGCCTCTACGAACTGGCCGATGATTCGAAGGCCCGTCGAGGCGCTCAAGAACCGTCGGCCCGACAAGTCGCGCCCACAGAGAGCGAGAATCTCCCCGTCGATCTGGACCAGTCCACGGTTGAGCAGCTGGTCAGCTAACCGATGATGAAGAAGAAGGAGCGGCACGTAGTTCTTGGACTGGCCGTGATCTTGCTCGGCCTGGTAGCCCTCGCTGCAACCACGACATTCAGTTGCTCAGAGGCTTCCTGCGGTCCGAACTACGCTCCCTCCACCCTCCTCTTCGTCATCGTCACCTTTGTAGTCGGAGGGTTTCTTCTCTTCAGAGGAAGACACCGCTGACCACGGGCCTGCCTGTGATCGCGCAGCAGCCTGAGAGGTGAGAAGAGGATACAACACGAATCAAGCCAAGCACCTCGCGCTCGCGCGGCCGCGCGAGCACGATCTGCTTGACCAGTCCGCGCTGGGTGGTGTCGAGCTTTGGCGGATGTCCGCCGGCGTACTTCGGACGCAGCGACTCGAACCCATCACCTACACGACTGGAGCCAGCTCGACGATTCGGGCTCGCCGTCGATGACCCAGCCGTCGTAGCTGGGCTCCAGCCAGGTCACGAGCTGGCGGTGGGTGGCTGGATCATCCCATTGATCGGCTTCCGGGTGTGCAGCTGCTCGGCCGCGTCCACCGCTGTGGCCGTGCCCTTGGCCGTACCAGCGGCGTGAGCGGCCGAGATAGGGCGGATCAGCGATCGCCAACCTCTTGGAACTTCCTCCGTTTCACGACATGTCTGACAGCGTTTCGTGACGCCTGATGTGCATAGTCAATCGCTGCGCTGACGTCCGACCTGGTCGCAGTGTCCCTAGGACCCGACCCCGGCGTCTTGGGCGTGCTGCTGGGCCAGCTGATAGCCGGGTTCGCGTTCAGGCGCAGCTGCGGTTCGCGGCCACCACGCAGCTGCGAGCCCCTCATTGATGAGGATGATGCCGACGTCGTGGTCGTCGGCATCGAGGTAGCCAAGGAGCCGGCCGTACTGGTCTTCCTGGTCTGCTGCCGCATCGTGGGACAAGGTGATGATGGCGTCGGCGAGTAGTGCGTCGAGGTGGTCGGTGGCGTCGGCGAGTAGTGCGTCGAGGTGGTCGGTGGCGTCGTCATGGCCGCACTCGTCGCGTTCTGGGGTGTCGATGCCGAGGAGTCGTACCCGTCGCTGGTGCTCACCGATCTGGTCGTCGACAGTGTCGCCGTCGACGACCCGGAGCAGCTGAACAGGCTGCGGCGCTGGCGGGCCTGGTGCGGTTGGTGTGGGCGTGCAGGCCCCGAGGCCGAGGAGGGCCACAGCTACGGCTGCGGTCCCCCAAGTATGTGACCGGGTCACTGCGGGTCCACGGCCCAGGGGTCGGGTGCCGACCAGGGATCGGCCTGGCTGCTCTGGGGCGATCCGGCCGGATTGGCGTCGTGCCTGCCCCGTCGGTGCGCCGCGATCACGTCGTGCGTGATGCTCGACGCGGTGATGGTGTGAGCAGTGCGCTTGTCGCCGTTCTTGGTCTCGTAACGGCGCTGGCGGATGGTGCCCTCGACGCGGACGGGGGTCCCTTTGGGCCAGTTCTGGTCGGCGATGGCTTCGGCGCCGGCGCGCCAGATCTCGACGTCCCAGAAGGCGGCTTCACCGCGGTCTTCCCACTCACCGGCGCCCTGGTTGCGGTGGCGTAAGTTGGTGGGGTCGGGCTCGTGATGGGGACACGTCGGATGGATGTGGGTGCTGCGGGTGTGGGTTGTTCTTGTGCTTGGGGTTGTGCGGGTTGGCAGGCGGTGACCGTCGTAAGCAGCAGAGTGGTGGCGATGGTGTAGCCGAAACGTCGTTGTTTGACCATGATTGTTCCTCCAGAGATTTGAGTGAACCAGAGGTAGGGGTCACCTCAGCATGGTTTCTAGAGTTATCCACAGGTGGGTGATTGCTCGTGCGTTGACCAGCCCCGACGGCTCGGAGCGAACCGGCCTTCAGTGGCAGATCATGGTCCGTGTTTGGGCGCAGATCTGCCACTGAAGGTCATCGTGGATGAATTCGACGCGCCACCCGCGGTGGCGGCTCAATCATCGGACCAGGTGACCAAGATGCCATCGAGACGCGGCGACAAGAACTGCAAAACTCGCCAACAGTCGGACCCCTCCCCGCTCAACCAAGCGTGAGGCACGCAGCTGTTGGCGAGTTTTGCAGTTTTGGTGAGTGTGACGATGCGTCTCGATACGCGCCTTCGGCGCTACTCGACGATCGGGGCGGCGGGCGAGCAAGTCCGATGGTTGAGCCGCACGCGTAGCGGGCGTGTCGAAACCCCGGGATGCGTCTCGGTACGGGCCTTCGGCCCTACTTGACGGTCGGGCAAAGGGCGCTCGACGAACAGGCAGGCCGAAGGGGAACCGTCGGCGGTAGAGTGAACGCGTGACTACGCAACGCCCTACATTTGATGAACTCGGCATGGCCACGGCCAGGCTGTGGGGCACCCGCTCCGCAGATGCGAAGGTGCAGGTCGGTGCGTGCCTGCTCGATCACAACAACCGGGTGGTTGGCGTCGGGTACAACGGGCGCGCCGCGGGCGAGCCGAACGAGCGCGAATCGATGGAGCAGGGACTCTCGGGCTTCATCCACGCTGAGGTGAACGCCCTGCTCGCCGCCAATTGGAACGGCGAGCAGCACACGCTCTACGTCACGCACGAGCCCTGCGCCACTTGCGCGCGCCTTATCGTCAACAGCCGCCGCGTGCGCCGCGTGCTCTACGCGTCACCGTATAAGGAGCAGAACCGCGTGGACGCGCAGCTCCCGTCGGGCGCGGAGATCCTACGGGCTGCGGGCGTAGAGGTCAGCGCCTTCGACGCCTGACCCCCGCCCCGTATTCCCTCACGCAGCCATGCGGTGGCGCATCTGGGCGAGCACACCGTCGCGCATCTCGAACGCAGCGTCGAAGCTGGGTAGCTGCTCCGGTTCGTGCGTCACGACGACGGTCGCCAGCTTGCGCTCATGCGTGATGCGGCGCAACAGCTCGATGATCTCGTTGCCCCGCTCCTGGTCGAGCGCGCTCGTGGGCTCGTCGACGAGCATCACCGACGGCTCGTGGATGATCGCCCGCGCAATATTGACGCGTTGCTGCTGGCCACCGGACAGCTGCGCGGGTAGGCGGTCGGCGAGCTGGCTGCACCCGACGGCGTCGAGCACCTCCGGGATCTGTGCCATGCCGCGCTCACGGGCCCCACGGCTGCCCATCCGCAGCACCACTTCGAGCTGCTCGCGCACGCTGAGGGACGGGATGAGGTTCGGGCTCTGAAAGACGATCCCCAGCTTGCTTCGACGAAGTGCGGCCTTCCCCTTCGAGTTCAGCGTCGTGATGTCTGTGCCGTCGATGTCGACGTGGCCGGAATCGGGAGTGACAAGGGTCGATGCCACGGCCAGCAGGCTGGATTTGCCCGAGCCGCTCGGGCCGGTGACCGCCGCGAAGGTGTTGGATTCCACGGTAAGTGACACGTTGTCGAGCGCCGTGACGCGCTCGTCGCCATCGGGGTAGGTGAGGATGACATCGGTGAGCTTCAGCATGAGCGTTCCTTTCGTAGTAAGACTGGGGATCAGGCGGCCGAAGCCAGCGCGACAAGGGGATCGACGGCGGTGATGCGCCGCTGCGACACATACGCGCCCAGCAGGCCGGCGATCACCATGCCCGCCGACGGCACGAGCAGGGTGAGCCAATTCATCACAAACGGGAGCGTGGTGCCGACGAGCAGTCCAAGCCCGACGGTTGCCCCGGTGCCGAGTCCGACCCCGATCAACAGCACGAGCAGCGCCTGGCCGAGCGCATCCGTCGAGATCCAACGGTTGCTGGCGCCGAGCGCCTTCAGAATCGCGATGTCACGCTGGCGCTGCATCGACCACACCAGGAAGAACACGCCGATCACCAGCACGGCAATCACCATGAGCATCCCAATCATCATGCCCAGCGAACCGATCTCCGACTTGAGCGCCTCCAACGCGAGCAGCGACGGCAGCAGCGCCTGCGTCGTCGTACCCTGGGCCGCGTCCATCGCCTCGACGTCGGGGTCGCCGTCGACGAGGAGCACATTGGCGTAGGCCTGCGGCTGGCGCGTGCTCTCCAGGTATTGGTGGAGCGCATCGGTGGTGACCCACGCCACGTCGCGGTGGGAGAACTCGGTGTCGTCGGCCAGCTTCCCGACGGTCATGTCACGGCCGGCGAGTGTCACAGTGTCGCCGGCAGCGACGCCCAAGTCGTCCGCGATGCTCTTGCCGAGCGTGATGTGATCCGCGTCGCCGGGCACTTCGTCGATGCGCCCCGTCGAGGTGGCGAGCAGCGCGACGGCGACGTCCGCGTCGCCGCTTTCAACCTGCGCGAAGGTGAGGCCGAGCGGGTCAGCCCGGTCGACGCCTGCCGCGTCCTTCCAGGCCTTCGCCTGCTCTTCGCTCACCCGAGAAGTCGTGTACGAGGGCGCTTCGTCGTCGGGCATCGAAAACACCACCTTGTCAGCCTTAAGGTGCATCAGCGAAGACACGTTCTGCGACGCCAACCCGCCGGTCAAGCCCGTGAGGAATCCGACGAGCAACGTCATGAGCGTAACGACGATAGTGATGAGTGCGAAGCGGCCCTTACTGTGCCGCAGATCCCGCAAAGCCAAGTACATAGACAGTCCCTTTCCTGAACGCACTCCATGCTGCTCTGGCTTGCGCTCGCACACGAGACCCCTTGGGACGGGTTCACCTCATCCTTTTGGCTGAACTCCACCCAACCCCGACGGGCTAGCCTGGGGAGCGTGGCCAAACCCAAAACCCCGCCTCCCTCGCCGACGCAGATGCTGGTGCTGCTCGGCATCGGGCTGCTCTTCGCCGGCCTGGCGATCTACCCAGCGGGGATGGCCTTCGCGTTCGGGCACCCGCACCTGACGGGCATCGTCGTATTCTCCGCGCTCACCTGCGTGATCCTCGCGGGCGGTCTCGTCGGCCTCAGCCGCGTGCACGACCTCAGCCGGCCCGCCCGAGACCTCCACGTCGACGCACTGATCTTCCTGCTGGCCGTGACCGTGCCATGGGCGATGGTGATCGTCGAATCCCCTGACGCGTCGTACTTCCTCACCGCGCTGGCGCTGCTCACGTCGTGGCTGCTTCCGCCCATCGCCGGTGCCATCGCGACGGCAATCGTCGCGGGATTCACCGTCGCCGGCCAGGTGTTCCACCACGGACTGACTGCGGGCACCGTCGTCGGGCCCATCGTGGTGGCGGTGCTGATCGTCGCCTTCGTGGCGATGATCCGGATGGTGTACCGCTCGTCGGATGCTTCGAAGGTGCTGCTAGTGAAACTCCGTGCGAGCCAGGCGGAAACGACGCGGGCCGAACGTGAAGCGGGCCGCCTCGCGGAGCGCGCCAGGATTGGGCGCGACCTGCACGACACCGTCGCGCAATCCCTGTCAAGCATCCAGCTCCTCCTCCAAGCCGCCGAGCGCGCGACGGACGCAGACCAGGTGCGGGCGCACCTGGCGTTGGCGCGCGACACCGCCCAGGCGTCGCTCGCCGAGACGCGGGCGTTCATCGGGGAACTCACGCCTCCAGATCTCGTCGACACCGGACTGGCGCCCGCGCTGCGCCGCCTCGCCCACGACGCCAGTGTGCCCACGAAGTTCGCCGTCGAAGGTGAACCCCGCATTCTGGACGCGAGCGACGAAACCGCGCTGTTTCGCGTTGCTCAGGAGTCACTGCGCAACGTCGAAGCCCACGCGGACGCCCAGCACTGCCAGATCACGCTCATCTACGAGAGTGAGGAAGTAGCCTTGGAAGTCGACGACGACGGCCGCGGTTTCGACGTCGACGCTGCCGCTCACAAGGGCCGATTCGGTTTGCAGGGCATGCGCTCGCGCATCGAGGAGTTGGGCGGGACGCTCGCCATCGTCTCGTCAGGCGACGACGGCACTCTCGTTGCCGCCAGAGTCCCCGCCTGAGAGGAGCCGAGCATGATACGCATCCTGATTGCCGACGATCACCCCATCGTGCGTGCCGGCTTGCGCGCCGTGTTCGAAGCCGAGCCCGATCTCGAGGTGGTGGGGGAGGTCGATCGAGCGCTCGACGCCGTCGACCGGGCGAAGGTCGGTGGCATCGACCTCATCACCATGGACCTCCGGTTCCCGTCCGGCCCGTCAGGCGTCGACGCCGTCGAACGCATCCAGGCCCTCGACCATCCGCCCGCTGTACTCGTCCTCACGAACTACGACACCGACACCGACATTCTGCGCGCCGTGGAAGCCGGCGCCGGCGGCTACCTGTTGAAGGATTCACCCGCCGACGTGCTCGTCCGCGGGGTGCGCGACGCGGTGGCCGGGCGCCCAGTGCTGGCGCCGGCAGTGGCGTCGAAGTTGATGCATCGGTTGCGCACACCGTCACTGCAACTCACCGCCAGGGAGCGCGACGTGCTGCAGTGCCTCGACCGCGGCCTGAGTAACCAAGCCATCAGCGCTGAGCTTTTTCTCAGCCGGGCGACTGTGAAATCGCACCTGGCAAGGCTGTACTCCAAGCTTGGGGTCTCCAGCAGGACGGCAGCCCTTGCGAAAGCCAGGGAACAAGGTCTGCTGAACTGAGCGATCAGTAGGACGGGGGCGCCGCGAAAAGTGACCGTTATCCTCCACAGCTGCACCATTTCCCGCCAATACGGGGAAGATTTGCCGCGCGTGGAGGATAACGGTCACTTTATGGTTGGTCACCGCCGCCAGTGGCGTCTGCATAGACTGTGCCCATGCTCGCGTGCTTGGCGTGGCAGCATGGCGACGTGAGCATTCCATCGTTCCCCGTGGTGAGTTTCGGCTACGCCCCTATCAAGGGCATTCGGCATGAGCCGAGGTCCGTCGACGTCGACGCGCTCGGCCCGGTAGGGGACCGGCGTTGGTGTCTCGTCGACGATCAGCTCAAAGTACTGCGTACGGTGCAGCATCTTGAACTGCTGGCGGTGCGCGCGCACCGAATCGAGCAGCTCACCGTCGAGTTCCCGGGCGGAACGACGGTGGTGTCCTCGCCGCAGCCCACCGGCGAGCAGTGCACGGTTGACTACTGGAAACGCATGGTTCCTGCGACGTTTGCGCCGTCGGAGCTGGATGCTGCATTCAGCGACTACCTGGGCATACCCGTGCGCCTCGCTCAGCCCGAGCGAGGCGCCATCGTGTATGGAAGCCCCATCTCCATCATCACGACAGCGAGTGTGCGCGACCTGGGCACACGCCTGCAGACAGCAGATTTCCTCGACCAGGCGGCTCGCTTTCGTGCCACCTACCTGCTGGACCACGACGAGGCCTACGCGGAAGATGCGTGGCGTGGCAAGGTAATTCGTCTGGGTGAGGTGCTCGTGGAGGTGACTGGCGCCATCGGGCGCTGTGCAGTGATCGATGCACATCCCACGACAGGCCAACGTGACCTTCGCGTGCTGCGCACGCTCGCGGGCTATCGCCCGCGCAACGACGCGGGAGAACCCTGCTTCGGCGTGCAGGGTCGCGTGGTGGGTATCAGCAAAATCTGACCGTTATCCTCCACAGCTGCATTATTTCCCGCCTATATGGGGAAGATTTGCCGCGCGTGGAGGATAACGGTCACTTGTTGGTTGGTCACCGCCGTCAGCGGCGTCTGCATAGACTGTGCGCATGATGGACGCCCCTGATGCGACGCCTCCGCAGCGGCCCGAACCAATCGCACCCGGCGCATGTTGTGCGGAGGTCACCCACCGATGAATCGAGGCAGGTCGACAGCATCGGCAACAGGCGGGTGGGCTATCTCGTGGCTCACGGGCGCCATCGCAGCCGTGGTGGCGCTCCTCACACAGGTGAGTTCGCGCTGGGGCGTGTTCCACCCGAGCCTGCTGCTGAACGTCGCAGATACCGACGCCATCGTGCCCCGCATCGCGGCAGTCGACCCATCCTTCCAATTCACCACCACGCACGACCACTACGACGGCGTCTACCTCTGGGCCATGGCGACGGACCCCTTCGCGGCAGCAGGAGGCTCGCACGAGCTCATCGACTTGGCGGCCTACCGCTACGGCCATCCTCTCTACTCCTGGATTGCGGGAGCACTGAGCCTCGGCCACGCACCGGCCCTGCCGTGGATCTTTTGGGTGCTCAGCCTCGTGTCGATGATGGGCGCGGCAGTGGCGGTCTCGCGGCTTGCCGTACGGCTTGGTGGGTCGCCGTGGCTCGGCCTCATCGTGGCGTGCAGCCCCGGGTTACTGTTCAGCGCCTCGACCGCGCTCACCGAACCCGCACAGCTATTTCTCGTGGCGCTGCTGTGCCTGCGCTGGATTGACCAACGCACGAGCCTCATCGAAATTGCCGTGCTCACCGCCGCTATGTGCCTACTCAAAGAGCCGCTCGTGCTGGTCGCCGTCGCCCTCGGCTTGAGCGGACTCATCCACGGCATACGCGCACGCAACATCGAGTGGAGCCGCCTGTTCGCGCTGCTCGCCGGGCCCGTGGCGCTGGGTGCGTGGCTGCTGTTCATCCGCGGGCGCTTCGCCGCCGAGCAAAAGACGTACGACGACGGAAACCTCGGCCGCCCGATCGACGGATGGCTGGAAACCTTCCGGTTCGCCACTAGTCTGCGCTTCGGCGACGCCATGCAGTCACAGATCGGCTCGACGGCGGTGCCTGGCCTGATGGCGACGGCGGCCGTCCTGGCGATCGCGTCGACGGTGGGTCTTCGCAGGCTTGACGCGCTCGGCCTCATCGTCGTGCTCCAGACGGCGCTGGTGGCATGTCTCGGATGGCGCACCCTGCTCTACCCTCACGAGATGTTCCGTATTCCGTCGGTGCCGGTGGCGCTCGCCGTCCTGCTCCTGGGAGTGACGATGACCTCCAAACGAGGCGCCCCGACGCAGGCGAACTCATCGTGAAGAAGCTAGCCAGCGGCGAATCGTCGGCTGAAGGTTGCTTGAAACACGGCTGCCCGCAAGCAGGATAGTGGCCCCAGCTAGGCTTGGAGCCACACGTTTCCGTCACGCGAAGGAGCCACAAGTGGCAGAGCACACTCGTACTGAATCCGACTCGATGGGCACCGTTGAGGTCGCTGCCGACCGCTACTGGGGAGCCCAGACCGAGCGGTCCCTCCACAACTTCGATATCGGCCGCGAAACCTTCGTCTGGGGCCGCCCCATGGTGAAGGCCCTCGGCACGCTGAAGAAGGCCGCCGCCCTCGCCAATGCTGAGCTGGGCGAGCTGCCACAGGACGTGGCCGACCTCATCGCCAAGGCTGGCGACGAGGTGATCGCTGGCGATCTCGACGACCACTTCCCGCTGGTCGTGTTCCAGACCGGGTCTGGCACCCAGTCGAACATGAACGTCAACGAGGTCATCTCCAACCGCGCCATCGAGCTGGCCGGCGGCGAGAAGGGCTCGAAGACGCCGGTGCACCCGAACGACCACGTCAACCGCGGCCAGTCGTCGAACGACACCTTCCCGACGGCCATGCACATCGCCGTCGTGAACGAGCTGCACGCCATGTACCCGCGCGTGCGCCAGCTGCGCGACACCCTCGACAAGAAGGCCAAGGAGTTCGACGACATCATCATGGTGGGCCGCACCCACCTGCAGGACGCCACCCCCATCCGGCTGAGCCAAGTGTTCTCCGGCTGGGTTGCGCAGATCGACTTCGCGCTCGAGGGCATCGAGTACGCCGACTCCCGCGCCCGTGAACTCGCGATCGGCGGCACCGCCGTCGGTACCGGCCTCAACGCCCACCCGAAGTTCGGCGAGCTCACCGCGAAGAAGATTTCGGAAGAAACCGGCATCGACTTCAAGCAGGCCGACAACCTCTTCGCTGCGCTCGGCGCCCACGACGCGCTCGTCCTCGTCTCGGGCGCGCTGCGCGTGCTCGGTGATGCCCTCATGAAGATCGCTAACGACGTGCGCTGGTACGCATCCGGCCCGCGCAACGGCATCGGCGAGCTCCTCATCCCCGAGAACGAGCCCGGCTCGTCGATCATGCCCGGCAAGGTGAACCCCACCCAGTGCGAGGCCATGACGATGGTGGCGACGAAGGTGTTCGGCAATGACGCCACCGTCGGGTTCGCCGGTTCGCAGGGTAACTTCCAGCTCAACGTGTACAAGCCCGTCATGGCCTGGTGCGTGCTGGAATCCATCCAGCTCCTCGGTGACGCTTGCGTCTCCTTCGACGAGCACTGCGCCTACGGCATCGAGCCCAACCGTGAGAAGATCCAGGAAAACCTGGACACCAACCTCATGCAGGTGACGGCGCTCAACCGCCACATCGGCTACGACAAGGCCTCGCAGATCGCCAAGAATGCGCACAAGAAGGGGCTGTCGCTGCGTGAGTCCGCGCTCGAACTGGGGTTCCTGACTGACGAGCAGTTCGACGAGTGGGTGGTGCCCGCTGACATGACCCACCCCAGCGCTGCCGACGAGTGATCGTCGCGACGCAGTAACCACCGGCGGAGCCGTGGGCCGACCTCAGCGTCGCGCTCCACGGCTCCGCTACGTTGTCTACCATCTGCACGTCGAGCACTGAGTGGGCAGCGTGTAACGACGTGGCGCTCGCCGGAGTTGCGCCCGTAGAATGGGCGCATGGCTGAGAACCACGACGAGCGCATGGCGCGAGTGCGAGACAACGAACAGCGGCTCGCGGCAATCACGGAACTCAACGACGATCTCTGGACCGTCGACGAACGACTCGAAGCCGCATGGGCCGCACTCGAGCCCCTCATGGAGTACTACGAGGGCCAGTGGCGCGAAGACTTCGAGCTGCTCGACGGCACCCCCGACGGCGAGTACGGCGTCTTCAGCGAAGACGGGGTGTGGAACGAGATGGGCCGGTTTTACGAGGCGACGAAGCACATCGCGGAGGTGTCGAAGCGCCTGGTCGACGCGTACGAACGCCCCACCCGTGAAGCCGAGGAAGACAGCGCGGAGGCGTAGTTTCGCACCTGAGCCGCGTGGACTCCACGCGATCCACGCTTAGGGATGAAAGAGAGCAATGATGAGGAAACCACTCGCCGCCTTGGGGGCAGCCACATTGATGCTGGGTGCATGTGGCGCTGAAGAAACGCCCACGATCCAACCGATGACGCTCAGCGTGGTGTGCAAAACCGTGAGCGGCTGGCCTGGCCCTGATGGCGAGACTCCCAAACCTGCGAAGCCGAAGACCGCGACGCTACGCGATCTCCAGGAAGGAGACGAGGTCACCATCCGCATCCTCACCGGTGAGCTGACGATCAAGGTGAAAAAAGTGGATGGAGACGACGTCAAATTCAGGATGAGTGACGCCCTCGCCCCGAGGGTGGACGGACGTGGCTACGACTTACACAATCCCAAACGCTCGTTCCGACTCTCGCGCGGTGAGACCGCGGAGTTCTCGACGCCGACCATGGATGTCAGCACGACGTGCAAGTTCACCCTTGAGTAACCCACGCAGCAGCACGGTCGTCTTGCTGTGCGGGCTCACGTGCTCGGGCAAGAGCACGCTCGCACGGCAACTCGCCGAGCAAGGGTTCGTGTGGCTCTCGATGGACCAGGACGCCTGGGACGCCGGATGCCGCGAGCAGCCGCTGCCGCCGGCGGTGCAGCGCCAGATCAAGGTGGAACACAAGCGGCGGGTGAGGGAGCTCGTCGCAGCGGGACGTAACGTGGTGCTGGACTACGCACTGGTATCCCGGGCGCGCCGTGACGAGTATCGCGCCCTCGCTGAGGACGCCGGGGCGCGCGTCGTGTTGGTGCACCTGAACGTCTGTCTCTTATACACATCTGACGCTGCCGACGACTCCTTACGTGTAG
>NZ_CAMYPD010000046.1 GCF_947286155.1 uncultured Tessaracoccus sp.
TCGGTTTACCCTGGAACTGACACACAGGCGCATCCGTTCTACCGCGACCACGGTCCGGATTCTCATGCCCACCACCCGGCGCCGGCGTCGATCCGCCGTAGCGCAAGCAGACTCCGAAGGATCTGTCGCGCACCACACATTCACGAGGCTCCGCGTGCGTGAATGCCGATCCGAGCAATGACAGTAGGAGCGTAAGGGCGGCCAGGCTACGTGCTACTCGCATCCGTCCTCCCCGGAGCCTCCGCTTGCGAGCCACTTACCGTTTGGCGCTTGCTCGAAGAATGTGGTTGACGTGAGTTTTGAAGCAAAGTAGTCGTCTGGCTGGTCTTTCGGCGCTTGGCCTGTTTTCTCGTCTACAAGCTGCAATTCGCTGAAGTCTTTACAGACTGTGACCGTGGCTACTCGTACACCGTCATTGCGAACACTCGGCTCGTCGATCGACAACGACGAGTACTGAGCATGCCCTACCCAAACGAGGTTCGCATCCCGTAGCCTCCCTAGTGAATGGACGATCTCGAACGTCTCGTCGCCCGTGGTGAGAAAAGTCAGCTCATCGAGGTTCTTGAGAGAGGAGTCTTTGGCGTACTTGTCGATAGTTGCTTCGTATGTCTGCCAGGCTTCCCGGACCGCTCTGATTTCGGCGGATTCGCCGGGTTCGGGCGGGGGAAATATCACCTGTTCCGAAGGTGATGGCGAAGGCGACGGTGATGGGGATGGGGATGGGGATGGGCTCTCCGCGCCGGGTACGCGTCGGATCGATGTGGGCGCGCTGGGAGTCGGCTGCTCTTCTGTGGCCGCCTCGCTCGATTGGCAGGCGCTCACGATAAGGAGTAGCAAGCTATTGATGACTGCAAAGCCAAGACGTCGTTGTTTGACCATGATTGTTCCTCCAGAGCACTGAGTGAACCACGCGCGAGGGTCACTCCGCAGTGACTTCAGGAGTTATCCACAGGCGGGCGGGAAGATACGTCTCGATGCGGCCCTGCGGGCCTACTCGACGGTCGGGTGTTCGCCGCCCCTGGCCATCGTCACCCACCACGAAACTTCAAAATCCGTACGCAGATGAGATGAAGGGCCCGATTTGGGGGTGTTTGGTCAATCTGCGTACGGATTTTGAAGTTTTTCACTCGATGCGTCTCGATGCGGGCCTCCGGCCCTACTTGACGGCCGGGTCGTGCAGGGTGCCCACCGTCCACCGGCGGTTGAGTAGCGAGCGCAGCTCGCGCATCGAAACCGCTCAGCGGTTGCGGATGGCGCGGTTGACAGCGCTCAAGATGGCCTTGAGTGACGAGTTGGTGATGCTCGGGTCGACACCCACGCCCCAGAACACCTTGGCGTCGTTGTCAGGCCCGATTTCGCACTCGACGTACGACGCGGCTTGCGCGTCGCCACCGGTGCTCAGCGCGTGCTCCTTATAGTCCAGCACGCGGATATGCAGGCCGGCGCGAGTGAGCGAGTCGATGAACGCCGACACGGGGCCGTTGCCTTCGCCCTCGTAGCTGATGTCCTGCCCGCGGTCGTTATTTACCACGGTGGTGAGCTTGAACGTACCGTTGCTGTCCGTCGACGACACCTTCTCCAGCGACCACGCGCCCTCGGCGAGGTACTCCGTCGTGAAGATGTCGTAGATCTGCTGGGGAGATACCTCGCCGCCGACGGAGTCGGTGTGCTGCTGCACCACGCGAGAGAACTCCATTTGCAGCCGACGCGGCAGGTCCATCTTGAACTCGGACTTCATCAGGTAGGCCATGCCGCCCTTGCCCGACTGCGAGTTCACGCGGATCACTGCCTCGTAGTTGCGACCCACGTCGTGAGGGTCGATGGGCAGGTA
This sequence comes from uncultured Tessaracoccus sp., assembly GCF_947286155.1. Classification (GTDB taxonomy): domain Bacteria; phylum Actinomycetota; class Actinomycetes; order Propionibacteriales; family Propionibacteriaceae; genus Arachnia. Next base: position 1,832 of record NZ_CAMYPD010000046.1, read on the forward strand.
GGGCGCTTCCCAGGCGATGTCCTGCAGGCGCTTGCCCTGCTCTTCGGCCTGGCGCTCGAGGTCTTCCAGACCCTTCTTGATGGCGTCCTGATGCGAGCCGGAGAACGCTGTGTACACCAGGTCACCCGAGTACGGTTGGCGCGCCGGCACCGGCAGGCCCGTGCAGTACTCGACGGTGCGGCGCACGTCGTCGATGTGCGAGAAGTCGAGCTCAGGGTCGACGCCTTGCGTGTACAGGTTGAGCGCCAGGGTGACCAGGTCGACGTTGCCCGTGCGCTCGCCGTGCCCGAACAGGCATCCCTCGACGCGGTCCGCGCCGGCCATCTGGCCGAGCTCCGTCGCCGCCACCGCGGTGCCGCGGTCGTTGTGCGGGTGGAGCGACACGACCACGTGCTCCCGGTTGTTCACGTTGCGACAGAAGTATTCGATCTGGTCAGCGTAGGTGTTCGGCGTTGAGCGCTCGACGGTGGCCGGCAGGTTGAAGATGATCTCGCGCTCGGCGTTGGGCTGCCACACGTCGCCGACGGCATTGCACACCTCGACGGCGAAGTCGGTGGGCGTTTGCGTGAAGATCTCAGGCGAGTACTGGTAGCCGAACTCCACATCGCTCAGGTACTTGTCGGCGTACTTCATCACCAGCTCGGTGCCGAACACGGCGAGGTCTTTACATTCCTGCTCGCTCATGCGGAACACCACGCGCCGGAACAGCTCCGCCGTCGCGTTGTACATGTGGATGGTGGCGCGACGAGCACCGACGAGCGACTGCGCCGTGCGCTCGATGAGATCTTCGCGGGCTTGGGTCAGCACCGAGACGGTCACGTCGTCGGGGATCAGATCGTCCTCGATGAGCTTGCGGACGAAGTCGAAGTCGGTCTGCGACGCGGACGGAAACCCGATCTCAATTTCTTTGTAGCCAATTTCCGTGAGCAGCTGGAACATGCGCAGCTTGCGGGTGGGCGTCATCGGGTCGATGAGTGCCTGGTTGCCGTCGCGCAGGTCGGTGCTGAGCCAGCGCGGAGCCTTCTCAATCTTCTTCGTGGGCCAAGTGCGGTCGGGCACATCGACGGGCACGAACGGCGTGTACCGGTGTACCGGCATAGGGGTGGGCTGCTGCACGGGTTTGGGTTGAATGCGAGTCATGGTGAATCTCCTGTGGAGGGATGGCCATATGCCAGCGCATGACGATCACCGCAGCGAGGAGGCCGGCTAGGTTGAGAAGGACTGGGCCTCGCTGCGGCAGACAAGAAGAAGCTGGTATGCCACGCAGCTAACGTAGCGCACGATGTGGCTCGGCGCGCAGTACTGTCTCGCAACCCGGAAGCTCTCACGGCGTGGACCCGCCTCCCGCGCGCCGTACTACTGCATGTAGTTTCTCTCCTATGGAGGAGTACGCAACACTGAACTTCGACGATCGCAGCATCGCGCTGCCCATCGTTACCGGCACCGAGGGCGAACGCGCCGTCGATATCTCGTCGCTGCGCGCCGAATCCGGCTTGACTACCCTCGACGAGGGGCTGGGCAACACAGCCTCGTGCCGCTCCGCGATCACCTACATCGACGGCGAGCAGGGGATCCTGCGCTACCGCGGCATCCCCATCGAACAGCTGGCGGAGAAATCGTCGTTCATCGAAGTGGCGGAACTGCTGATTTTCGGCGACCTACCGTCGCAGGAGGAACGCCAGGAGTTCCGAACCCTGCTCGAAGAGAACTCGGCTTTGCACCGTGACATGCGAAAACTCTTCGACGGGTTCCCCTCCGACGCGCACCCCATGGCCATGTTGTCTGCCGTCATCAACGGCCTGCAGGCCTACGATCTTCCTCAGATCCGCATCGATGACGAGGTGAGCTTCCGACACGCGGCGGCAGTGCTGATCTCGAAGGTTCGCACCATCGCAGCTGCGTCCTACAAGGCCCATCTCGGGCAGCCGCTGGTGTACCCGCGATTCGATCTTTCGTACGCGGAGAACTTTCTGCACATGATGTTCACGCAACCGTACAAGGAGTACGAGCCCACGCCAGAGGTAGCGCACGCGCTGAACATGTTCCTCGTGCTGCACGCCGACCACGAACAGAACTGCTCTACGTCTACGGTGCGTATGGTGGCCTCCGGCGGGGCGAACCTGTACGCGGCCGTCTCGGCCGGTGTCTGCGCGCTGTGGGGTGACCGCCACGGTGGGGCCAACATGGCGGTGATTCAGATGCTCGAGCGCATCCGCGAGCAGGACATGCCAGTGAAGTCCTACCTCGAGCAAGTGAAACGCAAGGGCTCCGGTGAGCGACTGATGGGCTTCGGGCACCGCGTGTATCGCAACTTCGACCCCCGCGCACTCGTACTCAAGAACGCTGCCAACGACCTCCTGGACGCAATGCGCATCGACGACCCGCTGTTGGATATCGCCCGCGAGCTGGAGGCGGCCGCCCTCGACGACGACTACTTTGCCGAGCGCCAGCTGTACCCGAACGTCGATTTCTACTCCGGCATCATTCTGCGAGCGATCGGCATCCCACTCGACATGTTCACCGTCATGTTCGCCATTGGGCGCACACCGGGCTGGATCGCCCACTGGAAGGAAATCTCCGACGCAGAGCGCCAGCGCATCTATCGCCCACGGCAGATCTACGTCGGTGAAGGCAAAACGGATTGGCAGCCCAAGTCAGAGCGGAAATCCCGCTTCGGATGGTTTCCCGGCCGCCGCAAGAACTGAGGAGGCGCCCCTCATGCTGAACCGAATCGACGGTGGCGCTGCGCGAACGCGGCGACGGCCTCCCACAGGTCGCGACGGTCGAAGTCTGGCCACAACCGGTCGAGGAAAATCATCTCGGCGTAGGCCGACTGCCACAGCAGGAAATTCGACGTGCGCTGCTCACCGGAGCTGCGCAGGAAGAGGTCGACGTCGGGGATCTCCGGCTCGTCGAGGAACTTCGCGAAGCGCGCCTCGGTGAGCCGATCCGGATCGAGTTTCCCAGCCTTGGCGAGGCGGGCGATCTCACGTGCCGCGTCGACGATCTCCGCGCGCCCGCCATAGTTCACGCAGAACTGCAAGGTGAGCGTCGAGTTGTGCTTGCTCATCTCCTCAGCCGTCTCCAGCTCGTTGATCACCGAACCCCAAAGCCGTGGGCGACGCCCCGCCCACCGAATCTTGACGCCCAGCTCGTTCAACTCGTCGCGACGACGGTGGATCACGTCGCGGTTGAACCCCATGAGCCAGCGCACTTCCTCAGGCGAACGCTTCCAGTTCTCCGTGGAGAAAGCGTAGGCAGAGAGATAGGGGATACCCATCTCGATAGCGCCATGGATCACATCGAGCAGCGACGCTTCCCCTCGCGCGTGTCCTTCCGTGCGCTTCAGCCCGCGCTGCTTGGCCCAGCGGCCGTTGCCGTCCATCACGATGGCGACGTGCCGAGGCAGCGCCGCGGCGGGGATCGGCGGGGGCGTGGCACCGCTGGGGTGAGGGGTGGGTCGTCGGCGAGGCTCAGGCATGCGAAAAGCGTAGCGGCATAAGATCGACGGGTGCCCACATACCGTGATGAAGCCGTCGTGCTGCGAACTCACCAGCTCGGTGAGGCGGACCGCATCATCACCCTGCTCACCCGTCAATACGGGAAAGTGCGCGCGGTGGCGCGCGGCGTTCGTCGGAGCTCCTCCAAATTTGGGAGCCGACTCGAACCGTTCAACCATGTAGACGTGCAGTTGGCTGAAGGGCGAGGTTCACTCGACGTGGTGTCACAGGTAGAAGCCATCCGCCCGAGTGAGTTGGGTGCTGACTACCTGCGATTCACGGCAGCGGAGGTGCTCGTCGAAACGGCGGATCGCTTGGTGGCCGAGGAGCGCAGCCCTGCGCGACAGCAATTTCTCCTGCTTGCCGGCGCCTTGTGGGCGCTGGAAAAGCAGTACCATCCGCCGGCACTGATCGTCGACTCCTATCTGCTGCGCAGTCTGGCCCTGGCGGGGTATGGCATCGCGGTTGGGGAATGCAGCGGCTGCGGCCAGCGCGAGGTGCACTGGTTCTCGCCGCGCTCAGGCGGTGCCACATGCACGAACTGCAAGGAACCAGGCTCAGCCCGCCTCGACGACGACGCGCGGCGCCACATGGGGGCCCTGCTCGCGGGGGACTGGGCGACGGCGAAGGCGACGGACCAGCCGACGGCAAAACACGTCGATTCGCTCGTGGTGGCCTACGCCACCTGGCACCTGGACCGCGCGCTGCGGTCGCTGCCGTTCTTCGAACGCTGAACGGTCACTGGGCGCAGTCGGAGCAGAGACCGAAGAGCTCCACCTCGTGGCCAGCATCGGTGAAGCCGTATTTTTGGGCCACGGACTCGGCCCACTCCTCGATAGGGTCGGCAGCAATCTCGACGGTGTACCCGCACTCTCGGCACACCAAATGATGGTGATGGCCGGGCGTGCAAGCGCGGTAGGTGGCCTCGCCTTCAAGGTTACGAACCATGTCCAGTTCGCCGCTCTCGGCCATGGACTGTAGGGCGCGGTACACCGTCGCGAGCCCCACCTTGTCACCCATGTTGCGGAGCTCGGCGTGCACCTCTTGCGCCGTTTTGAAGTCTTCATTGGCGACGAGGTAGTCGCGCACCGCAGCTCTCTGCCAGGTGTTGCGCTTAGTGTTCATCGTAGTGATCTCCGTGCTTCGCGTGGCGATGGCCGTCGTGCACGTAATCGTAGTGGTCGCCGTGTTGAATGACATGCGCCGGGTCGTGCTCGTGGTGTTCGTGGTGCTCCGCAGGCTCGTGGGCGTGGTCCCCGTGGTCCTCGACGAACGGGACGAAGCGCCAAGGGCGGCGTAGATAGCGTCCGAGGGGCCACGCGATGGCCATCAGCAGGATCGCGGTGACGACGATCGTCGCACCCGGAGCGGTGTCGAGGTAGAACGAGCCGAAGACGCCAATGAGCGCGGAGAGCACACCGAATCCCATCGCGCCGAAGAAGGTGGCGCGGAAGCCGACGAAGCACTGCTGGCTGGTGGCGACGGGGATAATCATGAGCGCTGAGATGAGCAGCAGCCCGACGGTGCGCATCGACATAGTGATGGTCACGGCCGCAAGGACGACGATCAACATGTTCAACGTGCGCGTGCGCAAACCCAGTGTGCGGGCGTGGTGCTCGTCGATGCTCACGGCGAAGAGGCGTGGTGAGAGGCCGATGGTGAGCGCCAGCACGATGACGGCGAGCACCACGATCACCGTGATGTCGGTGGACGTGACCGAGGTGAGGGAGCCGAAGAGGAAGCTGCTGAGGCCAGCTGGTCCTTGCCCGGCTACGCCCGCCATGAGCACACCTGCAGCGAGGCCGCCGTAGAACAAGATGGCGAGCCCTAGATCGCCTGACGCGCGACCGCTTTGCCGCAGCAGTTCGACGCCTATCGCGCCCGCTATCGCGGTGATGATGGCCACGGGGAGCGGGGCTTGACCTGTCATGAGCGCGAAGCCGACGCCCATGATGGCGACGTGGCCGAGGCCGTCGCCGAGGAGGCTGAGGCGCTTTTGCACAATGTACGTGCCCACGCTCGGGGCGAGTAGACCGCTGAGCAGTGCTGCAATGAGGGCGCGCTGGAAGAACGCAAGTGAGAGGACTGCGATCATGATTGCGCCTCCGCTGTGGGGCTCTCGAGGCCGAAGGGCGACGGTGCCTCGTCGCTGTCGTGCGATGCGTGGTGTGAGTGCGGGGTGAGGTGGTCGTCGTGGGTGATGCGCCCGTCGCACAGTGTGATGCGGCGGTCGATCTCCATGGAACCGATCTCGTGCAAGACGACGAGAAGGCCCTTATCATTGGCATGCACGAGTTCGCCGAGCAGCGTGGCGAGCCCGTGTTGGGAATGCAGATCGACGCCGGCCATCGGCTCGTCCATCACGAATAGGTCTGGCTCGGTGCACAGCGCGCGGGCGATGAGCGCGCGCTGTTTCTGGCCCCCGGAGAGCGGCGCGAAGGGCCAATGTGCGCGGTCTTGCAGATTCACGACGTCGAGCGCGTGGTCGATGGCTGCCTTGTCGGCCTTGCTCAGGGGAACAAACGGGCGGCGGTGCGGTATGCGACCGGAGGCGACGATTTCCCGCACTGTCGCTGCCGCGACTTGAATCGAGGAATGCTGGGGGACATAGCCGATGCGCTCCCAGCTATGGAATTGCCGCAGCGGCGTGCCGAATAGTTCGACGGTGCCTTGTTGATGTGCCAAGAGCCCCAGTACTGCGTTGATCAGAGTTGATTTACCAGAACCGTTGCCGCCGAGGACCGCGACGGTTTCACCGCGCCCTACGGACACACTAACGTCGCGCAGGACAGGATTGCTGCCCCGCGCGACGTAGAGGTTCTTGGCTTCTAGTAGTTGGTTACTTGCACCCATTCGCTTCCTTCAGCGCCTCCAAATTTGCGCGCATGATGGAAGGGTAGTCGTCGCCAGGAGATTTGTCAGTGACGCCCTCGAGGGGATCGAGGACCGCAGTCTTGAGGCCGAGGTCTCCAGCGATGGCCTTGGAGACTGCCGGGCTGGTGAGCGTCTCGAAGAAGATTGTTGTGACGCCGTGTTCCTTCGCGAGCTTCTGCACTTCGGCGATGCGAGCGGGGGAGGGTTCGCCGTCCGGGTTGATGCCGGAAATGCCGATCTCAGTCATGCCGTAGTTGTGGGCAAGGTAGTTGAACGCGGTGTGCGACGTGACGAATTCCTTGCGTTCGCACTTCGCGAGACCGGCCTTGTACTCCTCGTCGATCTTCGACATCGACTCGCTGAACTTCTTCGCGTTGGCCTGCAGGTCGTCCTTCATCTCGGGGTACTGCTTGCCGAGCTGGTCGGCGAGCGCCTGGCCAACCTTGGCCATGCGGTTCGGATCGAGCCAGTAGTGCGGGTCGAAATCGCCATGGTCGTGGTCATGATCGTGGCCGTCGTGATCATCGCCATGATCGTCGTCGTCGGCGTGGTCGTGCCCTTCGTGATCATCGTCCGCGTCATCGCCGTGGTCGTGGCCTTCGTGGTCATCGCCATGATCGTGGTCGGCGTCGTCGTCGTGGTCGGCGTGGTCATCGTCGCCGTGGTCGTGCCCTTCGTGGTCGTGATCATCATCGTCACCGTGATCGTGATCGTGCTCGGCACCGGTGGCTGGCAGCAGATCAGCGAACTGGGCGGCATCCAGGACGTGCTCATTACCGGATTGCGCCACCGCCTCGTCGACGGCCGGCTGGAACTGCTTCAGGTACATGACCAGATCCGCTTCCCCGACAGAAGCTACCTGCGTAGGCTTGAGCTCGAGGCCATGGGCCTCCTGGCCCGGCTGTGTGAGGGTGGTGACCGTCGCATGGTCGCCGACGATCTGCTGCGCCGTGTATTCCAGCCCGTAGAATGCGACGACGACGTTCGGCTTTTCACCGTCCTTGCCGCCTTCGGTAGCAGCGGGAGACGAGCAGGACGCGAGCGTCATGGCAGCGGGCAGGAGTAGCAGTGCAGCAGACTTCTTCATGAGAATCATTATCGAGCAATGCTGATTGCATTCCAAATCGCGAAGCCAACTCAGGTGGTGTTGAATGAGCGGCATGTACGCCATCATTCGCTTCGAGCAATGTGACGACGATTTCCTTGTGGCCTTGCATGAGGTCGCCGAGTTCTGGCTGAGCAAACCTGGCAATGAAGCAGCGGACGTCGTGCACAACGTCGACGAGCCAGGCCTCGTCGCTCTCGTCACCAGGTGGAGCGACATCGGCTCGTACCGCAGAGCCTTCGGTGGCTACGACGCGAAGATGCTGCTCACTCCAGTCATGTTGCGTGCCGTCGACGAGCCCTCGGCGTATGTGGCGCGCGAGGAGCTGTAGCTGACCGCGCCTGTGTCAGGCGTGAGTTACTCGCAAGATTCTTTCGATGGGGTATTGACACAGAGCGTCTTGCATGTACTATCCTGTACTTAATTCCGTAGTGAAATTAAGTACAGGATAGCGAAGAAGCTGAACCATGGAATCTCTAATCTCGTTACACAGTGGCGACGTCGGTATCTTGCTCAGCGCTAGCTCGGAGATCATGCCGAGCGTGGTGCACTGGGGGCAGGACATAGAACCACTCACGGCTGAGGAAGCTGTAACGCTACAGCACACATCGACGTGGCCCGCAGTCAATAACACCTTCGACGGCCCCCTGCAGCTGGGCGTCATTCCCGAGGAACGTTGGGGGTGGAAGGGGCGACCTGGGCTCGTGGGGCACCGTTTCGGTAAGGACTGGAGTCCGACGTGGCACGTCACCCAGGTGCTGCTTGACGGGAAGCCCGTCGAGGGATTCGTTTCTGCTGAAACCGGGGTTGTCGAATACCAGGCCGAAGCTCCCACGGCCGGTTTGGCGATGAGCATCTGGGTGGAGATGCTGCCCATGGGACTCGTTCGTGCTCGAGCATCGCTGACCAACCTCGCTGACGACGCTTTCCAACTCGACGAGCTCACCATCCGCTTTCCCGTCCCTTCGCAGGCGCGAGAACTCATGGATTTTGCCGGTCGCTGGGCGGTGGAACGTGTACTGCAACGCCAAGCGTTCTCCGTCGGCTCGTTCCGGCGCGAAAACCGGCACGGAAGGACCGGGGCCGACTCGAGTTACATTCTCAGTGCGGGGGAGCGCGGATTCGGATACCAACAAGGCGAGATTTGGGCCACACATGTCGGATGGAGCGGAAACCACATTCAGCTCGCGGAACGCGACCAACTCGGCGCACAGGTGATTGGTGGAGGAGAACTGCTGCTGGCTGGCGAGGGGCGTCTTACGCAAGGGGAAAGCTACGAGTCGCCCTGGGTCTACTTTAACTACGCCCAGGGCCTGGACGCTCAAGCAGGCCGTTTCCATGAGTTTCTACGCTCGTTGCCTGTCCACCCTGCCACGGACCGACCTGTGACGTTGAACGTATGGGAGGCGGTCTACTTCGATCATGATCTCGAACGGCTGACAGATTTGGCGCAGCGTGCAGCGCAACTGGGCGTCGAACGATACGTCTTGGACGACGGATGGTTCGGTGCTCGTCGTAACGATTTTGCGGGGCTTGGTGACTGGGTAGTGAGTGCTGATGTCTGGCCCGATGGGCTGCACCCACTCATCAACGAAGTCAAGCGCCTCGGGATGCAATTTGGTCTTTGGTTCGAGCCAGAGATGGTCAATGAAGACTCTGATGTTGCGCGGGCGCATCCTGAATGGATTATGCAGCTCCCCGACAGGATGCCGGTGGAAGCCCGTCATCAACAGGTGCTGAACCTCGGTATTCCTGAGGCCTACGACCATGTGCTCCAGCAGATGACTGCGCTGTTCGAGGAATACTCCATCGACTACGTCAAGTGGGATCACAACCGGGATTTGATCGACGCTGGCACGATGCCCGAGGGGCGGGCCGGGGTTGCAGCTCAAACACGCGCGTTCTACCGTTTGCTCGACGAACTGCGATCGCGATTCCCGCACATGGAGTTCGAGTCGTGCAGCTCGGGTGGGGGACGCATTGATCTTGGCGTCCTGGAACGGGCTGAGCGCGTCTGGGTCTCCGACAATATTGATCCGCAGGATCGTCAGCGAATGTTGTGGTGGACCGGTCAGCTGCTCCCTCTCGAGCTCATGGGGAGTCACGTCGCCTCTGGGCGCTCCCACGTGACGGGCAGATGGCATGATCTCAATTTCCGCGCCGCTACCGCAGTCTTCGGCCACTTCGGCATCGAGTGGGATCTTGCCCGCGCCACTGACGAGGAGCTGGAGCAGCTCGGCTGGTGGATCGAGTGGTACAAGCAGCACCGCACGACGCTGCATACCGGTCGGGTAGTTCGGGTGGAGATGCCCGATGCGGGTGTCTACTGCAAAGGCGTCGTCAGCGCCGATCAGGCGATCTTTTCGCTGGCGCAGCTGGAAGGCACTTGCTGTGCGAGCATTGGCCGGCTCAAGCTTCCTGGTCTTGAAGCGGAAGCCCAGTATCGCGTACACGTGGTTGACCGTCAGCCACTGCGGGAAGCCAATGCGCAAACGCCCTGGATTACTGCTTCCGACGATGTGGTCTTAACCGGTGCCCAGCTTGCCGCAGTGGGTCTACAAGCCCCCGTCTTGCGTCCCTGTACCGCAATGCTCTTCGTGCTGGACAAGCTCCAGTAAGAGCCGCCACATAACCACATTCCTCATCAATGGAGATATGAATGTCAACTACTATTCCAACAACCCCTGCTGTGAGCAGAAGCCGCCGGGGCCGTCTCGGCGACCTCAAGCTCGCACTACTTATGATCCTACCTGCATCCATTGGGTTAGTGCTGTTTTTACTCTGGCCACTGGCTCGGGGTATTTGGTTGAGCTTCACTGATTTCAACCTTCTCACTGAGCCAAGTTTCGTCGGATTTAACAACTACATCCGCATGGCAAAGGACCCAATATTTTGGAATGCCGCTTGGGTGACTATCGAATACGTCGTCATCAACATCGGTGTACAGACCATTGTCGCCTTGCTGATTGCGGTACTTATGCATCGGCTGACAAAATCGACGTTCATCCGTTCGATTGTGTTGACCCCCTACCTCGTCTCGAACGTCGTCGCCGCCTTGCTGTTCCTCTGGATCTTGGATACCCAGCTGGGTGTAGCGAACCAGGTCATCTCCGCTATCGGTCTCGATCGAATCCCCTTTTTAGCTGACGAAGCGTATGTCATTCCCACTATTGCCTTAATTAATGTTTGGCGACACATGGGATATACGGCACTGCTCATTTTCGCTGGCCTGCAGTCGATTCCAGAAAGTGTCTATGAAGCCGGACGGGTCGATGGCGCCTCTGAATGGAGTATGTTCAGGAAAATCACCATTCCGCTACTCCGCCCAATCCTGGCGTTGGTGCTCATCATGACTGTTATCGGATCGTTTCAGGTCTTCGATACGGTGGCGGTGACCACGTCGGGTGGCCCAGTCAACTCGTCTCGAGTTCTGCAACTCTACATTTACGATATGGCGTTCGGACGTTTCCAGTTCGGCTACGCGTCTGCTCTTTCGGTGGCCTTGTTGGTCATCTTGCTCATCGTCTCCATTGTCCAGTACCGCCTGATGCGTGCTGGCGAGACTGACCTGAACTGAGGCCGATGATGTCCCTAGCTACAGCAACAACTACTTCTGTTCTCGACGATGACACTCCTCAAGCTCCCACTCGCTCTCCGCGACGCTGGCCTGTGGGGAGAATCGTTGCTTGGACGGCGATGGCGCTGATCATCTTCGTCAGCCTGTTCCCTTTCTACTGGATGCTTCGAACTGCGCTTTCTTCTAACCACGCGCTGTACGCAGGCTCGACGAGTTGGCTACCTGTGGAGTTCAATACTGGCGGGTTTGCACGAGTGCTCGGATTACAAAGCGCTGAAGAATCGCTGGCGCAAGGCGGTTCTGGTCAGCAGGTCCAGTTCTGGCGCTATCTCGTGAACAGTTTCCTCGTCGCCACGATGGTTACCATCGGCCAGGTGTTCTTCTCAGCTACGGCAGCGTACGCGTTCTCGAGGCTGCGCTGGAAGGGGAGGAACTTGGTGTACGCCTTGTTCTTGGGTGGACTGATGGTGCCTACCATCTTCACGTTCCTGCCCAACTTCGTGCTGATTAAGGAACTCGGCCTTATTGATACTCTGCTCGGAATCTCCTTGCCGACCATGTTGATGGCGCCGTTTACCGTGTTCTTCCTCCGGCAGTTCTTCATGAACGTCCCCATCGAAGTTGAAGAAGCTGCGCTCATTGATGGCTCTAGCAAGCTTGGAAACTTCTTCCGCCTCATCGTCCCCATGTCCGCAGCGCCCATCGCTACGGTGTCGCTGTTGACCTTCATCACGTCGTGGAATGACTACTTCTGGCCGCTCATGGTTTCCTACTCGGAGCGGTCCACAGTGCTGACTGTCGGTCTTGGCATCTTCCGAGCGCAGACCCCGCAGACTGGTCCGGACTGGTCTGGCTTGATGGCCGCGACACTCATCGCCGCGTTGCCGATGTTGGTGCTGTTTGCTTGCTTCGCCAAACGCATTGTTAATTCCATTGGCTTCACCGGAATCAAGTGAGGAAACGTATCATGAAACAACGTCGCAACCTCATTCGCGCTGCCGCGACTGGCGCTATCACAACTCTGATTTTGGCTGCTGGCTGCTCTGCTCAACCCACCGAGGGCGCAGATGATAGATCCATTGAGTACTGGCTGTGGGACTCAGCGCAACAGCCAGGGTATCAGCGGTGCGCAGACCAATTCGAGCAGCAGAACCCCGATCTCAGAATTCGGATCAAGCAGTTTAGCTGGGACGATTACTGGAGCAAACTCACCGCAGGGTTTGTTGCCGATCAAGCGCCGGATGTATTTACCAACCATCTCAAACAATTTCCTCAGTATGTGGACCTTGACGTTCTACTTCCGCTCGACGAACTCGAGCCCACGAAGGGGATCAAAGATTCTGACTACGCGGGTGACCTGGCGGAACTTTGGAAAGGTCAAGATGGGCACCGCTATGGTGCTCCCAAAGACTGGGATACGGTCGGCTACTTCTATGACAAGAACGTCACCGATGCTGCTGGTATCACCGAAGAACAACTACGTACTATGACCTGGAACCCTGACGACGGCGGAACATTCGAGGAGATCATCGCTCACCTCACCGTTGATAAGAACGGGATTCGTGGTGACGAACCAGGATTCGACAAGAATAATGTGCAGATCTTTGGTTTAGCGTCCGAAGGGGCGGGGGGCGACACCTTCGGGCAGACACAGTGGTCGCTCTACACTGGATCACTGCCGAATTGGGAACCGACTGACCAAAATCCTTGGGCAACGAAGTTCCGATTCGACGATCCTGAGTTTCAGAAAACCGTCCAGTGGTACTTTGGCTTGGCTGACAAAGGCTATATGCCGAAGTACGATACCTTTGGTGGGCTGACTGGAAGTTACCAGCAGTGGGCAGCAGGTAGGGCTGTACTTGCCCCCAATGGGTCTTGGATGATTTCCAGCTTCACGTCGCAAGCCAAGGCCGATCTCCATATCGCCCCCACTCCCGTGGGTCCATCAGGGAAACGGAGCTCAATGTTTAATGGGCTGGCGGATTCTATTACCAGATTTACGGATAATCCTGAAGGTTCGGCACGTTGGGTGGCGTATCTTTCTGGGGCAGAGTGCCAGAACATCATTGCCGAGGCCGGAGTTGTTTTCCCCGCTAGAACCGAAGCAACTGAACGTTCACTTGCTGTCCGCAAGGAGGCTGGCCTCGACGTCACCGCATTCACGACACACGTCGATGAGGGCACTACTCAACTCATGCCGGTCACTCGTCAGGCAGCCGATATCTCTGCACTCACTATTCCCCAGATGGAAGCCATCTACACTGGGAAGGAGGATGCATCTTCTCTCACCGATCTCAACGCGCAGTTGAACAGCTTGTTGGAGCTGACTGACTCATGACCTCCACATCCCGTCGGACGCTGCATGACCTCGACCAGAATTCGCGGCGCATGTTGCAGTTGGTGCTGCAACACGGCCCAATTCCTCGTCGGGATCTCACACGGCTCTCCGGCCTCAGCATGCCATCGTTGACTCGCCTGACCCGCCCGCTCGTGCTGGAAGGGTATCTCGAAGAACTGGAGCCCGAACCGACCGCTTTAGGGAGGCCCACACAGCCGTTAGCCCTGCGTGATGGGTCGGCGCTGGTGCTCGGTGTCAAGGTTGTTCCTGGAGCGCTGCACGCCGTCGTTACCGGATTGCGCGGGAAGGTGCGAACCACGGTGGTGCGGCCAGCGGATACCTCATCGCCTGCGACGACAGTCAGCGCTCTTGCAGCACTAGCTCGGGAGTTGCGCACTACCGACGAGTTGTTGGCCGTAGGTGTGAGTCTTGCCGGTGCGGTTGATCCTTTTGGCACGGTGCGCAGTGCTGTGCTGTTGGGCTGGCCGAAGTGCAACTTCTCTAGCCAGGTGACTGAGGCGACCGGGTTGCCCTGTACTACCGCAAACGACGTCGATGCGTTGACGCTGGCGCAGCACTGGGTGGGCCTTGGCCGAGGCACAGAGAATCTCACTGTGCTCACCCTCGGGTCCGGTGTTGGTGCCGGAGCTGTTGTGGGTGGAACGTTGGCGGTCGGCTATGAAGGATTCAACGGCATGGTTGGCGATCTGTGGTGTAGAGACGGACGCAGGTATCATGAGGTGCTGTCTACAGCAGGGATCGTGCAGCGAGCCAGCGCCGCCGCAGGAAAAAGCCTCACTGTCGAAGATCTTCGCATGGGCTTAGAGCCACTCGCCGAGCCCGTTTTAGCAGATGCTGCTCGCGTACTTGCCGATCTCGTTATCCTCGCACGGCATACCTGGGGCCCTGAGCGCATTGTGCTGTCTGGAGAAGGTATCTGGCTGCTTGACCGGCACTGGAACCAGTTTCAGGAGAGTCTCGACTGGCGTGCCCTACACGACGTGGATCCGCCGGAGATCTTGGTGAAACAGCTGGAGTTCACCGATTGGGCGCGAGGTGCGGCGGGGCTTGCCATTAGGCTCCTGCTGGAGCCCTGAGGCATGCTTGGGTGGTTTCGATGTGAGGAGTTCCATGACCAAAGCACTGCATCTTCATGCGCCCAGCCGCCGGGATGCTGTGGTGGTGGACCTTCCTGTGGTGTTGGCACCAATGGCCGGCGTGACGAATGCTGCGTACCGGCAGCTGTGCCGCGAGCAAGGTGCAGGGCTGTATGTCTGCGAGATGATCACTTCGCGGGCGCTCGTGTGCGGTGATCCGAAGACCCGCACCATGCTTCAGTTCGACCCTGGTGAGAAGATCCGCTCCGTCCAGCTCTACGGCGTAGACGCCGACGTGATGGCCGACGCGGCCCGCATCCTCGCTCGAGAATTCGACGTCAACCACATCGACCTCAACTTCGGGTGCCCCGTGCCGAAAGTGACCCGGCGCGGTGGGGGCGGGGTGCTGCCGTACAAGCGCGATCGCCTGCGTGCCATCATCCGCTCCACCGTCCGCGCCGCTGACGAGTTCGGCATTCCGGTCACCATTAAAACCCGCATCGGCATCGACGACGATCACGAGACCTTCATGGACGCAGGCTGCATCGCCCAAGAGGAAGGCGCCGCAGCTATTGCGCTGCATGGACGCACCGTCGCACAGGCATACTCCGGGGAGGCCGACTGGACTCGTATCGCCGAGCTCAAACAGGCCGTCGACATTCCGGTGCTCGGTAACGGGGACATTTGGGAAGCCGAAGACGCGCTGAAGATGATGGACGAAACCGGGTGCGACGGCGTGGTGATCGGGCGAGGGTGCCTCGGCCGCCCTTGGCTCTTTGGCGACCTCGCTGCCGCATTTCAGGGCAGCCCCAACCGCAAGCGCCCCACACTGGGCCAGGTCGGGCAGATGATCCTCCGTCACGCTGAATTGCTGCAGGGCTACTTCGGTGAACGTGGGCTCGTCGATTTGCGCAAGCACATGGCGTGGTACTTCAAGGGCTATCCGGTGGGGGAGCTGCGTCGGGAGTTCGCGATGGTCTCGACGATGGAAGAGCTCCAGCAACTCGTGGCACGTCTCGATGCGGACGCGGAGTTCCCCGTCGCAGAGCTCGGCACGCCACGCGGCAGGCAGGGGAGCCCTCGTGGCAAAGTGGTGTTGCCACATGGGTGGTACGACGACACTAGCGGCTGCGAGTTGAATCTCCAGGAAGCAGAACTGGACGTCAGCGGAGGGTGAGACAGTGAACGAGCCATTGCCGAGGGCCAAACAGTGGGCTAACACCATGCGTGGGCATGGCGACGAGTTGGTCACTGCCCACGCCACGAGCCACGTCGGACCTGCCGCGAACGTGCAGCGCGGGCGTGAATTCCGCGAGGACGTGGAGCGCCGCACGCTCGACGCCAACGCCACCTTCGCTGAAGGGGCGGGCAACCGTGCAAGGCCAGAAGAACCCGACCCGTTCCGCACCTGTTTCGAGCGCGACCGCGACAGGATCGTGCATTCGACGGCCTTCCGCCGGCTCGCGGGGAAGACGCAGGTGGTGGTGTACCCGACGG
The DNA here is from genome assembly GCF_947286155.1 of uncultured Tessaracoccus sp. Classification (GTDB taxonomy): domain Bacteria; phylum Actinomycetota; class Actinomycetes; order Propionibacteriales; family Propionibacteriaceae; genus Arachnia. The sequence goes on from NZ_CAMYPD010000046.1 coordinate 17,820, forward strand.
ATCACCAACGCACGCGACTCACACACGCGCTCGAGGTAGCACAGTGTGCCGTCGCCATGGCGCGGGGAATCGGCGTCAACGTTGCGCTGGTCGACGCCATCGCGCTCGGCCACGACTGCGGCCACGGGCCCGGCGGGCACGCGAGCGAGGACGCGTTCGATCTGTTCATCGAGGGTGGCTACGACCACGGCCCCTGGGGTGCGGATG
>NZ_CAMYPD010000047.1 GCF_947286155.1 uncultured Tessaracoccus sp.
ACATCTTCGGCGGCTCTGGCAGACTAGACAACATCGTCGCACAACTCGACAACGTGAACCTGTCAGACATGAAAGTCATGGAGTACAAGTGGTCCCGCTGGCTCGATCAAGGCAAGGTCTTCGATGTCGACATCGACATCCTCTACGACAAAGACGGACTACGCCCCATCGGCTTCAAAATCACAGAAATCGTAGACGGCGTGCGCCAGGTACCGCACCACATCAAGAACAGTTAGGAACATGAGTATGAGTTTCCAAGACGCCTTTGAAGAATACGCGCCCCACTTCATCTGGGACGCCTACGACTACGCCAACAACTCACCCCAAATCGAGATGCTCTGGCTCCACATCGTCTCCAACGGCACCAAATCAGTCGCGCCGGCCACCATCTACCGCATCAACGGCAAACCCTACCTCGTACACGAACTACACAAAGTACTGGACAGTTTCGACTACGACGACGACGCCATCCAAGCCTTCTACGACCAGCAATTCGACTGCTGGGACGGGCTCTACGACGAATCCCAACCAGACGAACTACCCACCCGCATGATCCTACGCTTCCGACCCGAAGACCAAGACTTCACCGCAGACTTCCACTACGGCGACCTCCAACCAGGCCTCCCAGAATCACAACGCACCGCACTCAACGAACACGTCGAAAAATGGATCGAACGTCTCGAAGCCACCGGCAACGACTCCGCCGCCCCCTAACCCACCACCCACACCATGAGTTTCCAAGACGCTTTCGAAGAATACGCGCCCCACTTCATCTGGGACGCCTACGACTACGCCAACAACTCACCACAAATCGAGACCCTCTGGCTCCACATCCAATCCAACGGCACCAGATCCGCTGCCCCGGCCACCATCTATCGCATCAACGGCAAGCCTTACCTCGTACACGACCTACACAAAGTACTCGACGGTTTCGACTACGACGAAGACACCCTCCGAAGCCTCTACCGCCAACAACTCGACTGCTGGTACGGGCTCTACGACGAATCCCAACCAGACCGAATCCCCGACCGCATGATCCTACGCTTCCGGCCCGAAGACCAAGACTTCACCGCAGACTTCCACTACGGCGACCTCCAACCAGGCATCCCAGAAGAAGAACAAGCACCATTTGGCCGCCTCGTCTTCAAGTGGATCAGACGTCTCGAAGCCACCGGCAACGACTCCGCCGCCCCCTAACACAGTTGGTGTTGCATCCACCCCAGAAGCTGTGCGCTCAGTTGCTGCACAGGTCGCAGGCATCCGGCGAAGCGCAGAAGATCAAAGACCCATCTACTCTTACCTAACTGGAGGAGAGTGCCCGCGTTGTACAGGCAGTGGGCACTCAAAGAGGGACTTCACGAGCATTGAATGGTGTTGCAAACGCGCAAGCAAGGCACCCACCAATAGCGCAGCGGCGAGACTCAGACCCGTAACGAGCAACGACGGCAGGCCCCCCGCCACCGCCGATACTCCTCGCGACACCAATATCATGACCGGGAAATGACATGCGTAGTATACGAGTGAATCTTTCCCAATTCGCTGGAGCCAGTCAGCATCATCCTTGTTAAGCAGCAGCGGAGACCACGAAATAACCGCTCCGACTACAACCACCGCAAGAACCAGGTTCCAGATAACTCTAATTATCAGAGTATCACCCACCAACGCAGCCCCCTGGACATACAGCATAGCCAGAGCCCCAACCGCCAGGGAAATACGAACCCAGCGCATTTCGACCACCTGGCCCACCCCTCGGCGCATGCACCAGTCACCTAAGAGAAAAAAGATCCAGTAGAAAAAGATTTTCTGCAGAAATCCTCGTTCAGTTCCAACAAAAAATAAATTGGCAGATACCAGCACAGGAATAGATATCCACAAAGGAATCTTCACCACGAGAGGCGCGAGAAGGTAATACAGCAGCAGGAAGCTGAGATACCAAAGGTAGATCGTTTGCATCCAGAGCCAAGGCTTCACAAACTCAGAAAGTCTCCCGGCCACAGCGAGAAAAATCAATGCCCACACACAGTATGCCCAGAGTAGTACTCGGAACTTTCCTGAATAAAATCGAGTAAGCGACTTTCTGAGTGATCGGGAAAGGAGCATCCCTGATAAAAACATGAGCACGGGCATACGAAGGGGAGAAACAACGGTATTGAATCGCATCAGCCAGCGATTCGGCTCACCCCCCCCTGCATACAACACAGGAATCATCGTGGCGTGGAGTAGGAGCATCAGCAGAATTGCGGAGCCTCTCACTCGGTCCATCCAGTAAATTCGAGACTGCGTGCGAGGCATTGATTCCTTAATATCCATTACATCCGAGATCCTATCGCCCACGTAGGTCCAGAACGAATTTCTACCCACTTATCAGCGTTCCCAGTCGGTGCGGAAGGTGATGGCGCAGGTCTGGCCCGAAGCGGTGAACGCGCCCTGCCAGTGCTCGTTCTCGAACAGCAGCGAGTTGTTCTTGTCGGCCGTGATGGTGAAGCCCATCTGCGGCAGCACCGCGCGGTAGTACGCGGCCAGCTCGGCGCCCGTCGGTGCCGCGAACACCAGGGTGACGTTGTTGACCTGGTCGATCTCCTGCTCGACGATGGCATCACCCGGCACGCTCAACCCCGTCGGTGCGTACTCGAGCCGCACCGGCCGGCCCCCGTCCGGCACCGCCGCCGTGACCGACGCGCTCGGCGCGGGCTGCATCGTCGGCTCCTCTGCGGCGCAACCGACGACGGTGAGCGTCGCTGCTACAACCACGGCCAGACGTTTCACAGGTCCAAGGATGCCACGACCTCCGACGGTGCGCCCAGCGCCACCTGCACGCTCGCCGCGAGCCGCGGATGCTGCGGCATGGGCAGATCGTCGACGGGGAACCAGCCCACGTCGGTGGTCTCGTCGTGGTCGGGCCGCAGCTCGCCGCCGGTGACCTGCCCGACGTAGCCGTGGTCGAGGTACTGCGTTTGGTCGCCGTTCGCGTACGTGGCCGGCGGCGTGACGACGCACCACAGCATGCGCCCGACGCTGACGTCGGCCCCCACTTCCTCGCGAGCCTCGCGTTCCAGGCACTGGATGGGGTGCTCGCCAGGTTCGACGATGCCGCTAATCAGCGCCCACAGCCCGTTGTCAGCGCGCCGTTGCAGCAGCACTTCCGGTCCGTCGCGGCCATCCCGGAGGCACACGAGCGTCGCTCCGGCCAGCCACAACGGAGCGGTGCCGATGTGTCGTCGCAGATCCAAGATGAACTCAGGTGTTGGCATGGTTCCTAGGCTCTCACCCATAGTCGCGCTTCAGGGGCTAGACTCCCCGGTATAACCGAACCTGCAGAAGGGGGCATCGTGGCCATCTCGAAGGTACTCGTCGCAAACCGTAGCGAGATCGCTGTACGCATCATCCGCGCGGCACGCGACTCGGGCATCCAGTCCGTCGCGATCTACGCCGACTCCGACCAGCAAGCACTGTTTGCGAAGCTCGCCGACGAAGCCTACGCACTCAACGGCGCCACGCCGGCCGACACCTACCTCAACATTCCCAAGATTCTCAACATCGCCGAGCGCAGCGGTGCCGACGCGGTACACCCCGGCTACGGCTTCCTCGCCGAGAACGCCGATTTCGCGCAGGCAGTGATCGACGCCGGGCTCACCTGGATTGGCCCCCCGCCGGAGGCCATCGATGCACTCGGCGACAAGGTCAAGGCCCGCCACATCGCTAACAAGGTGGGCGCCCCGCTCGTGCCTGGCACGAAAGACCCGGTGGCCGACGCCGACGAGGTGGTGCGCTTCGCGGAGGAGCACGGCGTACCCATCGCTATCAAGGCGGCCTTCGGCGGTGGTGGACGCGGCCTCAAGGTGGCCCGCACGATGGAAGAGATCCCCGACCTGTTCGAATCGGCAACACGCGAAGCCGTCACGGCGTTCGGCCGCGGCGAGTGCTTCGTCGAGCGCTACCTCGATAAGCCGCGCCACGTCGAAACGCAGTGCCTCGCCGACCAGCATGGCAACGTCGTCGTGGTGTCGACGCGCGACTGCTCGCTGCAGCGTCGGCACCAGAAACTCGTCGAAGAGGCGCCCGCGCCGTTCCTTGACGACACACAGACTGAGCGTCTCTACGAATCGTCGAAGGCCATCTTGAAAGAGGCCGGCTACGTCGGTGCAGGAACGTGCGAGTTCCTGGTCGGACTCGACGACACGATCTCGTTCCTCGAAGTTAACACGCGGTTGCAGGTGGAACATCCCGTCTCAGAAGAGGTCACCGGCCTGGATTTGGTGCGCGAACAGTTCCGCATCGCCGACGGCGAAGAGCTCGGCTACGACGATCCGACGACGCGCGGGCACTCGTTCGAGTTCCGCATCAACGCCGAGGACGCGGGTCGCAATTTCATGCCCGCACCCGGCACGCTCACCAAGTGGCACGCGCCCAGCGGGCCGGGGGTGCGCGTCGACGAGGGGTACCACGCCGGCATGACCATCCCAGGCGCCTTCGATTCGCTCGTCGCCAAGGTGATCGTCACCGGCGCGACACGTGAGCAGGCCATCGAGCGCTCCCGTCGCGCGCTGGATGAGCTCGTCGTGGAAGGTATGCCGACGGTGCTGCCGTTCCACCAAGCGGTGCTGCGCGATCCGGCCTTCGTCGACGATTTTGCCGTGCACACGCGCTGGATCGAGACGGAATTCGAGGGCGACATCGCCGCCTACCAGGGCGTCCTTGGCGAGGCTGACGACGTCGAGGAGCCCGAGATCATCACCGTCGAGGTGAACGGGAAGCGCGTCGAGATCAAGCTGCCGGGTGGGCTCGGCACGGCATCGACGCCGAAGAAGAAGCGCAAGCCGACCAAGCGCGACCGTGGCGGCGCGAAGGTGTCCGCACCCACCGGCAACGCGTTCCCGGCGCCGATGCAGGGCACCATCGTCAAGGTGAATGTTGCCGAGGGCGACACCGTCGAGGAGGGTCAGACCATCGCCGTCATCGAAGCGATGAAGATGGAGCAGCCGCTCGACGCGCACCGCAGCGGCGTGGTGCAGGGCCTCAAGGTGGAGCAGGGCCAGACGGTCACCGCCGGCGAGGTGCTGCTCGAGATCGTGGATCCCGAGTAGGCCGCCGCACCCGGTCGTCGAGTAGCGGGCGCAGCCCGCGCATCGAGACGCCGACGGACGGAAACCAACCCGATATCCACATTCGTTTGCTGTGCAGGCCGTTTGTGCCCCGTTTTGACAAACGAATGTGGATATCGGGTTAGCCAGGTGATGGGAGAGGGTGTGGTTTCGATACGCGCCTCCGGCGCTACTCAACCATCTGAAGCGCCTCCGACCGTCGGCAGCGCGTCTCAGTCGCCGAACATGCCGAACAGCAGGCCGAGCCCACCGAACATGAGGGCGCTGGAGGCGATGCTGCGCATCGTCGGGTCCATGTCGTAGCGCCCGTAGTAACCCTGCGCGTACGGCACGAAGGCCTGGTTCTCCCAGTAAGGCAGCATTTGCCCTTGGTAGTTGACCATTCGGATGGATGGATCGGCACCCAGGCTGACACGCTGAGCGTCGCGGGCACACGCCGGCACCTTCCGTGGCGCGCCGCCTGCGGGAGCCCACATCACGTCCTCCACCGACGGGCCATGCGCCGGGTCGAAGAAGCACGGCGGGCGGCGCTCGGGCAGCGGATCGCCGTTCACGCGCGCCTTCACACACGCCGCCGAGAAGCGCCCTTCCTCCAGAATCTCCGCGACGCGCTTCAGATCGTCGACGAACTGAACACGCTCCAGCGTCGCTTTCGCCCCGTCATAGGCGTCGAGTGCGCGGGTGTAATCGGCGTGGGCCTCGGCGTCGAGTTCACGCCCGACGACGTCGAGATCGAGGTCGCGAAGCTCCGTCCCGAACGACGTGATGTCGTCAGCCAGCGCGTCCTTGGACTGATTGAATTCTTCCGCCGAGATGATGCGCTGATGGCCAAAACCCGAGGTGGGCGCGCCATATGCCGGCTGCGCCTGTGGATGAAAAGGACCGGGGCCGTAGAGTTCCTGGGGTGGCGGCTGCTGCGCGATGCGACGGCGGCTGCTGTACCGCTGAGCTCCATAGGCAGGGGCGCCGAGGATCACGAACAGCACGAACATGAGCAGTATGAAATCCACGGCAATCCTTCAATCGAGGGTGACTTCCAGAGTACAACCCTCAACCCAACGGCGCCCGGCCGCGAGAATCAGCTGGTGAGCAGACCGTCGTCGCGGGTATGCAAGCGACGCGCAGCTTCCGCCACGGAGCCCGACATCGACGGGTACACGGTGAAGGTGTTGCTGAACTGGTCGACGGTGATGCGCTGGCGCACAGCGAGGGTGACGGCGTGGATGAGCTCCGACGCGCGCGGTGCGACGACGACGCCGCCCACGATGATGCCCGTAGTGGGAAGACAGAAGAGCTTGACGAATCCGTCGCGGAACGACTGCATCTTCGAGCGGGCGTTGCCGTCGAGCGAGAGCATGACGGAGGCGACGTTGATCTTCCCAGAGTCGGCTTGCTCCTGCGTGACACCCACCGTCGCGACCTCCGGCGAGGTGAACACGTTCGACGACACCTGGCGCACATCGAGCGGCGTGACAGCGTCGCCCAGCGAGTGCTGCATGGCGATGCGGCCTTGCATGGCTGCCACGGATGCGAGCGGGAACACGCCCGTCACGTCGCCGGCTGCGTACACGTTGGCGACGTTCGTGCGGGAGACCCTGTCGACGGGGATGTGGCCCCACTGGGTGGTGACCACGCCGGCGGCGTCGAGGCCGAGGTCGGCGGTGTTGGGTGTGGCGCCGACGGCGAATAGCGCGTGCGACCCTACGATCTCCTCACCGGTAGCGAGCGTGACGACGACCTCGTCGCCCTCCCTGCGGGCGGCGAGCGCGCGCGACTCAGCCTTGATTTCCATGCCGCGCTCGGTAAACACCTTCTGGAGCGCGTGGGCAGCGTCGGCATCTTGCCCGGGCAGCACCTGCGAGCGCGACGACACCAAGACGACGTCACAACCCAGGCCGCGGTACGCGCTGGCGAACTCCATGCCGGTCACGCCTGAGCCGACCACGATGAGGCGCTCCGGTAGCTCGTCGAGTTCGTAGAGTTGCTTCCAATTCAGGATGCGCTCGCCGTCGGTTTTGGCGTCGGGGAGTTCACGCGGGGTGGTGCCGGTGGCGAGGAGCACGACGTCGGCGTCGAGCGCGGTTTCACCGTCGTCGGAGTTGACGATCACGCGCTCGGCTCCGTCGAGGCGGCCGGTGCCGTCGATGATGGTGATGCCTTCGGCTTCGAGGCGCGCGCGGATGTCATGCGACTGCGCCCGCGCGAGCGCCATGATGCGACGGTTCACCTCGGCGAAGTCGACGCTCACCGCGTCGGAGCCGCCGTCGATGCGCAGGCCAAGCTCCTTCGCGTGCTCGATGCGGAAGAGCACCTCGGCGGTTGCGATGAGGGTTTTGGATGGGACGCAGTCGGTGAGTACCGCTGCTCCGCCGAGGCCCGTGCGCTCCACGAGCGTTACCTCGCCCCCCAGCTGGCGCCCCACGAGCGCCGCTTCGTATCCGCCTGGTCCGCCGCCGATGATCACAACCTTGGTCACGCCCCCATCCTTGCATACCCAGCGCTTGGTCGGCAGCGAAACGAGCGCCCGGCGCCTGCGTCGTGCGTCGGGCTCGCTCCGTCGCTACGCCGTGCTGGCTCCCGCCACGGCGCCCCGCCTCGCCCGGGCAGGTGCAACCTGTGCGGCAACAGAGCGGATCAAGTGTCACCTGCTTCCCGACGACGCCTCGTCGCGGCGAAGCAGGTGACACCTGTTCCGGAACAGAGCCGCACAGGTTACGTCTGCCCGACTACGGCGATGGGTGTACACGGCTGCGGACATCCCCCAGCTACTCGTAGACTGGCTGGCATGACGCAAACCCCGGAAGAACTTGCCCGCGACGCAGCGCAGCATCTCAGCGCACTTGTCCCGACGATCGACCTCGCCCTGGTGCTGGGATCAGGCTGGTCGAGCGGTGCCGACCAGCTGGGCGACACCATCGCCGAAGTAGAGCTCGCTACGGTGCCTGGATTCGCTAAGCCCGTTGTCAGCGGCCACGGCGGCGCGCTGCGCGTCGTGCGTACGGCCGCCGGAAAGACCGCCGCGGTGTTCACCGGACGCACCCACTACTACGAAGGCCGCGGCGTCGCCCCCGTCGTGCACGGCGTGCGCACCGCCGCGAGCTGGGGCGCCAAGCAGATCGTGCTCACCAACGGATGCGGTGGCCTCAACCCCGACTGGGCGCCGGGCACCGTCGTGCTCATCAAAGACCACATCAACCTCACCGGCGACACCCCGCTCGTCGGCGCCAACTTCGTCGACATGACCGAGGCCTACTCCAAGCGCCTGCGCGACCTGGCCCACGGCGTCGACGCATCCCTCCCCGAGGGCGTGTACGTGCAGTTCCGCGGCCCCCAGTACGAAACCCCCGCCGAGGTGAAGATGGCCGGAATCCTGGGCGGCGATCTCGTCGGCATGTCAACGACGCTCGAAACCCTCGCTGCCCGTGAGGCTGGGCTCGAGGTACTCGGGCTGTCGCTGGTGACCAATGCTGCGGCTGGGATGAGCGGCGACAACCTCGACCACGCCGAAGTGCTGCAGGCCGGGAAGGATGCGGGCCCCCGCCTGGCATCGCTACTCAGCGGCATCGTCGCTGCACTCTAGGAGGAACCATGTCCATCATCGACGACGCAATCGCCTGGCGCGACGCCGACTTCGACCCCGACACACGAGCCGAACTCGCCGACCTCATCACCCGAAGCGAGTCGCGCGACTCCGACATCGCGCGCCCAGCGCTGGAAGCCCTCGAGAGTGCCTTCGCCGGCACGCTCCAGTTCGGCACCGCCGGGCTCAGGGGCCAGCTCGGCCCCGGCCCTGCGCGCATGAACCGCGTCGTCGTCACGCGCGCAGCCGCCGGATTCGCCCGCTGGCTCCACGGCGAAGGCATCACAGCCGGGACGGTCATCGTCGGGTATGACGCCCGGCATAAGTCGGCCGACTTCGCCCTCGACACCGCGCAGATCTTCGCCGGAGCGGGTTACGACGTGCTCCTCACCGACGAGCCCACCCCCACCCCGCTCATCGCCTACGGCATCCAACACTACGGTTGCGTCGCAGGCATCGTCGTCACGGCCTCGCACAACCCGCCGCAGGACAATGGCTACAAGGTGTACCTCGGCGACGGCTCACAGATCGTCCCGCCCGTCGACGACCAAATCGCCGCCTGCATCGCAGAGGTCGCGACGGAAGACCTCACCGCGCTGCCCCGCAGCGACGAACGGACCATCATCGGCGACGACCTACGCGACGCCTACGTCGCGCGCTTGCAGGAACTCGTCGGAGCTGACGCCCCGACGGATGTCCGCTGGGTGCACACCTCGATGCATGGCGTCGGCGCCCGCGTCGTCCGCCAAGCCGCACGCACTCTTGGGTTCCCGAAGCCCGTCGAGGTGTCCGAGCAGTCCAACCCCGACCCGGATTTCCCCACCGTCTCGTTCCCCAATCCCGAGGAGCCAGGCGCCATCGATCTGGCGCTTTCCCTCGCCCGCCACTCCGAAGCGGATGTCGTCATCGCCAATGATCCCGACGCCGACCGGTGCGCCGTCGCGACGAGAATGGACGGCGATTGGCGGATGCTCACCGGCGACGAGCTGGGCGCACTGCTCGGCGACGACGCCATCCGCCGCGGGGTCCCTGGCGTACTCGCGAACTCCGTCGTGAGCTCAACACTGCTGCGCGCCATGGCACGCGACGCCGGGCGCGAACACCAGACCACACTCACCGGGTTCAAGTGGATCGGACGCGTGCCGAACCTCGCATTCGGCTACGAGGAGGCCATCGGCTACTGCTGCGACCCGCAAGCGGTGCCCGACAAAGACGGCATCTCTGCAGCCATGGCGGTGCTGCGCATCACCGCCGAGCTCAAGGCGGAGGGCAAGACCATCCAGAACCGGCTCGACGACATCGCGCGCCACTACGGCGTCTACGCTACATCCCAGCTCGCGGTGCGGGTGGCGGATCTGTCGATCATCGCCCAGGCCATGGCGAAGTTGCGCGGCAATCCGCCGACGACGCTGCTCGACCAGCCCGTCACCGTCGTGGATTTGCTGCCGGGGTCACCGGAGCTTCCTCCCACCGACGCGGTCGAACTCACTGGCCAGCGCGTGCACGTCGTCGCCCGCCCGAGTGGCACGGAGCCCAAGCTGAAGTGCTACCTCGAGGTGCGCATGGATCCCGCCGACGACGTGAGCCGCTCGCGCGACGCTGCTGCCGAACTGCTCCGGCGTCTGCGCGAGGAGATGGCGGAGGCCCTCGGCGTCGAGGAGTGATCTCCCAGTTGCTCGACTGAGCGCACACCAGATGGAAATAACCGCCCTATGAGGGCCAGAATTCGCATCTGGTGTGCGCTCAGTCGACGTCCAGGCGACAAACCCTGACACAGCGCATCGTTAAGATTGGCCCATGACGAAACGGCGGATCTTTGCGTTATTGGCCGGCCTCCTGGTGTTCTTCATGGCGGCTCCTGCCGCTCATGCGCAAGAGGGCACCCCGTACCGCGACATCAACGTGGACGTGCGGCTCGACGAGCAAGGCACCGCCCACGTGACGATGGACTTCACCATGGAATTCGACCAGAAGTCCGGGCGCGGGCCCGTCTTGCGGTTCTTCACCACGCAGAAGGATGGCCAGAATCCCGACGAGGAATACGTCTTCGACTACTCCAAGCCGAAAGTCTCATCCCCCACGGGCGCCCGAACCAACCTCAAGGTGACGGATGGCCAGAACGCGGTGGAGTGGAGAATCGGCGACAAGGATGTCCGCTACCGCGAGCCCCAGCAGTACAAGCTGGAGTTCACGGTGAAAGGCATCGCCTGGGACGATCACCCGCAATCCGGGCTCGCGGAGTTCAGCTGGCAGATGTTCTCCAAACTCGATGCGCAATTCACGAACATCAACGCGACGATGTCCGGCCCTGTGGACGTGGAGAAGACCGCCTGTTTCACCGGCCCCGCCAACCGCACCGAATGCCCAGCAACCATCGATGGTGGCAAGTCCCACATTCACATCGACAGCATCCCCACCAGGCAGGGCGTCCAGCTCGTCGCGGGCTTCCCCAAGGGTACGTTCAACGGCGCGACACCCAGTAAGCGACGGGTACCTACCGTCGGCTCCAACCTTACTCCGGGTGTCGTTCCCGGCGCGGCAGCAGGTGGCCTCTCCATCGTCGCTGCCATCGGCACCTGGGTGATGACCCGACGGGCGAAGCGCGACCTGGTGTACCTCGGACTCACGCCTGGTCTCGCACCGGCAGAGGGTGAGGACGCTCCCGTCGGGCTCAAAAATACGAGCAAGATTCCCGTCGCAGTGCAGTTCCAGCCGCCAGCGGGCGCCACGCCTGGCGAGATCGGCACACTCATCGACGCGACGGCGGACGGCATCGACGTGTCCGCCACCATCATCGACCTCGCCGTACGCGGCTATCTCCAGATCATCCCCGACCCGAACGGCAAGGACTTCACCCTGCGCGCGCTGGGCAAGAGCACCGACGGCCTCCACACCTTCGAGTACACCCTGCTCAACCTCATTTTCGAGGGCAAGCAGACGCGCTCCACGCAGGAGTTGCGCGACGAGCGCTTCCACGACGTCATGGCACAGGCACGTCAGGGGCTCTACCACCAGATGACGAAGAACAAGTGGTTCGTGCAGGATCCGCGGACGAGCGGCGTGATGAAGTCTACGATCGGTGTCGTCATCGCCCTGGCCGGGGCGGGGCTCGGATGGTTGTTGTACCAGCATTCTCTGGCCCTGCTCGGGCTGCCCCTGGTTGTGCTGGGCATTGGCCTCATCGTGGTGGGTATGAACAGTAAGCGCCGCACCGCGCGTGGCTCGGCAATGCTGCAGCAGGCGCGCGGGTTTGAACTGTACCTGCGCACCGCCGAGGCCGAACAGATCAAGTTCGAGGAAGGTATCGATGTATTCAGCCGATACCTCCCCTTCGCCATGGTCTTCGGAACTGCAGACCGCTGGGCGAAAACGTTCGAGCAACTCGAGCGCGAAGGTCGCTACCGCGCTGACCGAAGCTGGATTGCCAGTGACGCCGCCTACGACGCCTGGTTCTACAACTCGATGGCCAATAACTTCGCCAGTTCGTTCTCTAGCTCGGTGAACGCCGCGTCCGCAGCCCACGCGAGCACGAGTTCCTCGGGCGGTTCCGGCTTTAGCGGTGGCGGTGGCTTCGGCGGCGGCAGCGCCGGCTCGTGGTGAGGTGCTTCTTCAGATCGTTTCAAGACGACCGCTTCGCGGTCTCCTCAACGATCGGGCTGAGGGTAACGCGCGGCCTCCTCAATGACCGGATGGATAGCCCCGTAAACCCACGCTGACAAGGCCATCCAAAATTGTCAGAGGTGCCGTCTACAGTGTTGCACGTACCTGGAACAAGGGGGTGAACAAGGATGTTGACGGCAACTGGAGTCGACGCGTTACAGCTCGCTGCCGACGCACGCCAGCAGCGCAAGCTGGCGCAGATCGCGGAGGTCGTCGGTCTCGCGCGGGCGGCCGAGGAATACCACGTGACGCGCTCCGACGTGCAGGACGCCCTCGAGCAGATTGCCCAGGAAGCCGCCGTCACGGGGCGTCTCGGTGCGCCTGCGGTGGGTGAATTCTTCGCACTCGAAGCTGCCGCGGTGCTGGGCATCAGCCCAGGTGCGATGTTCATGAAGCTCCACGCCATCTTGTCGGTGCAACACCGCCACCCCATCATGTGGCAGCGCTTCCTCGCCGGCGAGCTCTGGTGGCACGAGGCCGCGGAAGTCGAAGATCTGTGTAGCGGCCTCACGCTCGAGGCCGCCCGCCGGGTCGATGAGTTGGTCGACGTCGCGCGTCGCACACTTTCTTGGTCGACGGTCGTCCAGCGGATGCCGCACTACATCGCACTAGCATGCCCCGCGGAGGCGCAGCGCCAACGGCAGCGCCAGTCCGCGCGCAGGCACGTGCGCGTGGGCAAGTTTGAGCACGGCAGCGCTCACATCGACGGGCTACTCGACGCAAGAGACGCCGTCGATTTCGAGGGCGCCATCTCAGAGCTCGCGAAACGCCTTCCAGACCCCGACGACCCACACGCGGTGCTGACGGCAGAAGACAAGCGCCAGATCCGCCGGGCTGCCGCCGTGGGCGAGCTCGCTCGTGCGGCGCTCGGGCAAGACACGCTGCCCACGCACACACTCGTGGTGCACATGGACGCCACCGATCCGGCACTCGACCCCGACGACGACGGCACCGGCGCTGCGTGGGTCGAACGCTGGGGCACACTACTCAGCGAGGATCTCCCGAGCTTCCTCGCGGGCTCCAAGGTGACGGTTCGCCCCGTCGTAGATATCCGTCGCCTCACACCAGAGCACCAGCACGACCCCTCGTTGCCGCTGCGCTTCGCCATCCAGCAGCGTCATCCGACGGAGGTCTTCCCCTACGGCACCCGGCCGTCGCGGTCCTGCGATCTCGACCACGTCGAGCCCTACCGCGACGACGGAACGCCCGGCCAGACGAGGCCCGGCAACCTGGCGCCATTGTCACGGCGGACGCATCGCGCCAAGACATTCGGCGGCTTCGTCCTCCACCAGCCCGCACCGGGCGTGTTCCACTGGCGAACGCCGCACGGGTGGGAGTTCGTCGTCGACGATCTCGGTGTGCACCGCATCACTTCACCGCCCAAGCGGGTCCCCGACGAGCCCCCTCCCGAGCCATGGGACGCGCATCCGCCCGAACCCCCGCTGCCCGACGAGCCTCCGCCTCCTGAACGTGAGGTGCTCGTCGCGCTCCAGCATGAGCTCTTCCCAGCGTGCTGAACCGCTAGCCCGGTCTTGCCCAGTCACTCGCCAATCGGCGCCCAGCTAGGGCCTGTCTCGCCGAGCTTCTCGTCGAGCTTTTGGAACAGCGGGCTGGGCTTGTCCAGCGGCGTTCCCGGCACGATCGCGCGATGTTCCCAGGCCGCCAGCTGCGTCGTGTAGTCGCCCTGCAGCGTGGGGTACGTCATGTCGCCGTCGGTCACTTCGACGATCTCCGGCTGTGCCGCCCACACGCCGTCGCCGCCCAGCGCCTCGAACACCTTCTGCGCTGAGTGCGGCAGGTAGGGCGTGAGCAGCGTGTTGCAGTCGGTCACGGCCTGGAGCGCGACGTAGAGGATGGTGTCGCGACGCTCGGTGTCGTCCTTCTTCTTCCAGGGCTCCTGATCCGAGATGTACTTATTGGCCAGTCCAACAATGCGCATCGCCTCGGTGATGCCGGCCCTGAAGCGCCGTGCTTCGATGTGTTCTCCGACGGTGATGAACGCCCGCTCGCATTCCGCCAGCAGGGCGCGGTCGTCGTCGGTGAACTCTCCTGGCTTCGGCACCGCACCGATGTTCTTGTGCGCCATCGAGATGGAGCGGTTGACGAGGTTGCCCCACTCGTTGGCGAGTTCGTAGTTGATACGGCGGACGAACTCGTCCCACGTGAAATCGGTGTCGTTGTTTTCAGGCCCGGCGACGGCGATGAAGTAGCGCAGTGCGTCGGGGCCAAACTCGGCGAGGAAGTCTTTCACGAAGATGCTCGCGCCGCGCGAGCTGGACACCTTCGAGCCCTTCATCGTCATGAACTCAGAGCTCACCACCTCGGTGGGCAGCTGAAGCTTCCCGAGCGACGGGCGAACCTCGCCGCCCTCGCTGCCCTCGCCGTTGCAGCCGAGCAAAATAGCCGGCCAGATCACGGAGTGGAAGACGATGTTGTCTTTGCCCATGAAGTAGTACGACTTCGTCTCGGGCTCGTTCCAGAAGGTGCGCCAGGCGTCCTCGTCGCCGGAGCGTTTGGCCCATTCCTTCGTCGCAGACAGGTACCCAATCACGGCGTCGAACCAGACGTAGATCGACTTCATCGGGTTGTCTTCCCAGCCTTCGACGGGTACCTGGATGCCCCAGTCGAGGTCGCGCGTGATGGCGCGTGGGTGGAGGTCCTCCAACAGGTTGTGGGAGAACTTGAGGACGTTGGGCCGCCACTCTTGGCGGGTGTCGAGCCATTCGCCGAGCTTGTTGGCAAGCTTCGGCAGGTCGAGGAAGTAGTGCTCGGTTTCGACGAACTTCGGCGTCTCGCCGTTGGTGCGGGAGCGCGGGTTGATGAGATCAGCCGGATCAAGCTGCTTGCCGCAGTTGTCGCACTGGTCGCCGCGGGCACCGTCGTAGCCACACAGCGGACAGGTGCCCTCGATGAAGCGGTCGGGCAGCGTGCGCCCGGTCGACGGGGAGATCGCGCCCATCTGCGACTGCTTGGTGAGGTAGCCGTTGTCGAGCAGCGCGAGGAAGATGTCTTGTACGACGGCGGCGTGGTTCGGCGTCGTGGTGCGGGTGTAGAGGTCGTAGCTGAGCCCGAGGCCCTGCAGGTCTTGCACGATCTGGGCGTGGTACTTGTCCGCGGTCTCGCGGGCGGTGAGCCCCTCCTGGTCGGCCTTCACCTGAATCGCGGTGCCGTGCTCGTCGGAGCCAGACACCATGAGCACGTTATGCCCGCGCATTCGCATGAACCTTGAGAACACGTCGGAGGGAACTCCAAAACCGGAGACGTGACCAATGTGGCGCGGGCCGTTGGCATACGGCCAGGCGACGGCGTTCAAGATGTCGGACATGGGCGTCATTGTATCGCCGGCACGTACCCCGCTTCACCTCGCGCGGGCGCTGTCGCGGATTTCTGATCAGGAGTAGGTGCGACGCAACGTATCCGGGGTGCCGATCCACGCCAGCGCACCCAGCAGCAGGATCGCGCCGGTGACGCCGAACGCCCAACCGAACCCCATGGCGTCGGCGATCGCGCCAGCTGCCAGCGGCCCGACGATGGAACCGACGTCCGTCATCATCTGCGTGCTGGCTACCACTTTGCCGGCCGAGCGATCGCCGCCGATGACGTCGGCGGTCACGGCCTGCGACGCCGGATTGAACATGCCCGCGCCGAATCCGGCAAGCAGGCAGAGCGGAAGGGTGAGCCACATCGACGCGGTGAACCCCAGCATGATCGTAAAGACGCCCGCAGCTGCCAGCCCGCCCATAATCATGGGTTTGCGGCCGTGCCGATCGGCGAACGTCGACGCGAACGGCAGCGCGAGAGCCGTGCCGATCGCGAAGAGCGCGAGCGCCGCGCCCGCCACCCAGGCCTTATCCGACACCACGGCAGCGATGAACAACGGCACCAGTGCGGTGCGAACGCCGAGGTTCGCCCAGCCGTGCCCAAACAGGCCCGGAATGTTCGCCAGGAATGCCCTATCTCGAAACGCCTCAGCCAGGGTCATGGGTGCGGAGGCCGCGACGCCACCCGTCGTCCTAGTAGGTGATGTCGACGGCATCTTCGCCCACATGATGATGCCGGCAATCAAGAGCGCACCCGCGTACAACAGGAACGGCACAGCCACCCCAAACTCCGCCAGCGTGCCGCCGAACACGGGCCCCACCATGTTGCCGATCATGAACATGGCCCCGTACAGCGCTGACACCCGCCCGCGCATGTAACTGGGCGCGACGCGAATCAGCAGCCCCATCGCGGAGACGGTAAACATCACGGAACCGACGCCGCCCAGCGAGCGGAAGATCAGCAGCTGCCAGTAGTTTTGCGCGAAGGCGGTGAGTGCCGAGGACGCTGCGACGGTGAACACCCCGACGATGTAGATGGCCTTTTCGCCGAACTTCGACACGAGCGAGCCGGCCGGTGTCGCCCACAGCAGTCGGAACACCGCAAAGGCGCTCACGACGACGCTCGTCGCGGTGACCGCTGCGTCGGGGAACACCTCTTTCGCCATCGAGTTCGCGAATTGCGGCAGCACAGGCGCGATGAGCCCAAACCCCATCGCAATAGAGAATGCCGCGGCCAGGAGCACCCATACGCTCGACGGCAGACTCTCTTTGCTTCTCATCGCCCACATTCAATCACCACGTTCAAGCAATCTCACCCGCTCGAGGGATCTGCACGTGCCCACCGCCAGCTAGCATCAGCAACTATGCAGACCCGCCCATTGCCCCCGAACTGGTTGCGCACCGACGCGCTCGTGGCATTTGCGCTCGCCGCGCTGGGTTGCGGTATGTCGTGGCTCGTCATCGCAGCCGACATGTCGATCTTCTCCCAGTTGTGGGGGTTGCAGTGCCTAGGCACCGTCGTGAGCTCGTTGCCGTTGGTGTGGCGCCGGCGGTTCCCCCTCGTCGCGGGTATGGCGCAGGCCGTGCTGTACACCGTGGCGAACTTTTTTACCGGGATTGACATCTACACCTCGCAGGTGGTGCTGTTCCTGGGCTTCTACTCCATCGGCGCGTGGTCGTCGAAGCGCGGCCAGGCGCTGCTGGTGCGCATCATGATCTGCCTGCTCATGGGGGTGAGCTTCGTGGTGGCGTCGTTTGCGAATCTGGGGAAGATCACGCAGGCGGAGGCCATCAGCGCCACCCAACTGGCGGCGTTCATCGTGATCAACAGCGTCGTGAACGTCGCGTTCTTCACCGGTGCCTGGATTTTCGGTGACCAGGCGTGGGATCAGGCGATGGAGCGGGCCGAACTCGAAGACGCCGACGCCAACATCAAGCAGTTACAGGCCCAGCTGGTGGCGGCTGCCATCGAGGAGGAGCGCCTGCGCATCGCCCGTGAGCTGCACGACGTCGTGGCCCACCATGTCACCGCCATGTCGGTGCAGGCAGCGGCGGCACGACGGCTCATCGAGCGCGACCCGGACGCCGCAACCGTGTCGCTCAAACAGGTGGAATCCAGCGCCCGCGCCGCAGTGAGAGATCTCCGCAGCATGGTGCTCACGTTGCGCGACACCGACGACGCGCCCGCTCCGGAACCGACACTCGCAGACCTCGCTC
>NZ_CAMYPD010000048.1 GCF_947286155.1 uncultured Tessaracoccus sp.
GTCATCGAGCCGCACTCGCCCTTCAGCGTCGTCATCGGACGCTCCAGGGTGATCTCGACCGTGCGCTTCGACATCTTGCCGGACGCATCGGTGGCGACGAGTTCCACCTTGACGGGCGCGTTGTGCACCAGCTGGCTGATGTCGGCCGTGAAGGTGGGGTTGGGATCGGCATCGTCGGTCACGGTGTAGGCCGCGAGCAGCTGTTCCATGATGTCCTTGTCCGGATTCACACTCAGCTTGTCCGGGCCGGCGATCACGGGCGCAGCATCGTCGACGGTGAAGCTCACCGATTCGGCTGCGGTGTTGCCGGCCATGTCGGTGGCCACCGCTTCTAGCAGGTGTTCGCCTGCTGGAAGGCCGTCCACCTCGATGGTGAGCTCGACGGGCGTACGCCCACCGGAAGCCGTCGCGTCGGGCGTGTTGGTGCTCGGAGCCGACGACTGGGCCTTCGACTTGGCCTTTGCGGCCTGGGTGCCGCCGGTCGACGTCGTAGCCGCTGCCTGCTGGTTCGCATCGAGCTGCGGCTCGCCGTTCTTGAAATCGACAATGTACGCGCCCGGGTGCGGGTTCGCCTCGACGACGCGAGCGTCGTGCTCCTTACCATCGACGAGCACCTGCAGCGTGTGCAGGTTCGTGTCCTTCGCGAGCACAGTGAATCGGTGCTTTGACGTGATGAAATCGCCGTTGGAGACGCCATCGATGCCAACGGTGGGGCCCTCGTCATCGAAGACAAGGGGGACACCCCGCTCGAAACCGTTGCCCATCTGATCGCTCAGCGAGATGCGCATGGTGTGCCCGTGCTCGCCGTTGATCTTGGTCTCGAAGTCGCGACGGTTGACGTTCGCGCCGGGATCCCAGACGTTCTCGAACTCCTTCACCACGTTGCCGTTGATGGCCATGACGTAGCCGAACTCGTCGTCCCACACGGAGCCCTGAACGTCGATGTCGCCCTTCGGCCCGCCCAGGTAGATCGCGCCATCGGGTGCAATCTTCGGGGTGGTGACGAGTTCGTGACCAGGCATGTTGCGGTCATAGAAGAACCGCCAGCCGCTCATCTTCACGGAGTTGCCCTGCGTGTCGAACACCTCGTAGCCGAACGAGTTGATGCCGTTCACGAGCTTCAGGGGCACCTCGAAGCGCAGATCGTCCCCGACGGGGATCTCCTTGCCGTCGACGATGAACTTGCCAGGTTTGCCGGTGAACATGCCCTTGAGCACCAGGTCAGCGCCATCGTCGCGCACGGTGAGGTTCTGGAACGACGGTTCGACGAAGTACGCGAACTCGCCGAACGGGTCCAGATCGCTGGAGGTATTCAGCCTCGGGTCATCGAACACGATGCGCAATGCATCGCCGGGCACCTTGGCCCCTGCAATGACGAACGTCTTCGTCGTGATATTCACTCCGTCGGTGGCCTTGAGCGTCACCACGGCCTGATTCTTCTCAGGCTTGAAGGTGATCTCGAAGGTGCCGTCGTCGTTGACCTTCATCACTTTCTTGCCCATCGCAAGGTACAGGTCGCCGGCGCGGATGCTGGCGAGATCGTCGCTCACCTTGCCCTTGATCGTGATGCTGCCATCCTGGGCGGGGTCGAGCTGGCCCGCATTGTTGAGTGGGGCATCCGTGATCTCCAGTACGGGGGCCTTGGTATCGAACACGAGGAACACGGAGTCGCTCGCTAGTTCCTTCCCGTTCTTGTCGTACGCGACGAGCTTGTATTCGTTTCGTCCTGGCTTCACAGGCATCGTGACGCTGCCGCGTCCGTCCTGTACCTGCACTTCGACGCCGTTGACGGTGGCCTTAGCCGCGTGCTCACTCACGAGCACGTCGATGGTGACCTTGCCGTCGTGGATCAGCGGCTTGCCAGTGATTGGGTCGACGGACTTCTCATTGACGGAGCCATTGAAACGGTACGAGTCCAGGATCTTCGCGGTCGCGTTATCCAGGAAGTCGAACACCTGCGTGGTGTTGCCGGCTTCGTCGAACACCTGGAATGAGGCGTAGTGGCCCGCTCCCGTGAGATCGGCAGGAATGGTGATGGTCGCGACGCCGGTGGCGGCGTCGAATACCGGATCGGGGTAGTCCTTTCCGCTGGGACCGTCGTAGGCAATCACCGGATTCTTACTGAAGCCCGCGCCCTGATCCGAGATCTTGAGCGTGTAGGTGATGGAGCCATCGTTGTTCTTGACGTATGACTTGCTTTCCACCTTCGGAGCGACGGTGTCGACGCCCAGTGGGAGATCCGTCACCTGCCAGTCGAACTGGTCCGACAGCCGAGCGCGGATGCGCAGCGTGTACTTACCGTCTTGAACGGGCTCGAACCTGTCCGTCTGCGAGTTGTAGAGGGTGCCGTCCCACTTGTGGCCGTACGACGGGCTCGCTGCGGACAGCGCCGACTGAGCGATTCTCGACAACGTCCGACGCTGCACGTCGCGCTCTTCGCCGAGCTCACGGATAACCTTGCCGTCGCGCACCAGCTGGTACTGCACGGACGAAGCGGAGCGGAGGAACATCGGGGCGGGGAGCGCCTCGTCGAACACGCCGTCGCCGTTCGGGGAAATCCATTCGGTGGGCACCGCCCCGAACCTCAGGTAGTTGGACTGGATGTGGGACGAGTGCGGGTTCTTGTCACCGAACAGTTGGTCGAGCACCGACGGCTCCGAGGCCGTCGGATCCTGCACGATGGGTTCCTTGTTCCAATCGCCCGCAAATCCGATGTAGGGCACCGACAGCGACGGCTGCTTCGCGTCCGAGGAGGTGAGCTGTGCCCAACCTTCGACCCAGTGGTCGTCGCCGTTGGCAGGGGTGATGGTGAAGTCGACGGTGGCCTGGCCCTTCGCCGGCACCGTCACGCTGCTCGCCGAGGCGGTGAGCGTCTCGCCCTTCGAGCACTGGGTTGCATTGCCGTTGGGATCGCGAGTTTCGCTCAGCACGCAGGTGCCGCCAGTGGTGAAGGAGTAAGCCTTGTCCCCCTTGTTCTCCAGCGTCACCGTGAACGTCTTGGCGCCGCGCACCTCGCGAAGCGGCACGTTGGGCACACCGTCGACGGTGGCGAACACGCTGCTTTCCAGCGCGGCCTTGGTGTCGACCAGGCCGGCGCCCATCTGACGCGGCGCGTAGGGGACACCGTCCTTCTCAAGCACCTGCGCGGTGTTCGACAGCGACGTGCGCAGTAGCGTGTTGCGTTCCCTGGCGCTGAGCTCCGGGAAGCGCTTGGCGTAGGCCTCACGACCGAGTGCAAACACGCCGGCAACGTGGGGCGCCGCCATCGAGGTGCCGGAGTTGTCCTTGTACTTGTTGTCGTTGACGGTGGAGTACACCGAACCACCGATGCCCGCGAGCTGCGGCTTGAAGTTTAGCTCAGGGCCGGTTCCCCATGAGGTGAACGACGACGGCGCCAGCTCGTCGGCGACAGGCAGCGCGATGCGGCCGTCGGTGAGCTTCAGCTTCGTTTCGCCCGCGGCAATCATCTGCTTGAGCTTTTCGCCTGTTGACTGGTAGAGGAAGGCACCGGGGATCGTGATGTGGTCGATGCCAGCCATGCCCTGGAACTTGTCGCCGCCGGCTGCGTTGTTAAAGATGATGACGCCTGTGGCGCCCTTCGCGATCGCGTTGTTGAACTTCTCTGAGAAGGCGATCTCACCGCGCTGGATCAGTACGTAGTTGCCTTTCGCCTCCGCCGGAATTTCGTCAGACTTGCCGACGCCACCGTCAACCAGCACGTGTTCCTTGCCGTCGGCGGTACCTGTCTGCAGCTGGTAGCCGAACTTCTCGACGGTGCCGCCCTGGACGGCTTCAGCTTGGCTGCCGATGGACTGTGTGTTGTTGATCGACGCGATGGACAGGGCCTCGGGCGCGCTCGCGGGGCTGCCGTGGGTGCCGTTGTCGAACATGCCCATCGCATCGGTGAGCGTGCCGTCGGGGGAGCCGTTGAGGCCCTCGTTTCCGGCGGCGACGATCACCTGGACCCCAGCAGCCTGGGCATTGGCGATCGCGCGGGCCTCGCCCACGGAAACCTGGCCGGTGCCGTTGGGCGAACCGAGCGACATGTTGATGATGTCCGCACCGTGCTTCACGGAGCTTTCAATGGCAGCGATCACGTCGTCTTCGTAGGCGCTCGGGCGGGTGGCGTCGTTCGAGAACACCTTCATCGCCAGCAGCTGAGCGTTCGGGGCGATGCCGCTGATGCGCCCGTTCTTGATGACGTCCCTATCGGCACCACCATTGGCCGCGACGATGCCCGCGACGTGCATGCCGTGCTCGCTGCCCGCGGTGTCAAGAACCTCATTGTTCTCGTCGGCGAAGTTCCAACCGTAGGGCACCTTCTCCGTGAAGCCCTTGGTGACGGCGAGCTTCCCCTTCACGCCGTCATCAAGACGCATGTCTTGGTGGTGGATGTCGATGCCGGTGTCGATGATTGACACCACGAGGCCCCGGCCATCAACGTCGAAGTCGGAGCGTGCCTGTACCGAGTGGCTGAGTTCCGCGGCGGTCTCCATAGACGGTTGGAACGTCTTCAGGGGTTTGACCGAAGCGACGTCCGGATCGAGGGCCAGCGCAGCGATCTGGTTAGCTGGCAGCGTCGCCGAGAATCCTCGAACCAGCAAGCCAAACTTACGCTGCACGCTGAAGCCTTCTTTGCCTTCCCAGCGCGCCAGCACGCGGTCGACCGCAGCGATGCCGCGGCTCTCAACGTCCTTGCCCGTGGGCTGCTGCTTCAGCATCACCATGACGCGACGTGGCTCGTCGGCAGGGCCTGGGACGCGTTGCGCATCGGTCGGGACGCCGCTGCGGGCTGCGAGCGCGTCGGGGGCGGGTAGGTCTCTTGGGGTGGGGGCGGCGTCAGCGTGGAGTGCCATCGCTGCACCGCCGGTCAGCGCTAGTGTCAAAGACACTAGCGAAGCCACGGTTCTCCTCATTGCATCGTCTCCGTCGGCAGGTTGTGTACTTGTAGGAAAATTTGCATGGACATGGGTCCAATGGCGGAACTCTAGCGTGCGCCGAGATCGTTGCGATAGACGTTTCATCACGCAATGTTCACAGCACGCGATACGTATCTGTAGGCGGTGGAGCGTGACGTGCCGTGAGCTGTGGTGCACGCCCGCGCGACGACATCTACCCACTAGGTGTACTGACCAGTCAGTGCAACCAACCGCTTGACAATTAGAATAAAATAACCCCTCTGCCACCTTCGCAGCCCGCGCAGCAATCTGGAAGAGCACCACCCAAAGAGACTTACCACGCCTTCAGCCCAGGTGTCAGATTCACCCAGTAGACTCGAATTGCGAGTCTGTCGTGAGCTCACAATGGGCTCCAAATCAGCCGTAGACCGACGGATGACAAGTCGCCGAGGCAGTGAAGGCAGGTGTCTAGTGCGAACAACCGTGCACAAGCCAATAAGTTCATTCCCCGACGAGACATGCACCGATGGCGCTTCGACAGGTTCGCAGCCCACAGCAGTCGATCTGTTTGCTGGTGCAGGCGGAGCCACCCAAGGGTTGATCGAAGCTGGGTTCGACGTTATCGGCGCGGTTGAGTTTGACGCTGCTGCCGCCCAGTCCTACCGCCTCAATCATGAATGTACGCGGCTGTGGGAGCGTGACATTCAGCGCGTGAGCGCAGCTGAGGTGAAACGCGAACTGGGGCTGAAGACGGGTGAGTTGACGCTGTTGAAGGCTTGCCCCCCCTGTCAAGGATTCTCGTCGCTTGCAGAGGGCCGAATTCAGGGAGATGATCCCCGCAATGATCTGGTGAACCACACCGTCAGATTCGTGCGAGCGCTACGGCCGCGTGCCGTGTTGGTGGAGAATGTGCCCGGGCTGGGGCGCGACAGGCGGTCCGGAGAACTACTGACCGCATTAATTCGCATGGGGTACAACGCGAAGGCATATCATGTAAATGCAGTGGAGTTCGGGGTACCGCAACGACGCAAGCGACTCATAATCTTGGCCTTACGCGGCACGCGTACGCCACTTCCGGAGTCTCTCGTTCTCACCGATCCGGCGACGCCTGTGACCGTACGAGAAGCATTCCGGCAGCTGGAGGCAGAAGTTGCCGCCGACGATCCTCTCAGCGTCCATCGCATCTTGCCGGAAAAGGTGCTCACACGGGTTCAAGCGATCCCCGTGGGCGGCAATCGCCGCGACCTGCCAGAGTATCTCCAGCTCGATTGTCACAAAAGGTTGGACAAGGAGAAGAAGAGCGGTGCGTCCGGGTCTTACGGACGGCTTCACTGGGATCAGCCCGCACCAACGATGACGACCCGGTGTACGACCCCGGCCTGTGGGCCGTTTCTGCACCCGGAGGAGCATCGGCCGATTACTCTGCGCGAGGCGGCTGCGATTCAGACATTCCCGCCGGACTACAAGTTCGCCGGTACGAGAGGTGCCGTTGAACGTCAGATTGGCAACGCCGTCCCCGTCCGCATGGCGGCCAAAATCGCACGTGCCCTGCTCGACTTGCTCGGAGGGCCGGCCAAATAGAGACTACCCGGTCGTGCTCTCATCCGACCCGATGCTCGCGCTCGGGTCGGCGTCCAAAGCGGAGTCGCGGTGGATCGCCTGAATCCTGGGATCGTCCTGAGGTGCGCGTTCAGCAATCACATCGAGATACTCACGGTGAAGACGTTCGGCCGCCTCAAGGAGGTGGCCCCAAGGTGAGATTCGGTAGCCACTGTTGATCATCTCCTGAAGCTCGCTCTGGATCCCAGGCTCGTCCTTGAGGCCAGAATGGATCAACACACCACGAATTTGCGCCCGCTCAGTCGGAAAGTTGCCCACCCCCTGGTTCCGGTCGCGAAGAGTGTTTACGTATCCGCGCAGTTGGTTGAGTTCCCTGAGGCCGATCTTTTCACCGGGTCGCTTCACTTCCACGACGATCCCAGTGCTGCTGTCTCCGATACAGAGAAAATCGAGCCTGCGCTGATCTCCTTCGTTCATCTCAGAGTGGAAGGTTTCACGCAGGACCGTTTCGAGGGAACGTTCGTGATGGAGCAGTTGCCACGTGGGGTCGATGATCCACGGATGTTCACGCAGAAGGTCCTGCATGGTCGGTTTCTCGGGGGCATGTTCCTTGATGAGTCGCCCGAGGGTCTGGATCACGACCACTCTGCCACGAACAAGTTGCGCAGCCTGAACGGCCTCCAGAATGTCCCACTCGCTCATCAAGTCGAGGATGGACTTCTGATCAGATGCAGTGAGCTCGCTGAGTTCCTTGAGCAACGCGAAAAACTGCTCGTTCTCGTAGGCATTCAGAAGGATCTCTACGATTTGATCGAGCCGATTCGACTCCATCGTTGGAGAATCAGCGAGCGTCTGAATAGCCTTGAGGAGTTCCTTCTGCTGCCGCTCGGGAAACTTCTCGATGCGCTTCATGTAGGGAGTAGAGGCCCTGAGTCGTTCCTTCTGCTCCTTGGAGCGGGCAGCGGCCCACTTGCGCAGAGAATCCCGCAGCATGCTTTGGCCCCATTCCAGGATCGGCTGTGCAATAGGATGCTCCCACAGGACTGTGGCGCGGTCAGTGGCGATCAAGTCTTCAGAATAGGAGTCGAGTCCGTCCACGAACACCTCACCGGTGACGTACTGAAGCCCTAACTGGTTCTGCGTTCCACCGCTCATATCGAAGAAGAACGGGGTCTGGACCAGTTTCCCTCTAGCGAGCACGGAGATGCCTCGGATGTCGTCGTTCTTGATCGGTTTCTCGGTGAATCCGACCCACCACTGGACTGTCCCTACGCCGGGAAGATCAATAGTGTCGCGACCTTTCTCTGGATAACGAAACTGGAGTTCCGTCTCGTCCGAAGCGAGCGGATCGTTGTTGAGCGTCACCTGGAAGGTATTGCTGAGTATCGAGAATCGCCGTCCCATACTCCTTCGGAACGATGCAGCCGGAATGCGATTCTTTAGTTGAAGTTCCGACAGACGTATCTCAGTCCCGCTGGGTCGCCGCTCATCAGCCAGAAGTGTCCTGTCTTCGAGTACAGTAGGACGGTACGTGTTAGTGTTGCTGCTCACGAGTTCGTCGTAGCTCATCTTGAACGAGGTGAGATGACCGTCTCTGACAGTTGTGATCGTGACATTCTTGGCGATGCCGAAACCAGCGAGCTTTCCGAGGCCCTTGCGCCCGAGAACGAGTCTCCCGCCCGGTGAGCGTTCATCGCCGGAAGCTCGTCGGTCCCTCCCGACGAGCAGGTACTTGTCATTTACGTCCTCGAAGGTCATCCCGAGTCCATTGTCTCGGATCACGATTTCGGAGTTCGCATCGAGAGGTGTATCAAGCGGAATCTCGATCTGTACCGTGGTTGCGTCGGCATCGTAGGCGTTCGCGACCAGTTCCGCGATGGCCGGTACGGCACCCGAGTACATCTGCAGCCCGAGGTGGCGGACAAGTGACCCAGCGAAGTCCATCGTCAACTTGCGACCACTCATCAGACTCCTTTCACTGGAACGACGGCTTCGGGGAGGAGATCGGAACCGTGTGGTTAGAGTCTACAAGTCGTGCATGATACCGGCGAGCGGATGGACGCTCCACGAACTAGGGCTATGAAGCAAGTTCTTCCATCACAGGTAGCTCTTCCCGCTTCCATGCAGCCTCGTCATAGCTACAGACGGGCGCTCACAGCACCACCCGAAAGTGGAGCCGCTCCGCCAGCAGGCAACTCCCCTCGTTGCGGACAGCGTCGAGCAGCAGCGTGTCATCAAGACCGCAAGCGCATCCACACTTCAACTCGAGTCGGCAGTAATCCTGGCTCTTCAACGGACAGCCCAGAGGCGCCGTTCGGTCCACTCTACATCCAAGGGTATGCACGCATGGACACGCCATAGACGATGTGTACTTCGCTCGGCGGCATCTTGCCATCAGTCTCATGAACCTGCTCGATCACCGATGCTTGCGACTGTCACGAGTCACTGCCTGGGGCATCCAACTGCTTTTCCACTGCGGAACCCGATCATAGCCGGCGGTCAAGTACTGACGATTCTCAGTCTGACTTGCTCGGAGAAGCTCCGGGCCTGAACGTTTGGCAACTCCGCCAGCGGTCTGCTCAATGCCTGCATCGACTCCGTCAAACACGACTGAATAGACAGCCAATCCGCCTCAGACGCCTCCCAGATCTCCCCCTTTGCGGACCGCTCCGACACCGACCCAGTAGACACCACCGGGACCATCTAGAAACTTGCTGAGCGGCGCCATGCCTATCGCGAACTGCCTCCACCGCCTCAGCCACTGGTCGCGAGACTTCAACCGCTGGGTTGCGTACGTTGACGCGACGAAAGACCGGCGGACGATTACGTGGGGTCGTTCGCTCTTGGCGTGGTTCCGGGATGAGGTGGGCGAAGATGCCGACCTCAGTGATGAAGAGATCATGGACCGAACTGTCACCGAGACCCTGCGGGTGCTGGCGGGCCGCGATGAATGGCGGGCACGTGTCCAAGATCGGCCTGAGGTCATGGCTGGTGTCCTCGAACTGGTGGAGGCTGAGGAGGTCGAGGCAGCGGCGGCGCTGGTAGGCGGCGCCGTGGTGGTGCAGGAGAGCACGAAGCTGGAGAATCTTGACAGGGGTGGCCGTCGTGCAAGCCTCGCCGGACGGAAGGCCCGGGGAGACAATGAGCGCCGCGAGGGGCCCCGGAAAATGCCTCGCGAGAGTGGGGGCGATCGCGCGGAGCTAGGGGCATTTTTTTGGGGGGTGGCCCGGCCCTGCAGGGGCATCGTTGTATGGGGCCTCCGGCGGGGCTGACTAGGCACTACGCGCCGGGCCCCCTGTCAAGACCGGAGGCGGAGCGCGGGCCCAGCCACCGCCTCGGTAGCACCTGAGGTCTAGGCAAAACGCGCAGGCACGTGCTTTCCTAGACATTAGGTACAAATCCGACCGGCAGGGTGGCAGCCCATATGCCGGTCACAAGCAGAAAGGCCCCCACATGAGGGTTTTCAGAGTCAACGGTCCGTCCGCGTTCTCCCCTGTCGCTATCCCGCCTGAGCCTGTGCAGGTTTGGGCCGAGGTGGATGGCAAACGGCGCCCCACCGGACAGCAGGCCACTATCGATGGCGTCCCCCTCTGGCGCACCACGATGCTGGCGCAGGTCATGGAGTATGGGCGTCCGGTTCCGGAGTTGGTGCAGTTGGAATTTGTGGCCGGGTCGATTGAGGACGCGGTCAAGACTGCTGAGGTGCTCACGGCATGAGTGAGCACCAGCTGTCTGATGAGGAACTTTTCGGCGATACCCCTAGGCGCAGGCTGGAACCGGCTGTCCGGGCGGTCGCGCTCACCGGCTACCTGCCGCCCGAGTTCGCCAATTTGCCAGAGCTGGTGCAAAACGCCATCTGTGATATCGCAGGATTCCGGCGACAGGCGGAGTACCACGAGAGGCAGGCCGCAGGGTATCGAGAGCAAGAAGAAAGCCGCTGGGAAGAGCTAATCCGTGGATTTCCCGGCGAGGCATCCCCGCCGGTCAGGGGCTAGCGAGGCAGGCTAGACGAAGTCGGAAAAAGGATCGGACCCACCGGCAAAACGTTCGGTGGGTCCGATTCGATCAAATCCGCTGGGTCATCGGGTGGCAGCCCTCACCAGCGCAAAGCAGATAGGCGCTTCATGAACAGTGTAGGCAGAGACAGGGGGGAGGCGCAACGGGCGCGCCGACGATACGGCTGCCGAAGGCGCGCCGTCGGGCAAGCCCAAGGAGCGAGCAGAGCGAGAGGTCAGGGCGCAGCCCAGAGGCCGCCGGAGGCGGCCGTCTTGGTACATCGCGAACTATGCAACCGGTGCCTGAGGACGTGCGCCGTGCCCGGTTCAGGAGGCGGCAAACGTCTTCGGCGTGACTGATTGGTGCAGCTCGGGAAGCGGCGGGGATGAGCTGGGACGCCCGCGATGAGCCGGGGGGGGCTCTGGCTGGGTTCGGCCTCCTCGACCTGCCCGCTGCCGCTGGGCGGTCGGTTCCCGCGTGGGTGTGTATGGGGAGCGGATGCACCGGGCCATTTCTCCGGCCTCGAGCGCTGCCGCTCCATCTGGGCTTGTCCTGTCTGCTCGGCGGTTATCCGCGCTCGTTGGGCGGCGAATATCCAGCGGGCAGCGGAGGCATGCCAGGAGCAGGGCGGCGGGCTCGCCTTCATGACTCTGACCCTGCGGCACGCGGCAGGGATGAGCTCGCGGTCACGCTCAACGCGGCGCTTGAGGGCTGGCGGCGGCTGGCGTCCTCGGCAGCATGGAAGCGGCTAGCTGCGAGGCTCGGTATCGAGGGCTGTATCCGAGCCGCAGAGATCACGTATGGGGCCAATGGGTGGCACCTACATCTGCACGTACTGGTTTTCACGCATGGGGCTATGAGCTCGGGGGACTTGGCCGCGCTTGAGGGGGTGGTTTTTGAGCGCTGGGCCGCGATTGTGTAGCGGCTGGGGGGGGCTCGTCTGCCCAACCGAGCACGCGGCGTTGATGGGCGCCCGATGACCGATGGGCAGGTGCTCGCTTCGTACCTCGCGAAGGTTCAAGAACACGGGGTCGGTCGAGAGCTGGCTAGGGGGCGATATCAAAGGCGGGCGCAATGGGTCGCGTACGCCGTTGGCACTGCTGGACGATTCAACCCAGCAAGATCGCACGGTCGTAGGCCCCCACTCGACCAACCGACACTCGCGACTCGACGCGGATGGGGTGGTTTGTTGATTCGAATGGGGGTTCTTCCTGAGGAGGCGTGGGAGAAGTCGCAGTACTGTGACACCCCTCCATATTTGTCGCAGTAGCGCGACATTTGTACTGACCGGGAACGTTCGTCAGGCGTGCGAAGGTTCGACGGTTCTCGCAGGCTGAGGTGGCCCAGTCGCAGGCCGAGAGCTGGATCAAACCACGTGGTGTCAAGATCCGATGCACGCTCGAGGGCGCGATACCGAGCCGGGCTTCTTCAAGTTGGACCGGTCCTTCCCGTAACCGTAGCCGCAGACTCACGCACCGTTGCACCACCTATCGTGGTGTCTGGTTCGGGGCTGTAGTGGGTCCGCGACGAACGATCAGGCATCGGCACCCACGGCCTGGTAACGAGCAACCCAGCGTTTCACGGTGGGCCAAGAGACCCGAAATCGGGCCGCGACCTCGGTGGTGGGTCCACCCTCATCAACGACAAGCTTGGCGACGATCAAACGGTGTTTCGGAGTCAAGGCTTCGTTAGCGTGGGACACAAGAAGGTCTTTCTAACAGTGGATACCTTCACGAGTCCCACTCAACCAGCAAGGCCATCCCCTCTACTCACATGCCCACATCGTAGTCCTCCAACCAAGCCACCCGGTCAGTACAACTAGGCTGGCCGCATGAGCTTGCCTAATGTCCTCGCTGATCGGTACGCGTCTGATGCCATGTGCGCCATCTGGGCGCCGGAAGCGAAGGTGGTGGCGGAGCGACGACTGTGGCTCGCCGTGCTTCGTGCCCAGCGCGACCTGGGCGTCGACTTCGGCGGAGACAACCCCGACGACGTCATCGCGGCCTACGAATCCGTCATCGACGAGGTGCACCTCGATGCGATCGCCGAGCGCGAGCGTGTCACGCGCCACGACGTGAAGGCCCGCATCGAGGAGTTCAACGCGCTCGCCGGCTTCGAGCACGTGCACAAGGGCATGACCTCGCGAGACCTCACGGAGAACATCGAGCAGCTGCAGATCCTGGAATCCTTGCGCCTTGTGCGTTCCCGCACCATCGCCACGCTGGCGCAGCTCACCAGGCTCGCAGCGCAGTACCGCGACCAGGCGATGACGGGGCGCTCGCACAACGTCGCGGCCCAGATCACCACGCTTGGTAAGCGCTTCGCGACGGCGGCCGACGAGTTGCTCATCGCGCTGCAGCGCCTCGACGAACTCATCGCTCGCTACCCGGCGCGTGGCATCAAAGGCCCCATGGGCACGGCGCAGGACATGCTCGACTTGCTGGGCGGCGATGTCGACAAACTCGACGCGCTCGAGCGCCAGGTCGCCGAAGGACTCGGGTTCCAGCGCGTGCTCACATCCACCGGGCAGGTGTACCCGCGCAGCTTGGATTACGACGTCGTCACCGCCCTCGCGCAGATCGCCGCCGCGCCCAGCAACGTCGCGACGACGGTGCGGCTCATGGCGGGGCTTGAGCTCGTCACCGAAGGGTTCAAGGCGGGCCAGGTTGGCTCGTCGGCGATGCCGCACAAGATGAACGCCCGCTCCTGCGAGCGCGTGAACGGGATGGCCGTGATCGT
The DNA here is from genome assembly GCF_947286155.1 of uncultured Tessaracoccus sp. Classification (GTDB taxonomy): domain Bacteria; phylum Actinomycetota; class Actinomycetes; order Propionibacteriales; family Propionibacteriaceae; genus Arachnia. Next base: position 13,194 of record NZ_CAMYPD010000048.1, read on the forward strand.
GCGCGGCTACGTCTCGATGGTGGGGGAGCTCGCCGGCGACCAGTGGAACGAGGGCGACGTGTCTTGTTCCGTCGTGCGCCGCGTCGCGCTACCCGACGCCTTCTTTGCGCTGGACGGGATGTTCGAGACATTCCTCACCGTGCTGCAAGATTTCGGGGCGTTCCCCGCCGTGATTGAGGCGGAGCTTGAACGCTACCTGCCGTTCCTCACCACGACGAAGGTGCTCATGGCCGCGGTGCGCAAGGGCGTGGGGCGCGAGATCGCGCACGAGGCCATCAAGGAACACGCCGTCGCCGTGGCACTCGAGATGCGCGAGGGCCTGAAGACCAACGACCTGCTCGACCGCCTCGCCGCCGACGAGCGCCTCGGCCTCACCCGCGATGAACTGGGTGCCCTTGTCACTCAGCCGCTGGAGCTCGCCGGTACGGCGGGCCGGCAGGTCGACGCGGTCGCGCAGCAGGTGGAGGCCATCGTCGCAGCGAATCCCGACGATGCTGCGTATCAGCCCGGCGCGGTGCTCTGAGCGCACTCCGCGCAAAAACTTCACAATCCGTCCCCAGATTCACCTTCACCCCGGTTTTCAGGGGTTTTGAGGAATCTGGGGACGGATTGTGAAGTTGGTGGCCCGGTTACTTATCGAGCAGCGCGTCCTTCCACTTCACCGGCTTGCCGGTGCGCAGCAACGCGTTGTCGTAGATCCGTGCTGCGAGCATGATGATCAGTGCAGTGAAGACGATCAGCAGCACCAGCGAAAGCACCGGCTCCCACATCGCGCCTTGCTCCTGGAAGACCCGCATGGGCACGGCCACCGGGGCGGAGAACGGGATGTAGCTCATGACTGCCAGCGCCGTCGGGTTGTCGCTGAACATGATGATTGCTATGTACGGCAGCATCACAAGCCACATGATGGGCTGCTGCACGTTGGCCAGGTCTTCCGTCCTTGACACCAGTGACGCCGCCGCCGCGTAGAGCGAAGCGACCATCACGAAGCCCACGAGGAACAGGCCGATGAACCAGCCGATCGGTGCGGCGAGGTTCTGCACCGGCAGCGCGGTGCCGTTAATGGCCATGCCGAGGAAGGCGACGCCCGCCATGAGCAGAATCTGCACCAGCGCGGCGGCAGAGTTACCGAGAATCTTGCCGGTGAGGAGGGCCTTCGACGTGACGGACGCGAGCAGGATTTCGACGATTCGGGTCTGCTTTTCTTCCACCACCGAGTTCGCGATGCTCATGCCGAAGGTGATGGTACCCATCATCCACACGATGCCGAAGCCGAGGGCCAGGAAGTAGGTGACCATCGGGTTGGGCCCGTTGGCGGGGCTGCCGTCGGCAGCAACCTTCTGCACCACCTCGATTTCGGGGTAGAGGGAGATGGCATCCATCACGCTGCTAGGCGGGCTGTCCAGGGTGAACACCTTCACGCCGGTGGGCGATGCATCGCTCGCCACGATGGCCGCATCCGCGTCTTCGGTCTGTACTGCCTTGCGGGCGGCGGCCTCGTCGGGCACTTCCTGCACCTCAAGGTCCGGCACGCCATCAAGTTTCGACGCTACATCCTTGGTGGCGACGACGCGAGGTGCGTCGCCCTCCATCAGGTCGCCGAGCATGGGGGCGAACACGAAGGCGGCCAGCATGATGGCCAAGGTGACCACCGTCGAGATGATGAATGACTTGGAGAGCACCCGCGTCATGATTTCGCGCTTGGCCACCACGCCAACGATGGACGTGAATGACGGGGGAGGCGTGAGCTTGGGGGTCTGCTGGGGGGTCTGCGTGGTGGTCACTGGGCCAACTCCTTGTAGATCTCGTGCAGGGTGCGCTGGACGGGGCCGAAGCGCTGGACACGGCCGCGCTGGAGCGCGTCGGCGAGCACTCGATTGGCCTGCGTCTCGTCGGCGCAGTGGAACTTGACGTAGTTGCCGTCGAACTCGAGGACGTTCACGTCCGCGTTACGCACCCAGCCGGTGTCGCCGTCGGTGACGAGTTCCCACTCGTCGCGCTGGTCGGCGGCGAGGATGTCGGCCCTCGTGCCGCTCGCGCGGATCTCGCCGTTAGCGATGATGACGAGTTCGTCGCACAGCCGCTCCACCACGTCGAGCTGGTGCGACGAGAACAGCACCGGTGCGCCGGTGGCGGCGACGTCGCGCAGCACCGTGAGGGTCTGGTCGACGGCGCCCGGGTCGAGGCCGGAGAACGGCTCGTCGAGGATGAGCGCGGCCGGCTCATGCACCAAGGCGGCGGCGATCTGGGCGCGCTGCTGGTTGCCGAGCGAGAGCGACTCGAGGGTGTCCTTCGGATCACCATTGAGCTGGAGCTGGTCGAGCAGATCCAGCCCGCGACGCTTCGCGTCGGCGGCGGACTGCCCGTGCAGCTGGCCGAGGTAGACGAGCTGGTCGATGACCTTCATCTTCGGGTAGAGCCCGCGCTCTTCGGGCATGTAGCCGATGTTGGAGCGGAACTCGCGTGTGATGGGTTTGCCGTCGACGAGCACCTCACCCTCGGTGGCCGCCAGGACGCCCAGGATGATACGCATTGTGGTGGTTTTTCCGGCGCCGTTACCGCCGACGAAACCAGTCATGAGGCCAGGCTTGATGTCGAAGGAGACATCCTTCAGGACATGTTTCTCACCGAAGAATCGGTGCACATTTCGTACGCTGATCATGAACATAACGCTACTGACCGGGAGGGTCGTCGCACTTCCCCCTGGTGAGGGGTTTTTGCTGTTCCCCCGAGCGGGGGATCAGCTCTGCGAGGGGGAGACGAGCCCGTGCTCGTATGCCCAAATCACCGCCGCGATGCGGTCACGCAGCCCGAGCTTCATGAGGATATTCGACACGTGCGTTTTCACTGTCTCCGGGCTCACGACGAGTTCGTCGGCGATCTCCGCATTCGATAATCCACGTGCGAGCGCGAGCAGGGTGTCACGTTCTCTCGACGTGAGCGCGTCCACCTGGGGTGTGCTCGTCGGCGCTTGCCGTGTGCTGGCGAAGCGGGCGATGACCCGACGTGTCACCTGTGGGCTGAGCAGCCCGTCGCCGGCGCCGAGGACGCGGACGGCATCGATCAGCTCCTCGGCCTCGGCCGTCTTCAGGAGGAAGCCGGAAGCGCCCGCCTGCAACGTCTCGAACAGGAAGTCGTCGCGATCAAATGTGGTGAGGATGAGCACCGACGACGGGCACCCAGCTGCGGTGAGCTGGCGGGTGGCTTCGATGCCATCCATCACCGGCATCTGCACGTCCATGCAAATCACGTCGGGCCCCAACTCGAGCGCGAGCTGCACGCCTTCCTCGCCGTTGCTCGCCTGACCCACCACCTCGATGTCGGGTTCTGTGTTCAAGATGGTGGCGAACCCGGAGCGGATGAGGGCCTGGTCATCCACGAGTAAGACAGTGGTCATCGTGCAGCTCCTGCCGGAATGGTGGCGCGGATGCGGAATCCGCCACGAGGTTTCGGACCTGCATCTAGCGTGCCACCGACGGCGGTGATCCGCTCGCGCATCCCAATGAGTCCAGTGCCGGTGCCCGGCAGCGTGGTTGCAGTGCCGCGCCCATCGTCGGCGACTTCCAGCTCGACGGCGTCCGGTAGCCCGCGCAGCCGCACGTGCACCGTCGCATATGGGCCGGCGTGTTTGGATGCGTTGGTGAGGCCTTCCTGGGCGGCACGGTAGAGCGCGAGTTCAGCGGCGGGGGTGAGCTCAGGAAGGGTACCGATCTCCTCGTAGGTGGCGTGTTGGCCCTTACAGCGGGCGGTTGCGACGAGAAGAGCGAGGTCTGCGAGTGTCGGTTCCGGAGCGGGCGCGTCGTCGGTGTCGCGCAA
>NZ_CAMYPD010000049.1 GCF_947286155.1 uncultured Tessaracoccus sp.
CCTCCTCGAGGTCGGCGGATTCAAACCCCGACTACACCCTCGATTGTGAAGAGCCGCTTTACCCAGCCAGCCCGCGCAGATGTTGACCGTGTCGAAGAGCACGCCCTTGCTAACCTTGACCGTAGTAACGAAGCGTTCGTCGCCCACTACCGCGACGACATTAAGCAAGGCAATATTTACAAGCCTGAGGCGTATAACCGTATGCCGATTTGGGTTGCGGTAGAGGCGTTTTCATTTGGCAGCCTATCCCGCCTCATAGAGGCTTCCAAAGACTCTGGCGTGTTAGATGACATTGCCGAGTCGATGAGTACCTCTCGTAGGCTCCTGCCCGGGCAGGTGAAATCATTCGTCTACTTGCGCAACCGGGTAGCTCATTGTGCTCAATTGTGGAATCACCGGGTGCTTGACGTTCCAGGCCTGCAGCCCAAGACCGCCAGACGAGTCAAGCAGCGTTATCGAAACTTCTCGGACCATTCAATATACAAAATCCTCGTCGCACTCGATGACGTTGCTACCCGTTCTGGAATCTCGGGCACCTGGTTACAAGACACCGTTGAACCAATCCTGAACAAGAATCCACTCTTTGCGCGGGGGATCGCCGAACCGGCTCGGTACGGCGAAATGGCTCCTACGCCCCGTACCGTGTAGCGAACCCCACTGACAAAAACCGGTGGGCCAGCCCTCGCGAAGCGCAGGGGCTGGCCCACCGGAATAGGTGCAGTTGGAACTCAGAGCGCAGCGAGGGCTGCGTCGTAGTCCGGCTCGTTAGTGGTTTCTGCCACCTGCTGGGTGTACGCGACGGTGCCGTCACCGTCGATGACAACGACCGAGCGCGAGAAGAGCCCCTCGAGCGGACCGCTGGTGAAGGTGACGCCGTAGTCGGAGCCAAAGCTCGAACGGAAACCCGACGCGACAATGGCGTTCTCAATGCCCTCTGCGCCGCAGAAGCGGGCCTGCGCAAAGGGGAGATCCATCGATACGTTGAGCACGACGGTGCCTTCCAGACCGGTTGCTTTCTCGTTGAAGGTGCGGACGCTCTTGGCGCACACGCCGGTGTCCAGCGAGGGGAAGATGTTGAGCACGATCTTCTTGCCGGCGAAGTCAGCCAGCGTGACGGGGGAGAGATCCGAACCGACGAGATCGAAGCCAGGAGCCTTCGAGCCCACAGCGGGGAGCTCACCAATAGTGGTGACGGGGGAATCCTTGAACGTGATGTCTGCCATACCTCGATCCTTGCCAACGATCGCCACAGAATCAATACCTCGATGCTGCAGCCAACAGCGAACATGGCTGCACAAGTGGCAGAACCGTCAAAGTTCACCTTCTGTTCAGCAGAAGATGATGAACTAGGCCCTATGAGCCGTAACCAAAACCTGCGCGAGTACATCGACCAGATGCGCGACGAGGGATACACCGTCACGGACGTGCACGGGGAAGATCCGTACCTCATCGACCCCCTGGGCAACGCCGTGGAAACCTGGCGCGACCGCTACCCGTACGACGATCTCCTCGGTCGAACCGAATACGAGAAAGAAAAGCGCGAGCTCCAAATCGAGCTGCTGAAGTTCCAGTACTCAGCGCAAGATCACGGCACCAAGCACATCATCATCTTCGAAGGCCGGGACGCCGCGGGTAAGGGTGGCGCGATCAAGCGCTTCACCGAGCACCTCAATCCCCGCACGGCGCGCGTCGTCGCACTCAACAAGCCCACCGAGCGCGAACAAGGACAGTGGTACTTCCAGCGATACGTCGAACACCTCCCGACGGCCGGCGAAATCGTGCTGTTCGACCGATCCTGGTACAACCGCGCCGGCGTCGAACGTGTGATGGGCTTTTGCACCGACGAGGAATACAACATCTTCATCCACCAGGCGCCCATCTTCGAAGAGATGCTGATCGAGTCTGGCATCACCGTCACGAAACTCTGGTTCTCGGTGACGCAGCGCGAACAGCGCACCCGCTTCGCCATCCGTCAGATCGACCCGGTTCGCCAGTGGAAGCTGTCCCCGATGGACCTCGAATCCCTGGGACGCTGGGACGACTACACCGCCGCAAAGTCGGCCATGCTGAAACACACCGACACCGCGCTGGCGCCGTGGTACCGCATCAAGTCCAACGACAAGAAGCGCGCCCGCCTGAACGCCATGCGCCTGTTCCTGGACCTTCACGACTACGACGGCAAGGACCCGTCGAAGATCAAACCGACCGACCCGCTCATCGTCACGCGTGGCCGTCATAACCACGCAGACAAATCACACCCCATTCATGAGGGCCGCGAAGACACCGACTAACCAGGAGTGGGATGATCGCCTCGTGCAGAAGGTCATCTTGTTCTACAAATTCACGCCACTGCCAGACCCGGAGGCGGTCAAGCACTGGCAGCTCTCGCTCGCCGGCTCGCTCGGCCTGCGCGGGCGCGTCATCGTCTCCCCGCACGGCATCAACGGCACGCTCGGCGGTGACCTCGACGCACTGAAACGCTACGTACGCCTCCTGCGCGACTACCCCGGATTCAAGGGCACCGACATCAAATGGTCCGACGGCAGCGCCGACGATTTCCCCCGCCTCAGCGTCAAAGCGCGCGCCGAGATCGTCACCTTCGGCGTGCCCGACGAGATTCGCGTCGACGAGCAGGGCGTCGTCGACGGCGGGATCCATCTGAAGCCGCACGAGCTGCACGAACTCGTCGAAGCCAAGCCTGATACCGTCTTCTTCGACGGCCGCAACACCTACGAGGCCGGCGTGGGGCGCTTCAAGGACGCCATCATCCCCGACGTCACCACCACCCGCGACTTCGTCGGAGAGTTGGACTCCGGCAAGTACGACCACCTCAAAGACAAACCCGTGGTCACCTACTGCACCGGCGGAATCCGATGCGAGGTGCTCTCGTCGCTCATGAAACACCGCGGCTTCGAAGAGGTGTACCAGCTCGACGGTGGCATCGTGCGATACGGAGAAGAGTTCGGCAACGACGGTCTTTGGGAAGGTTCGCTCTACGTCTTCGACCGCCGCGGCGTCGTCGACTTCGACGAGGGGGCCGCCGTCGTCGGTGTGTGTTCGGTGTGCGGCAAGCCGACGAAGCACGTCGGCGACTGTGCGGACGTCTCCTGCACCGAGCAGATGGTGGCCTGTCGGACGTGCGAGCCCAGGTGCGTGGCGCACGCGTGAGAGCCGAGGGCCCGGGTCCGACATCGCGTGCCCGGCCGGACCCGAGCATCAGCCCCGAAGGGATGCTCAGTGTGTGAGGTGCTCCTCAATTGCTGCCCTGGCGGAGGATGAGAGCGTCGTGACAGGTAAGGTGATGACGTTCGTGGGCCCCCCACCGGATGAGAACCATCTGCTCCAGCTTGCCGCATTGCGCACGGACACCCGGCGAAGTGCTTCAGGCTTGGGGGCCAAGAGGACACGGTGCTCACGGCGACGAACCTCGGAGAGCTCATGCCACTGCAAACGCCAAGCGCCCAGCCCCTTGGCCTCCAGACCCTGCGATGACACGAACACCGTCGTCCGACTTCTTGCCAAGAACATGACACCGAAACCGCCCCATTGGCACACCAAGAGGACTGTGACGAAGCCGCCCCAGGTGAACGAATCGGAGAGCGCGACGATTGTTGCAGGTAGGGCGATGCAGGTAATTCCGATGCTTGCCATCCCGAGCCACCAAGCCCGGGAGTAGCGTGCTTGGATCATTCCGAAGCGCCCCGTACCCGGTGGAGGCGTGTTTTGAGCGCATCGCTTCGCGCCTGCCACTCCTCGGCCTGGGCGTGCATTCGCGCTTGGAACTCATCCAGACCCATCATCGGCTGGATCTCGTTGATGAGCGTCCGGGCAAAGGGACTGTCCTGTTCGAGCAGCCGCTGCAGAGCCTGCGTCAACGAGCGCTCCAGCCTGGCCCGAGCAGTCTCATCCACCCCTGCCATGGTGTTGAGGGAGACGATGGTCTCAGGCCCGGAACGCATCGTCACCACGTTGTCATCGTCGTACGCGGTGTGCTGTTCCGACGCGGGGCCGGGCCCGGTGGCCAGTTTTTGGAGAATCCGTTCGAAGTCCGACATAAAGGTGTCACGCTCCTTCCCCGGAGGGGATTACAGGGGGGGGTAGTACTCGGGATCCCAATCCGGGAGGCTCGGGAGGCCTTGGCCACAGAACTTGGCACGCTGATCGCGCACGAGCGTCTCCAGCCATTCGATGCCCAGATTGATGAGATACAGCAGGAATGAGAGGACTCCGGCCACGAGCGTGACACTGCCCAGGAACGCGAACACCGGCGCCTTAAGGATGGCAATTACCGAGCCGGCTCCTCCTGTGACCACCAATGCGATGATGTCGATGACGAAGATGAACATTGCCGCGACCGTTGCGATCCAGGCGACCCAAGTGGCCAGCCAGCGGACGGCGTCCACGATGTAGTCAAGGATCTGCAGGGTGTTCTCAGCGAGCCAGAGGAAGAAATCAGCGACCTGCTCCCAGAAGGTTCGCTGACATTCAGCGTAGTCGCAGGCGGCTTCGGCTGCCTCACCCCGCCACTCTCCGAAGAGTTGGGCGCAATCGAGGGGCTTGCCCGACTTGATCGCCTCTGCAGCATCAATGAGCCGCTCCACGGAAGCATGCGCTGGGGGCGGGATCGAAATCGATGCGCTCGATCGCCTCGCTCACCCTGAAGCTCATGCCCAACTTGCCCAAGACCGTGTCGGCGTCCCGGATGGTCTGTTGCGAGATCGTTGCGCAAATGGTGCTCATAGTGCCCCCAACGTCGTGTTGATCAGTTCGGCGTGGCGGCTCTCCACTGTCTCGTACTCTGTTGCCGTCGCCTCCGCGCGCTGGCGGAACGACTCGGTCATCTCGTCGAGAAGCTTGGTGGTTGATGTCAGTTCGCTGAGCAGCGATTCGATCGATGATTGCAATTCACTCGCCATCGGAGGCAAGGGGAAGGAGGTCGCTCCACCGAGCGCCTGCGCTGCCGCTGACGACGCGGTCGTGCATCGCTCGACATGGTCAGCGGCCATGCGTCTGAGTGAGCTGGGCGCGAACTTCACCCGGGAGTCAGATCCTGTCACATGACGTCGTTCCATGCCCTTAGCGTACCCGCCGCATGGCTCAACTCGGGCTTGCAAGCGCAACACGCCGCCCGACGTCAGCCCAGCACCGTCTCCAGCTAGGGCGACGAGCACCTCCGGCCGGGGTCCAACCGGTCGGGCAGGGCTGTGAACTCGCCCAGGTGGGGGGGGGTAGAGGCCTGCGAGGTCGTCGTGGGTAAGCGGGTGCTCTTGCCTCAGCGGGGGCTGCCGCAGGCGGCGCGAAGGATGGCCTCCACCTCGCGGAAGTAGCCAGAGCGCTTGTCACGACGGTATCGGTGGATGCGATGTACGCCGATTCGCGCTAGTACGCCGTCGAGAGCGGGACGTCTGCGGCGGCCGAGCGGTACTCGATGGGGAAGCTGATGCGCCAACCTCGACGGTCGATCAGCTCGCGGATCTCCCGCACGACCGCGGGGCTGTCGGGCAGGGGGACGGCGTACTCCATCTCGAAGAACCGCACCCGGCGCGGGCTCGCGAACACCTCGTGCGCCACGTCGCGGTAGCGGCGGTCGCTGATCGTCGACGATGCCAGCCGATTGCCCAGGGGCCATCGCGGACATCTTGGAAGCCAGCCAGCACAGCGGGTTGAAGGCGGCGTTGTGCTCGAACGCGGCCACGTCGACGGCCGAGAAGGGCGTGCTCGTCCCGCCCAGCGCGGCGAGGAGAGCATCGGAGGGGGCGTGTGCGACGATGTGGGCGTGGGGCTCAGTCTAGGGGGAGCACCGCGGTGGCCGGCGAATCCGCGACGGGCCTCGGGGCGCGCCGACGACGCCACGCGTCCACCAGCCACATCGCGGCGGCGAAGACGAAGAAGAACACGAGGATCGCCACGATGTAGAGGCTCACCCCGGCGCCGAGGGTGTCGACGTCGAGGATGGTGTACGGGTACCAGTGCACGATGGCGCCTCGGACGAGCGTCACCACCAGCCACACGATCGGGATGATCGTGGCCCAACCGATGCGGCGCCAGGTGGTCTGCCGGGGCCCGAACAGCAGCCACGCGATGGGTGTGAGGATGGGCGTCAGAATATGCACGAAGAAGTTGTTGATGCCAGGGAGCCCTGCGTGCCCGCCGGTATCGAGCAGCAGGTTGAACACGATGCCGGTGATCACGATGCAGATGGTGGCCGTGAGGCGGACGACGTGCCAGCTTCGCGCCCAGTCGCGGCGGAACACCAAGTCAAGTGCAGATATGGCAACCAGCAGATTCGACATGAAGGTGAAGAACCTGAGTTGCGTGAATGGCGTCACCACGAGCCCGAAGATGAACCCGCCGACGCCGGAGGAGCCCTCCCAGCCGATGATCCACGATGTGATGATTCCGGTCAGGGCGCACAGGGCGAGCACCGCGTAAGCCGCGCGGGGTAGAACATGCATGGCGGAGATCCTAGGGGATCAGCCGGGCAGCGAGATTGCGCCGATGACCGTTATCCTCCACGTCTGCAAAAAATCGCCTCAGCGAGGGGGTCGCGAGCTTCTCGTGGAGGATAACGGTCAACTTTCGCAGATGCCCGTGCCGTCGTCGGCCTACAGCCTCACGAGCGCGTAGGCGATGCCCGCAAACGCGCAAGCCCACAGTATGCTGGCGAACGTACCGATGATGAACACCTCGCCGAGCCGGGGGTCGTCGCCATTGCGCAGCTCGGGGTAGCGCCCCAAACCCTTGACGGCAAGGATAAATGCGAGGCCAGACGGGAAGCCCGCGACGATGCAGGCGTAGGTGGCGGCGCGTTCCAGCATGCCGATCCAGCGACCGCCCGGAAGCCTTTGCCAAGTGTCGAGGATCGTCGGGTCAGGGTTCGGTTGCGGCGGGTTGATGTGACGCAGCAGCGCCCGGATCACCGGGTTTGCGAACACCGCCAGGAGGCCACAGCCAGCGATGATCAGCGCCTGCAGGAGTACATGCATGGCTTCCCTCCAGTGTGGTTAAGCTATTATCTTCATATGGAAGAAATGCAGGTTTTTTCTACATGTGCAGCGGTGGTGGCGGACATCGTCAGTTCGCGCGCCTCGGATCGCGGACAATCCCACGCGTACGTGCTCGATGCCATCGCCCAAACCAACGCCAACATAGCCCAACTCGATCCGCTGCGGGTCACGGTGGGTGACGAAATCCAGGGCGTCTACGCAACACTCGGCGAGGCCTTCGCCGCCACATTCGCCCTTCGCAACCTGCTGGCTGGGCACGTCGATCTCCGCTTCGGCATCGGCGTGGGCGAGGTGAGGATCATCGACTCCGAGCGCGGCATCCAGGACGGCTCCGCCTGGGTGCTCGCGCGGGAAGCGATCGAGGCGGTGGAGCAGCAGTCGCGTGAGCCTGGCCGACGGGGCCTCCGCACCGCCGTCCGCGACGACACACCTTCCGCGAATCCGCTTGTGGAGCCGGCGGCGCAACTCATCGATGCGCACCTCGCGGCGCTTGGCGCGGGGGCGCGGGAATCGTTCTCTGCGCTGTATGAGGGGCTGGACAACCAGCAGGCTGCGGAGCGCCTGGGGATTACCGCGTCAGCGAACTCCCAGCGGGTGAACAACAACCAGCTCCGCCCGCTGCTCGCGATGGCGCAGGCGCTCACCGCGCTGGGAGGTACCGACGAAAAGTGACCGTTATCCTCCACTAGAAGCCGACGACCCCCCAGCTTTCGGCGATTTTTTGCAGGCGTGGAGGAAAACGGTCAAACGGGCGCTCGGCACCGTCGGCGGCGCTGCGCTCAGGCCCTCTTTTCGCGGTTGCGGATCTTGGAGCGCTCGTGGGCGCTCAGGTGCACCTTGCGAATCCGCACAATCTCAGGCGTCACCTCGAGGCACTCGTCGGCCGCGCAGAACTCGAGCGACTGCTCCAACGACAGCTGCTTCGGCGGGACGAGCCGCTCGAGCTCCTCGCCAGTGGAGGAGCGCACGTTGGTGAGCTTCTTCTCTTTGGTGGGGTTCACGTCCATGTCGTCCGGGCGCGGGTTTTCTCCCACCACCATGCCTTCGTACACCTCGGCGCCGGGGCCGACGAACATCGTTCCCCTCTCCTGGAGGTTGAACAGCGCGTAGGAGGTGACGACGCCGGTGCGGTCGGCGACGAGCGAGCTGGTCGGACGCGTGCGGAAGTTGCCGTGCCAGGGTTCGTAGCCCTCGGCAACGTGGTTCATGATGCCAGTGCCGCGCGTTTCCGTGAGGAATTCGGTGCGGAACCCAATCAGGCCACGCGCCGGCACGATGAACTCCAGTCGTACCCAGCCGGTGCCGTGGTTCACCATCGTCTCCATGCGCCCGCGCCTGAGCCCCATCAGCTGCGTGACGGTGCCCAGGAACTCCTCGGGCACGTCGACGGTGAGTCGCTCGGTGGGTTCGTGTAGCTTGCCGTCGATCATTTTGGTGACCACCTGCGGTTTGCCGACGGTGAGCTCGAACGATTCGCGGCGCATCATCTCGACGAGGATCGCCAGCTGCAGCTCACCTCGGCCCTGCACCTCCCACGTGTCGGGGCGGTCGGTGTTGCTCACGCGAATCGAGACATTGCCGATGAGCTCCTGGTCCAGGCGCGCCTTCACGAGCCGAGCCGTGAGATTCTTTCCTGATTTGCCCGCCAGCGGCGAGGTATTGATGCCGATTGTCATGGAGATCGACGGCTCGTCGACGTGGATGAGCGGCAGCGGCTTCGGGTTCTCGGGATCAGAGATGGTTTCGCCGATCATGATCTCTGGGATACCTGCGATGGCGACGATATCGCCCGGCCCCGCCTTCTCCGCGGGCTTGCGCTCGAGGGCTTCGGTCATCAGCAATTCCGTCAGCTTCACGGTTTGGACGCTCCCGTCGCGCTTGCACCACGCCACCTGCTGGCCGCGACGCAGCTCTCCACCCACCACGCGCAGCAGCGCAATACGCCCTAGGTAGGGCGAGGCGTCGAGGTTCGTGACGTGGGCTTGCAGCGTCGCACCCTCTTCGTACGTGGGCGCCGGGATGTGCTCGAACAGCGTTGCGAACAGCGGTTCGAGCGTCGTGGAGTCGGGCATGCTGCCGTCGGCGGGTTGGGTGAGCGAAGCCCGGCCGGCCTTCGCGGATGCGTAGACGATGGGGAAGTCGAGGCCGTCGGCAGCGTCGTCGTCGAGCAGGTCCATGAACAGGTCGTAGGTTTCGTCGACGACGGCGCTGATGCGCGCATCCGAGCGGTCTACCTTGTTCACCACCACGATGATGGGCAACTGCTTGGCGAGCGCCTTGCGCAACACGAAGCGGGTCTGGGGGAGTGGCCCCTCAGACGCGTCGACGAGGAGGATCACGCCGTCGACCATCTCCAGGCCGCGCTCCACCTCGCCGCCAAAATCGGCGTGGCCAGGGGTGTCGATGATGTTGATGACGGCGTCGGTGCCGTCGGGGCGACGGTGTTTGATCGCCGTGTTCTTCGCGAGGATCGTGATGCCCTTCTCGCGCTCAAGATCCATCGAGTCCATCACGCGGGCGTCGACGTCGGCACCTTCGCGGAACGCGCCGGACTGCCACAGCATCGAGTCGACCAGCGTGGTCTTCCCGTGGTCGACGTGGGCGATGATGGCGACGTTTCGCAGATCTTCACGGGTGGGCATGGGCGCTCCTCACATTTGGGCCGTGCTGAGTGTACGCGCGTCGAGGCCCCTCCGCCTAGTCGTGCCCGGGAAGGTGACATGTGGTGCACTAGGCGGGGAACGCTCCCCGACGAGTGAGAGCGACGATGCGACGGCGAAGCGCGCCGCCGGAGGTCAACGCGGTCAGCTGACCTGCAGTTCGCCCATCTCGTCCCAGCCTTCGCCCTCGACGGTGCGGGAGACGATCTTGGGCGTGGCCGCCAGATGTGGACGCATAGCTTCGAGGCCGGCCTGGAAATGCGGAGCATTGACGTGCGCTTCGCCGGCGCCGTCCTTGAACGCCTCGACGAGCACGAACTCGTTCGGATCTTCGACCGAGCGCGACCACTCGAACCAGAGGTTGCCCTCCTCGGCGCGGGTGGCGGCGGTGAACTCGGCGACGGCGTCCATCCACTGGTCGACGGACTCGGGCTTCACTTGGTACTTGACGACGATAAAGATCATGCCTCGAGCCTAGGCGCTCCGATCAACGGATGCTCGCCGAAGCTCGCCGTGGTCTGCGCGCGGGCCAAGCCCCAGGTCACGCGCCCAGAAAGTCGAGGATCCGCGGGAGGTCGCGTCGGGTCTGTGCCACGCCCTGGATGTACACGTCGGTGAGACGGGCGACATTGCGCTCGGCGTTGGTGATGGGCATGCGATCCGGGCTCAGCACGAGGGCGTGTCCGTCCCGTTCGAGGTCGAAGAGCTCCTCGCGGGTGCGGTTGTAGTTAGCGGGCCGGGCGAACAACCCCTCGGCGACGGCGGGGTAGCGCCGCAGCGCCGCCCGCATCGCTCGCCGGGCGCGCTGCGGGCCCTTCACGTAGTCTCGGGTGCGGGTGGTGATGACGAGGAAGCGTCGGAACCCGGCCGCCTTCGCCGCGTCGATGGGGTAGCCGCCGGTAGGGCCGAGGGCGCCGTCGCAGTAGACCTCACCGTCGATCACCGTCCAGGGCATGAGCAGCGGCATCGTCGACGACGCCCGCACCCGTCTGAGAAGGTCCAGCGGCTCCTCGATATCTTCTCTGCTCCAGTACACCATCGCGCCGTCAGTAGCGCGGAAGCCGCCGATGGCGAAGGGCGCGGGGTTGGCCTGCACGGCATCGAAGTCGAGGGGGAGCACCTCACCGGGGAGACTGGAACGCTCGTAGATCCACTCCGCGTTGAAGTAGCCGCGGCCACGCGCCCAGGAGCCCCAACCACCGAAGTCGCGTTCGGCGGCGAACTCGGTGAATGCGCGACGGGTACGCTCGCGGTCTCGGACGAGCCAGTTGACCGTGCAGGTGGAACCTGCGGAAATACCGCCCACCCAGCCAGTGCGGACGTCGCGTTCGAGCAGGACGTTGAGCACGCCGGAACTCCATGCGGCGCGCATGCCACCGCCCTCGAGGACGAGGGCGACGTCGCCGGCGATCACTGGGCCAGCGTCTGGAAGGCAGTTTCGGAGGAATCGCGCAGGAACTGGGCGCAGCGCGCCTGTTCGTCGGCTTCCCCGATTCGCCCTGCGGCTACGCTCAACGCCCACAATGCACGCAGGAACCCGCGGTTGGGCGCGTGCTCCCACGGCACGTGCCCGGTGCCTTTCCATCCGTTTCGACGCAGCGCATCGAGCCCGCGGTGGTAGCCGGTGCGCGCGTAGGCGTAGGCGGCGATGGACGACGCGAGCGTGTCGTCACGCAGACACGCCTCCGCCAACAGCGCCCACACGAGCGACGACTGCGGGTGGGCGGCCACGACGTCCAGGAAGCCTTCTTTGCCAGCCTCCCGGATAGCCTCCACGGCAGGATCGACGGGCAGTTCTACCCGAACGTCGGTGGCCATCAAGTTCGGATGCGTCTCGGTCATGGGCATAGCCTAGTGCCCCGGCGCGGAATGGTCACCGTCGGCTACTCTCCGAGCCCGCTCGCGATATATTTTACGACGGCATCCTGCGCGGCTGCGGCTTGCGGGCCTTGCGTGTAGACGTGCAGCATGTCGCCGCACACCGCGCCGAGCGCCATGAGGCTCACCGTCGATTTGGCATTGACGGGCTGCCCATCGCCTCGGGCGATCGAAATCTCGGCGTCGAACTCCATCGCGAGGGCAGCGAGCTTGGACGCCGGTCGCGCGTGCAACCCGATCGGCGAGGTGAGCAACACCTGGGCTGAGTTCCCGTTCGACGAGTCGGACGCGGGCTCCACAGCGTCGACGGGGCCCCGGCCGAGCGCGGCCCACTTGGCGTCGAGCGCCGATTCGGCGGCGGCGATAACCTCGTCGAGCGAGCCCCCCATCGCGGCTGTGACTAACGCAGCGGTGAGCCCCTCGATGAGCGGCGCGGCTGCGATGCGCACCGGGTGCGGCGAATCCAGCAAGTCGATAGCGGTCTCGGCGCTCATGATGGCCGACCCCATGTCGACGAACACCGCGACGCCGTCGCTGCTAGCCACGCCCTCAATGGCCGTCATGACGGTGGCGGCATCCGTGCCGAGCGAGCCGTCGGGCATACCCGCGGCAATCGCCACAGGTGGCATCTCGCCGTGCACCATGACGGCCGCGAGGTCGAGCGCGGCCTGAGCGAGCGGGGCCGAATGCGATACGACGACGATGCCGACGCTCATGCCACCACCTCCGCCAGCGCTTGGACGAGCAGCGTCGCGGATGCGGCGCCCGGGTCGATGTGCCCGACGGAGCGCTGACCCAAATACGACGCCCGGCCCTTGCGCGCCACCATGGCTGCCGTGGCATCCCGCCCACGCGCGGCAGCGGCGACGGCTCGGGCCGCGGCTTCGGGAAACGGCGTGCCGGCGGCGTGCTCGCACTCGAGTGTCGCGACCGCCGGGGAGAGGGCGTCGAACATGGTCTTGTCGCCCAGCTCCGACTTGCCGCGCTGCGCGAGCCCGTCGACGCCGGCGCGGAGTGCCTCAACGAACTGCGTATCGTTCACCTCCACAGCATCGACGGGGAACGCCGCGGCCATGCGTAAAAACAGCGTGGCGAGCAGGGGGCCGCTCGTGCCGCCCACATGGCGCAGCAGCGACATGCCGATTGCCTTGCTCTGCGTCTGCAGCGTCGGGGCATCCAGCGCGTTGAGGGTCTCGTGCATGCCTCGGACGAGGTTCACGCCGTGGTCGGCATCGCCGATGTGGGAGTCCAACTCAGTGAGGTGTGCTTCGTGGTTGGCAACGAGCGCATCAAACCGTCGCAGCCACCTTGCCACGGTGCCGACGGCGATCATGGCAGCACCTTTGCGAGGCCCTCGAGCGGCGATGGGGCATCGAGCCAGCGCAACATCTCGTCGTCGGCACGCAGCAGCGTGATGAAGCAGCCCGCCATGTTGAGCGACGTGACGAAGTTGCCGATTCCGCACCGCGCCACCTGTACGTCGGCTTTCCGAAGCAGCGGCAGCACCTCGCCGGTCATGAGTTGCAGCTCGATGAGCGGCGTCGCGCCAAGCCCATTGACGAGCAGAGCGGCGCGGTGGCCGGCGAAATCGAGGTCGTGAAGGATGGGCTCGATGAGTGTTCGGGCAATCGACGACGCCTCGACGAGCGGCTCGCGGCGCCTGCCCGGCTCGCCGTGGATGCCGATGCCTACCTCGATTTCGTCCTCGGGAAGGTCGAACGTCGGCTGCCCGGCGCCCGGAGTCACGCACGATGTCAGCGCCACACCCATCGAGCGCACGTTCGCGCACACGCGCTCGGCGAGCACAACCAGCTCGTCGAGCGGCACGCCCGCATCCGCCGCCGCACCGACGATCTTCTCGACGAACACCGTCCCCGCCACGCCGCGCCGGCCAGCGGTGAAGGTGGAATCTTCGACGGCGACGTCGTCGGCGACGATAACCGTGCGCACGTCGATGCCCTCGGCCTGTGCGAGTTCGGTAGCCATCTCAAAGTTCAGCACGTCGCCGGTGTAGTTCTTGACGATGCACAGCACCCCTGCGTCAGCATCGACAGCCTGGATGGCGGTGAGAATCTGCGTCGGATTAGGGGAGGTGAACATCTCTCCGACGACGGCGGCGTCCAGCATCCCTTCGCCCACGAAACCGCTGTGCAGGGGCTCGTGCCCTGCGCCCCCTCCGGAGACGACGGCGACCTTGCCGCGTCGAGGTTCATCGGCTCGAAACACGACGCGGTGCTCACTGTCGACCCGCAGATCTGGACGAGTTGCGGCAAGGCCGCGGAGTGCATCGTCGACAACACTGTTCGGCGAATTGATGAGCTTTTTCACTGCCGGCCCTTCCTGACGCAAACAGCGTAGCAACGCGCCGACAATCGGGGGCGCGGGGCGACCACATCGTTGAGCATTCAAGGCGTCCGCGCACCGGGGAATGCTGACATTGTCAGATTTGGACGTAGAATGGTTGGTGGCCCAGGTGAGATTCCTGGGTCTGTTCATGGATTGGAGTGTGTGCATGCCGGGCGTCGTTGTCGTCGGAGCTCAATGGGGAGACGAGGGGAAAGGCAAGGCGGTTGACCAGCTGGGCGATCGCGTCGATCTCTGCGTGCGTTATTCAGGTGGTAACAATGCGGGTCACACGCTCGTCGTGAATGGCGAGAAGTTCGTGATGCACCTGTTACCGTCGGGCATCCTCAACCCGAACACCACGACGGTGCTCGGCAACGGGGTGGTGATCGATCTCGACGTATTGCACGAGGAGCTGACGACGCTGAGGGAGCGCGGCGTCCAGTTCGAGCACCCGCTGATCTCCGCGAACGCGCACATCATTACCGAGTACCACAAGGTGCTCGACAAGGTGACGGAACGCTTCCTCGGCAAGCGCCGCATCGGCACCACCGGCCGCGGCATCGGGCCGTGCTACTCCGACAAGATCAACCGCCTCGGCATCCGGGTGCAAGATCTCCTCGACGCCAAGATTCTGCGCGAGAAGGTCGAGGCCTCGCTCGATCAAAAGAACGAGCTGCTCGTCAAGGTGTACAACCGCCGCCCGATCATCATCGACGAGGTGGTCGACGCGCTGCTCGCCCACGCGGATGCGATCCGGCCCTACATCGTCGACTCTGGGCGGTTCATCAACGACGCGCTCGACGAGGGCAAGGTCGTGCTGTTTGAGGGCGCTCAGGCACACCATCTCGACGTTGACCAGGGCACCTACCCGTACGTGACGTCGTCGAACCCGACGGCGGCAGGCGCCGCCACAGGTGGCGGCATCGGCCCCACCCGCATCGACCGCACCATCGGCATCGCCAAGGCCTACACCACGCGCGTCGGCGAAGGCCCGTTCCCGACGGAGCTCTTCGACGAGGATGGCGAGAAGCTGCGCGAGAAGGGCGGCGAGTTCGGCGCCACGACGGGCCGGCCCCGTCGCTGTGGATGGTTCGACGCTGTGCTGGTGGAGCAGGCGGTGAAGATTAACGGTTTCACCGATGTTTTCCTCACCAAGCTCGACATTCTGGATGGCTGGGAGAAGATTCCGGTCTGCGTGGCCTACGAGGTGGACGGCGAGCGCTTGCCGCACTACCCGATGACGCAGTCCGAGGTGCATCACGCCAAGCCCATCTATGAGTACGTCGACGGCTGGACCGAAGACATCTCCGGTTGCCGATCCTTCGATGAACTCCCCGCGAATTGCCGGGCTTACGTGCGTCACCTTGAGGAACTCATCGGGTGCCGCATCTCCGGTATCGGCGTGGGCCCCGGGCGTGAAGAAGCCATCTCGATCAACCCGCTCGTCTGAGCCAGGAGCGTCGCGATATGAGCAAGCGTCCCACTGCGAGGTGCCCGCTTCGCCCCGGCGACCCCTGCTCGCTATGCGTGCCGGGGAGCACCGGGCCGCAGGACTGCCAGACCGTGCGGCTCGTCATGGAAGATCCGGAGATGCGCGAACTGCTGCGCGAGAAACAGCGCGAGTGGCGAGAACGGCATCGGGTGGCATGACCTTCCAGCGTCGGCGGTAGGGTCGGGTTGTGAAGATTCTGTTGCTGGGCTCTGGTGGCCGTGAACATGCACTGGGTCGCACATTGGTGCGCGACGGAAGCGAGCTCCACGTAGCTCCCGGTAACCCCGGGCTCGCGGCGTTCGCCACCTGCCACTCACTAGACCCATCCAATTCCGACGATGTGCTCGCCCTCGCGCGAACGCTCGGTGTGGATCTCGTCGTGGTTGGCCCGGAGGCGCCGCTCGTGGCGGGCGTCGTCGACGTTCTGCGCGAGGGCGGTTTCAACGTGTTCGGCCCGTCGGCTGCGGCCGCGGAGTTGGAAGGTTCGAAGGCATTCGCCAAGGACGTGATGCGCGCCGCCGGCGTCCCCACCGCGGACGCGCGCGTGTGCACCACCGCCGACGAGGCTGCCGCCGCACTGGACGAGTTCGGCCCCACCTACGTCGTCAAGAACGACGGACTCGCTGCTGGCAAGGGCGTCGTCGTCACCGACGACCGCGACGCAGCCCTGGCGCATGCGGCATCCTGCGAGCGCGTCGTGATCGAGGAGTTCCTCGACGGCCCCGAGGTGTCACTGTTCGCCATCTGCGACGGCTCCACCGCCCGGCCGCTGTTGCCCGCCCAGGATTTCAAGCGCGTCGGCGACGGCGACGAAGGCCCGAACACCGGCGGCATGGGCGCGTATTGCCCGTTGCCGTGGGCGCCTGATGGGCTCGTTGACGACATCATGCGCGACGTGGTGCAGCCAACGCTTGACGAGATGGCCAGGCGTGGAACTCCCTTCGTGGGGCTGCTGTACGCCGGGCTCGCGCTGACGACGAAGGGGTTGCGCGTCGTGGAGTTCAACGTGCGCTTCGGCGACCCCGAAACCCAGGCTGTGCTCGCCTTGCTCGAGTCGCCGCTGGCGCCCGTGCTGCGCGCGGCAGCACGCGGCGAACTCGCTAGCCAGACGGCGTTGCAGTGGCGCGACGGGGCCGCCGTCGTCGTTGTATCCGCTGCGGACGGCTATCCGGGGACCCCCAAGCGTGGCTGCCGCATCGAGCTGCCCGACGACACCGACTCGGTCTGGGTGCTCCAAGCTGGCACCACCCTGACCGACGGCACACTCACCGCGGGCGGTGGGCGCGTGCTGGGTACCGTCGGGGTGGGGGCCAACCTCGACGCCGCCCGCTCCGCCGCGTACGAGCACCTGGCGGCGGTGGATTTCGTCGACGGTTTCTACCGCACCGACATCGGCATCCCGCACTGACCTCCGCATCGACGCGCCATCGCGCTCGCTTGGGTGGCAGATTGGCGCCCATAGATGGGCGCGAATGTGACAGTGAACACACTCGTTCAGGCCGGTTAGTGACCGGTCTTTGGCAACCCTGGCTTATCGATG
>NZ_CAMYPD010000050.1 GCF_947286155.1 uncultured Tessaracoccus sp.
TCTACGTCTCGTGGGCTCGGAGATGTGTATAAGAGACAGGTACAGGCCGGCGCTGCCCAGCCAGTTGCCGAACAGATTGCCGAAGCGGTGCTGGTGGCCGTGCTCGTCGAGAGTGAGCCGGCGGTCGATGCGGAAGCCCATCCGGTTGAACAGCGGCTCGAGGTCTTTGATGGACGTGTAGTGCAGGTTGGGCGTGTCGAACCACTCGAACGGAAGGTCGCTGGAGATGGGCATCCGACCGCGCAGGATGCGTGCGCGGTTGCGCCAGACAACGAAGTTCGGCATCGACACGATGGCTTGGTGCGCGATGCGTCGGATCTGGGAGAGCACCTCAGTCGGGCGGTGCACCGCCTGCAGCGTGCGCGAGAGGATGACGACGTCGAACGAGTCGTCGGCGAATTCGTCGAGCTGTTCGTCGATATCCAGCTCAATCACGCTCACACCGCTGCGGATCGCTGAGAGCACCTCGGAAGGTTCGATTTCGACGCCGAGCCCGGTGCAGCCCTTATCGTGCAGGCGCAAGAGCAGCTCGCCGTCGCCGCAGCCGAGATCGAGCACGCGCGAGCGCTCTGGAACCAGTTGGGTGATGAGGTCGAAGTCGGCGCGGGCAGTCATCGGCTCTCCCATGCTCGGTCGAGGAATGCGCGGATGGTGGCGTGGTAGTCGTCGATGTCGAGCAGAAACGAGTCGTGCCCCCACGGCGACTGGATTTCTCGGAACGACACCGGTTGATGGGCACGCTCCAGGTGGCGGACGATGCGCCGCGAGTCCTTCGTCGAATACCGCCAGTCGGAATCGAAGCTCATGATGAGGAAGGTCACCTGATACTGGCTCAAGCGGTCGAGAGCATCGTCGTCGGCGAACGCGTCGAAGTAGTCCATGGCGCGCGACAAGTAGAGGTAGCTGAGCGCGTCGAAGCGCGACAGGAACTTCTCGCCCTGGTATTCCAGATAGCTTTCGACGGCGAAGTCGACGCCGAAGTTCTTCGTCAACTGCTGGTACTGGGCTTGGCGTCCGAACTTCTCGCCGAATGCTTCCTCAGACAGATAGGTGATGTGCGCCATCATTCTCGCGACGGACAACCCGCGCGCAGGTGCGGTATCGAGCTCATGAAACTGACCGTTGTGGAACTCTGGGTCGCGCATGATGGCTTGCCGGCCGACGGCGGAAAACGCAATGTTTTGCGCTGTCAGGCGCGACGACGCAGCGATGATTATGGCGTTATCCGTGTCTTCTGGGTGGCGCAGCACCCAATCCAACACCTGCATGCCACCCAGCGAGCCCCCGACGAGCGCCGCCCAATGGCTGATGCCCAGGTGCTCCCCTAGCTTGCGGTGCACGGTGACAAAGTCGGAGACAGCGAGCAAGGGAAAATCGAGACCGTACGGTTTGCCCGTCGCAGGGTTGGTGGACGACGGCCCCGTCGTGCCCGAGCAGCCGCCGAGGAGATTGGCGGAGACGACGAACCAGCGGTCAGTATCGAGCGGCTTGCCGGGCCCAATGAGGTTGTCCCACCAGCCGGGTTTCTCCTCCCCCGCGTGGTGCCCTGCTGCATGCGCGTCGCCGGTGAGTGCGTGGCACACGAAGACGGCGTTGCTGCGTGCCTCGTTCAGCGTGCCGTAGGTTTCGTAGGCGACGTCCACCTCAGTGAGTTCGACACCCGATGCAGTGCGCAGCGGGTGCCGAGAGTCATAGAGCCGGACGATGTTGGTTTCGACGATCATCGCCAGTCATCATCTCTCGAATCGGTGGCTGGCGCATCTCGGCCCACGAGGCTCACTGGGCGCTCGGTTGCTCGTCCCCGGCGAAGCGGTAATCGTCGTCGAGGGCATCTGGGAATTGGGCGTTCAGGAAGTCGAAGAAATTCATGATGGTGGTCACACCAACAGCGACGGCGTTCTCAAGCTGCTGGTCAGTGACACCTCGGTCGAAGTCGTGGGTGAAGTCGGCCACAAAGACGCAGTTGTCGTCTTCATCGGGGATGGTGATGGCTCTCGGAAAGAGCTGGTTGCCGTTCCATTCGTTGACCGTCTGGAAGGCGACACCGAGGTTGCTGACGTCGAGGCTCGGCCACCACCTGGCCTGCACATTGAGCGCGATGTCCTCGTCGCCGGGCCCAGTGACCGTGAGCCAACAGGGGTGTCCGCCCTCGATGACCGCGGAGAGGAGCCCGTCTTCCTCTTCGAATTCAAGCTCCATGTTCTGCAGCGTTGCGACGAGGCGCTCGTGGGTGATCGGCGCGAGGGTGGCGGCGTCGTCGGCAAACTCAGGGTGGGGTGCAACGGCATCTGGCATGGGAGTACTCCTTGTTGCTTGAACGTACCTTGCAACACACAGTAGCGGGCACCCATGACTGCGGTGCCCGCTACTTGGTTGCGCTGTGCCGGGTTCAGACCCCAGTCTGTGGCAGATCAGGGCGCTCAGGTGAGGGACGCTTAGCGTCGTTCTGGTCGTCGTCGGATTCGTCACCCTGGGCGCTGCCCTTGAGCGTCACGTCGGCCCACACGAGGCGGTGGTCCGAGGTGGGGAACGGGTACTCCCCGGTGAGCCTCGACAGCGGGTCGGATTTCACCGGCCAGAACACGCCCGCATCGCTGACCTGCATGGTTTCGGCGTTGAACAACGTGTAGTCGACCCGGATGTTGCCGGGGCGCGGGTCGTCGTTGAAATCAGCGGTGTCGTACTTCGGGTCAGACTTATGGCTGTCGTTCGCGCCACCTTGCTTCGCTGCCTCGACGGCGCCATCCGACGTCGGCTTTGGGTCCAGCACGAGGGGGTGATTCAGTAGCTGGTCGATAGAGCCGGGCATGGAGTCGCCGTCGTTGGGGTCGGAGTTGTAGTCGCCGAGGATTGTGAAGTGCGAACCGGCTTCGAGGCCGCCCTTGGTGCCCTTGTCGTCGTAGAGATAATCTGCCTTGCCGGAGATGTAGTCGGCCCAGATGCGGATCTCGTCGTTGTTGCGCCGCTTGTTGCGCTGTTCCGGGCCGTCGAAGGACGGCGGTGTCGGGTGTGCGGCGAGAACATGGAGCGTCTCGTCGCCTACTCGGACGGGGATGTCGGCGTGGGTCTTCGACGAGAGACGCACCTGCTCGACCTCGTCGGCGTCGAACCAGTTCTCGGGCATGACGTTGTCGGGCATGTCCTTCCACAGGAAGTTCTGGAAGGTGCGGATGTCGTCAGCCTTGATGGGGTACTTCGAGTACACGACGAAGCCGTATTGGCCGGGGAACATGCCGAAGCCCCAGGCGTCGTCCGGGCCGCCGACCTCGCCGTCGTTGTTGAGATCCAAGCCAGACGGCACGCCGGTGTTGACCGGGCCGCTCCAGGCATACGGGTAGGTGACCGGGTCGGCACCGTGCTGCGAGACCTCGAGGTAGTTCGTGCGGAACAGGTCTTGGGCCGTGCCGTTCTCGTCGTAGTCGAACTCGTTGACCAGGATGATGTCGGGGTTCGCGCGCTGAATAGTTTCAGCAGCATTGCGTGCCTGCTCGTTGTCGCCGTTGCTGAGGTGCTGGATGAGCTCGCCTTCGGCGGAGCGATTCAGGCTGGCATTGAAGGTGGCGATGCGGAGGGACGAGGGTGCGGACTCATCCGCTTGAGCCGTGCTGGCGAGGCCGCTGGCCACCAACAACGTGGTGAACACGGGGGCCACGATGCGTTTGAACATAGATAAACTCCTTGGATCGATGCCCCAGACAATAAAGGCACGGGCGGTGCAACTGGCTGGCTGCTGGGGTAAACGTTGAGCAAACAACGAGCAACACGTGCCCATTACTCGCCTACGTGATGCTCGTGAGTTCCACTCGACGTGCCTTGCCCACCTGCTGATAGCGATCTGGTTGGCACGTCATCAGGATGATTTGCGCGTGCTGGCCGACTTGCCCCAGCGCCAACCCCAGAGCACGCAACCGCTGGGGATCCGAAAAGCCGAGAGCGTCGTCGATGATGACCGGAGCTCCCTCATCTGGGGAGACGAGATTCGCACAGGTGAGCCTGCCCAGAAGCGCGAGTTGCTCCTGCGCGCCGCCGGACAGCTGGCTGAACGCGACGGTACGCCCGTCGAGTGTGCGCGAGACGATGTTGAGCTCGGGGTCGATCTCTACCTGCACATCCTTCCCGAACACCACTTTGGCCAGCGATTCTAGGCGCTCCTTGAACGGTTCCACGTAGCGTTCTTGGGCGGCGCTTCGATGTCGAAGCCATACCTCACGCAGCAGTTTCGCTGCCGATGCCGCACGGTGCAGCCGCGCATGCTCATCGACGGCTGCCTCGAGTTCGGCCCTGGCCTCGACGAGGGCGTCAAAGAGGCCGAGGCGGGCACGATCGTCGATGAGGGCGCCCAGCTCCGTGAGCCGCGACTTCGCATCGTTCAGCTGCTCGGAGGCCGAAGCATGATTGCCTTCGGCGTTCGCAAGCCACATGCGCACGGTGTCGACGTCGGCATCGTCGAACTTACTTTGCGCAGCGTCACGCGCGGCGGTTGCTTCCGTTACGGCGCCTTGGGCTTGCGTGGCCTCCTCGTCGAGGACGGCATCGGCTTTGGCAACGCGGTCTTGGGCTAGCCGCTGCTGGTGCAGCTCGAACGCCGCCTGGCGGGACCCCACAGCACTCGCCGTCTTCTCGTACGCCAACGCCGCAGCGTGTGCCGAAGCCTCGCGCGCGGTGAGCGCCGTTGCGGAGGTATCTCGTTGCTGTTGGGCTTCGTCGCGACGCTGCCCGGCACGGATGTAGGCGTCCTCGAGTTCCGGGATGGGTGCTTCAGGAGCTGGCTCCTCCCCCATCGTGGCCTGCAGCGCCGCCACCTCGTGCTCGAGATCGGTGATCGATGCGCCGTCGAGAAGGTGTTCCAACGCAACCGATGCGCGCTCCAGTGCCAACGACGCGTCGTGGCGGGCGGCTGCAGCATCCTTCGCATCATCGATTGTCGCGACGGAGAGTTCGTCGAACGCCCGATGCAACGCGGCGGTGGCCTCTGCGAGGCGGGTGCGTTCCTCGTCGGGAGATTTACCCGGCCGGACCTCCACGGTGAGCACATCGTCGACGTGTATTCGTACGGGTTCGAGCACCGGGCGAACGACGTGCGCGCTCTGCTCCAGCGATTCGTCGTCGAGTTGCACTGGCTGTTGACCATGCACGTCGACGGTAACGAGCGCGGCTGCAGCCTCGCTGGCTGCCGTGGCGGCGTCGAGGTTGGCCTGCAGCGTGACGAGGCGAACGACGGCCGCGTCATCGATGTGGTTCGCATCGAGTACGGCCGCAGCCCGTGTGCGGATGGCGTCGGCTTCGCGTACTTCAGCGAGGCGCTTGGTGAGGAGCTCACGCTGAGCGATGCTGCGGGCATGGAGCAGGCGTTGCTCGGCGTGCTCTTGTTCAGCCTGGGCCTCATCGAGGTGCCGTTGCAGGGCATTGAGCTCCGCTTCGGTTTCTGCATGCGCCTGCACAGCCGCGTCGCGTTCTTCTAACAACTGCGCCAGATGCACACGCTGTGCTTGCAACTCATGCTCGTCTTCCGTTAGCCGCTGGACGCTCAGTCGTCGACTGGATTGAGCATCCAGTACATGCTGCAAGGCTGATTGCGCTGAGGTGAGCTTCGACGCTGCTGAGCGCAGTGCGTCCTCTGCTGCCTCGGCGGCATCGGCTTGTTGCTGAAACTCGGTGACCTCTTCTGCGCTGTGGGCCTGTTGCTTTGTTAGGTCCGTGATGCGCTCAGCCACCAATGCGTGTTCATCGGTGAGCTGCTGCATGTGGGTGCTCGCCGACTGAGCTGCATCGAGCGCTTCCTGCGCCTCGTTAACGCGTGCCTCGGCAGCGGCATAACTGCCTGTTGGCTTCCCCGTCGGGGTGAAATAGCGCAAGAACTCCTCGTCGATACGGCGGAGCATCAGGTCGTCGCTCTCCGACGGGCTCTCGTCTCCGAGCGCGCTCTGCAACGATCGCAAATTGACGAGCTGCGGCTGGCGCAGGGATTCTCCTTGGCGGCTCTCCAATGCGTCGAGCAGAGCCACGTCGGTGGTCTCGTTGAGAATGGCGAGGTAGCGCTCGTGTGCTTCCCTGCCCGAGAGCTGTTCCGGTTTGGGCTCGATGACGTGAAGTTCCGTGAGGGGCTTCTTCAGCCAGCGCTTGCGGTACGTCAGGCGATACTTCCCCGTGCTCACATCGACTTCTGCCTCGGGGCCAGCATCGAGCCCGACGGTTTGTACCTCCTTTACGGCACTCTTCTTCGTGCTATCCAGCTCCGTACGAAGCAGGCGAAGCGCCTCCGCCACCGACGACTTACCTACCTCATTCGGGCCAGCGACGACGGTGATGTGCTCGTCGAACTCGATGGTGCGCTCGACGATGCCTCGGTAGTTGCGCAGCGTGATGGCATGCAGCTTCATCGCGCACCTCCTGCGAAGCGGTACAGCAAGCTGAGGGCGTCGTGTGCTGCCCCCGCGTCGTCATCGTCGTCGCTGGAAGCACGTTGGATGAGTTCCTGCAGCGCGTCGTCGGCAAACCCGGTGAGGCCGAGGTCGGAGAAGTCGGCATCGTCAGGAATCACCGCTAGGTCGTTGTGGCGTTCCCAGATACTGAGTTTTGCGAAGAGATGCGCGAGATCGTCGAGTGCCGCTTCGAGCTGTGCATGCTGCACCGTTGTGATGGAACCGGACAGCCGTAGCCACACCGCAGTGCGGGACTTGTGCGCGACGCGCTCCAGGCGTCGGGTGAGGGCCTCCACGTCGGCGCCGGAGCCGAGGGTGGCTTCCACAACGAGAAACTGCCACTGCCCGACGTGCAACGTCTCAACGTTGATTCCGTCTGGCTGCACCTCGACCAGCAGCACGTTGCCCGGATCTGGCTCGCGTCGGCTCGTGACCTCGGGTGTGCCGGGGTACCAAATGCCGTCGGCCACTTGAGTGGTGGAGTGCTTGTCTCCCACCGCGACGAAGTGGATCAAGCCATCGTCCAGCGCCTGAGTGAGCCGTGGGACGTCGAAGGTGGAGGGCTCGTCCGGGTCTGGGTTGAGGGTTGACGCTGCCCCGTGTCCGGCGAGCACGCGGACAACGCTGCCCGACGGTAGCTCGAGGCCGTCGATAGCCTCGCCCAGGAGATCTGTGAGCGGGCGTTTGGACTTCCAAGGCGCTCCCACAACTTCGACGCCCTCGCGCACCGCGAACGGCTCGCCGCTGCGAAGGACGTGAACGTGACTGGGACAACGCTGTTGGAACGCCTGCGAGTTATAGATGGAGGAAGCATCAAGTGGATCATGGTTGCCGGGAACCAGCACCAGAGGAACAGCGATGGCGCGCATGGCTTCAAAGGCCTGCGCCAGCACTCGTCGATCGAGTTGATTTGATTCGAACACGTCGCCGCATACGACGACGAACTCAGCACCGTGTTCGTCAGCCAACGCCCCGATGTGCCGCACAGCCTCGAACCGGGCCTCCAGGTAGCGTGGGCGTGCCTGTTCGTCGAGATAATGCGCGGTCATGCCGAGCTGCCAATCGCCTGTTGCGATGAACTTCACGGGCCGCCTCCTCGCAGAGCTATATCGATTGCTTGGAAGCTTAACAACTGCCTCTGACAATTCCTGGCGATGGCCGCGGGCGTGCTTGTGGCGACCCGGCTGCAACAGTCATCGAGGGGCTTCCTAGCATGTCGGGGGAACAGCATGACGAGCAGGAGGTAGGCCAAGTGGAGCAGGGTGCGGTGCCGGGAGCTGTGACGAGGGCGGTGTTCGTCGCTGCCGCGATCGTCACCTTCGCCGCGGTGGCCTTGGGTTCGGTGGTGTGCGCGACGGACTCCAGCGCTGCGTGCCCGAACTGGCCGGGCTGCTACGTCGGCCAGATCGCGCCGGAAGCGCAGCTCAACCCCATCCTGGAGTTCGTGCACCGAGTGGTCGCCGTCAGCTGCGGCCCACTCCTGCTGACCGCGGCGATCGTCGGGCTCCGCGTGAAAGATCCGCTGGTCAGAGTGCTGCCGTGGGTGGCGTTCGTCGGCGCCATGATCGCTGGTGTGCTGGGGATGCTGACGGTGAAGGTTGGCATCTCGAAAGCTTGGGCTGCCTTCGATCTCGGGGCCAGCCTTATCGCGCTCGTCGCGATCACCGTGGCTGTTGTGTGCGTACTGCGGTATCCCCGACGGTGGCAGCCACCCGCTACTGGACGCCTAGCCTGGGGTGCCGTTGGGGCACTGTTCGCGTTTCACATCTGCAGCGTGTTGGTGGCGGGTTCCGGTTCGCTCACCCGGTGCATGAGTTGGCCGGTGTGGCGCATCATCGAGGCCGACGGCAACGTGGCCTGGCAGTGGGTGCGTCTGGTGCTGGGCGGGGTTGCCGCAGTTCTTACTGCGCTGGTGGCGGTGCAAGGCCTGCGCCGCAGCGATACTCGCGTGTTTGGTGCCGTGCTGGCGGTGTTGGTGGTGTGTGAGGTGGCGATGGGGCTCACCGTCGTCGCGCACGGTGCTGACCTCACGGTAAAGGCCTGGTACGCCGCGTTGGCAGCCGCGACGTTCTGCGTCAGCGTGTGGATCGCGAGCTTGGGGAGCGTCGCCAAACGCTGACCACTCCCCCGACGAGGAAACCCACGGCCGCAGGGAGCACCCACCCAAACCCCAAGTCGAACCCGGGAAGCAGGCGCGTCCACGCACCGCTGGGCAACCAGCCAGCGCTGACGAGCACCGTCGCCAGTGATGCCAAGCCCGCGAAGAGGACTGGCATCCAGTGGATGGCTGCCTGACCCGCGACGAAACGGTCCAGCAAGCCGAGCACGATGAGCATGATGGCCATGGGATAGAGCACCTGGAGCACTGGCACGGCTGCATGGATGATGGTGTCGAGGCCGAGATTCGCCATGATGAGCGACCACAGTGTGAAGCCGATGGCCCACCGTCGCTGGCTCCCGAGCCGGGGAAACATGAGCGAGAAGGTTTCAGCGCTAGCGACGATGAGGCCGATCGCGGTCTTCAAACACGCGACGAACATAATCAGCGCGGCGAGAACATGCCCCGTGCTGCCGAACAACCAGCGTGACATCGTCGCCAGTGCGACCGCCCCGTTGGTGTCGCGGGCCACCAGCTCAGTCATGCGCGAGCCCAGCACCGCGAGTGCGAGGTAGATCGCGCCCATCGCGACAGCGGCAACTGCACCTGCCTTGCATACCTCTGTTGCGATGCGCCCCTTGCCCGTGACACCGAGCTTGCGCGCGGAATCGATCACGATGATGGCGAACGCGAGGGATGCGAGCCCGTCCATCGTGTTGTAGCCATCGAGGATGCCACGCGCAGCCGCGTGCGAGGCATAAGCCCCGACGGGGTCCGGCGCTGGGGCTGCCGGGGCAAGGAAGGCGGCGACGAGGAGCACGCCGAGGAGCGCGAGGAAGATGGGTGTGAGGAATTTGCCGACGATGTCGAGGATGCGCCCGGGGCGAAGGGCAGCGACGAGTACGAGTATGAAAAAGACCGCACTGAACACCGCGAGCGCGAGCGCATTTCCCGTGCCTTCTGAGTTGCCGAAGGCGATCTCGTACGACACGGTGGCGGTGCGGGGTATCGCAAAGAACGGGCCGATCGTGAGGTAGAGCGCGCAGGTAAACACCATCGCGAACACGGGGTGCACCCGTGATGCCAGCTCGGGCAAACTGCGGGTGCCTGCGGTGGCCGTCGCAATGACGCCGAGGACAGGGATGCCCACCGCCGCGACGAGGAAGCCGAGCGCAGCGGGAACCCCATTGTTGCCAGCCTGCAGCCCGAGCGACACAGGAAAAATTAGGTTGCCGGCGCCGAAGAACAACCCGAATGTGAGCGAACCCAACAGAAGGGACTCGAGGATACGCAGTGTTCGTGGCGTCGGGTTCCTATTCACGCAGGTGACTATGCCCTATGTTGGCGACGTCGCGCTTGTTGGGGTGTGGAAAAATGAAGGCCGTACTAGTAATTAGGAGCCATAGATGAGCCTCGAGAAGCAGATCCACGACGACATGGTTGCCGCCATGCGAGCCAAAGACAAGACCCTCACCACCACGCTGCGCATGGCCATTGCCGCGCTGAAGAAGGAGAAGGTTGCTGGCGACGTCGCCCGCGAACTCACCGAGGATGAAGAGGTTGCGGTGCTGCAGCGCGAGGTGCGCGCCCGGAAGGACTCCGCGCAGGCCTACATCGACGGTGGTCGTCCTGAGCTGGCGGAGGCTGAAACTGCGGAGGCCGATGTGCTCTCCAAGTACCTCCCCGCCATGCTCACCGACGAGGAACTCGACCAGATCATCGCCGACGAGGTGCAGGCGGCTGCCGACGCGTCGGGCGAGAAGCCCACGATGAAGCAGATGGGCCAGATCATGAAGGCCGTGAATGCGAAGGTGAGCGGTCGCGCCGAGGGTGCCACCGTCGCAGCAAAGGTGAAGCGGGCCCTGGCTGGGTGATGCAGCGAAGCTGCTCTGGTCGTCGAGTAGACGGCGTAGCCGCTGTATCGAGACGCAGCGACGTGGTTTCGATAGGCGCCTACGGCGCTACTCAACCACCGGGGGGCTGCGGCGCTACTCAACCACCGAGAAGTGGCGCCGCTACTCCTCATCCACGAGGCAGTGCGCTGCGCCTGCTGCGACGGCGGTGACAGCAAGCACGGATGGCCAGGCGCCAATCTTCTTGGCGAGCTTGTGGGAGTAGCCGAACCCGCCCATGTAGAGCGCGGTCAGCAGCGCGGTCTTCCCCACTCCCCCTTTGCGCAGCCAGGTGCGGCCCGCGTACAGCCCGGCGCCGGCGAGCACCGCGCCTCCAAGCGCACGGATGCCGGATTCGCGCGCCACCGCGAAACCGCCGCACAGCCCGACGGCGACGAGCGGGGCGGTCTTCACTTGATCTGAATCTTTGAGCGTCATACCCGCAAGAGTACGCGCAGGGCGAAGATAGATCAGGTTCGTGGTGGGTAGACGAGCCACGAGCTTGATCTATCTTTCGGAGGAACTCACTGATCGATCACCCGCAGGGTCCTTCCCAGCGGGTCTCGCCTTCAACGATGAGATTCGTCGGTTGTAGCCCGAGTCGTTGTGCGATCTTTTGTGAGGCAACGTTATCGGGGTGGATGTGGGCAACCAGCTCGGTCACGCCTCGTCCAGCCAGGAGTTCCACGAGGAGCTGTGCCGCTCGGGCGGCGTACCCGTGCCCTTGCCATGGTTCACCGATCACCCAGGCAATCTCCGTCGGGCCACCAGCGATAGGAATGGTCGCCTGCACGTACCCGATAGGCCGGTCATGGGGTTCAAGAACGACCACCTCATTGATCCACCGTTCCTGCCCATCCGGCGACACGCCCGCGACCTGTACGGCATAGCGCCTTGCGAGCTCCGCTGCCGATGGTGGCGAGCCGCCAATAAACTCATAGAGCGATGCTGCTCTCAGCACCTCAGCCATCGCGGGCGCATCGTCGACAGAGAGCGGACGGATCTGCACGGCATTGAGCATGCACCCAAGTAGAGCACCCGCTGGGAGCACGTGCAATCGATACGCCCGCTTCGCGGGTTACTCAACCACCTGCAGCTTCAACGACCGGAAACCAACGAGCTACCCCCCCATGGTCGGGCTGACAGGATTTGAACCTGCGACCCCTTGACCCCCAGTCAAGTGCGCTACCAAACTGCGCTACAGCCCGTCGGACCTTAAGTCCGAGGATGAACATTACCGCACCGACGGGCGTCGCGCCAGTTGAGTGGTCAGCTCAGAACAGCACCTCACGACGGGCGGGTTCTGCCTTGTAGAGCTCGCGTCCGCCACGGTACGACGCCAGCACGTCGGCGTTGAACGACAGCGCTTCCACCCAATCGTTCGCGTCGAACACGACGAAGTTCGCGGGCTTACCCACCTCGATGCCGTACTCCTCGAGGTGCAGCGTGCGGGCCGCGTTGTGTGTGATGAAGCGGTACGAGTCCACGATCTGCTGGTGCCCCATCATCTGGGTTACGTACAGCCCGTTCAGCACTACGTCGCGCAGGTTGCCCGTGCCGAGCGGATTCCAGGGGTCGACGATGTCGTCCTGCCCGAAGCTCACGTTCAGCCCCGCGTCGGTGAGTTCCTTCACGCGGGTGACGCCTCGTCGTTTGGGGTAGGTGTCCATCCGTCCCTGTAGGTGTGTGTTCACCATCGGGTTCGAGACGAAGTTAATACCGCTCATCTGCAGCAAGCGAAGCAGTCGGATGAAGTAGGCATTGTTGTACGAGTGCATCGCTGTGGTGTGCGACGCGGTGACGCGCTCGCCGATGCCAGCCTCGTAGGCCCTGGTGGCCAGGGTTTCGAGGCCGCGGGATGCTTCGTCGTCGATCTCGTCGCAGTGCACGTCCACGAGAAGATTGAATTCCTGCGCCAGCTCCATCGCGAAGTTGAGCGACGACACCGAGTATTCGCGCGTGAACTCAAAGTGCGGGATGGCGCCGATCGCATCGACTCCCATCTCCGCGGCCTTGCGCATGAGCGCGCGCCCATTCGGGAACGAGTCGATGCCTTCCTGCGGGAACGCGACGAGCTGCAGGGTGACGTCGTCGCGGAGTTCCTCGCGAAGTTCGAGTAGCGCGCGCAAGGCGGTGAGCTCGGGGTCGGTGACATCGACGTGGCTTCGCACGAACTGAATGCCGAATCGCGCCTGCTGACGTACCGCCCTACCCACACGCTCCTTCACATCGTCGACGGTGAGGTTGCGCTTTCGTTCGCTCCACACCTCGATGCCTTCGAAGAGCGTCCCGGACTCGTTGTAGCGAGGCTGACCAGCAGTCAGGGCGGAATCGAGGTGCACGTGCGATTCGATGATCGGCGGCAGTGCGAGCTGGCCGTGATAGTCGACGACGCGCTCCCCGTCGCGCGGTTCGAGGGCTGGCTCAATTTCGGCGAACCGGCCCTGCTCGATGCGGATACAGCTGAGCTGCTCCGCGTTCTCAATTCGGACGTTTCTTATAAGGAGATTCATCGTTGCTGCACCGATTTCTGGATTCGTGCTCCGACCAGGTACACCACCAACGCTACCGCCATGGCGTTGATGGATGCGATGCCCCATGGCACGAACCATCCGACGGCGGCACCCGCCAGTACGCCGGCCACCGAGCCCCATACGACGCGGTAGCGCGGCTTCTCTCCACCACCGGCGTAGTGCCAGGGCCTAGAGAAGTAATCGGCGATCAGGATTGCGCCGATGGGTGGCAGTGTGGCGTTGAGGAGGTTCAACCAGACGACGAAGTTGTCGTACAGCCACAGCGCGAGGAGCGTTCCAAGCACGCCGGCTACCAAAACGAGGGGCTTCTTCGCGATCTTGGTCACGTTCGCGAACCCGAGGCCGGTGGTGTAGAGGGCGTTGTTGTTCGTCGTCCAGATGTTCGCGCCGAGCACGATGAGTGCCGGCACGGCCAGCCCCTGGGCGATCATCACGTAGAAGATGTCGTCCTTGCCCGTGAGCGCGCCGCCCACCGCACCGAAGCTGAACATCAGCGTGTTGCCGAGCAGGAACGCCACCACGGTGGTGACCACGGCAGATCGTGTGGACTTCGCGAACCGCGTGAAGTTCGGGGTGGCGGATCCACCGGATACGAATGAGCCGACGACAAGCGCCACGCCGGTCATGAGCGGCATCCCAGTGGATGAGGCGAACATCTGGCTGAGGCCGCCGCCGTCGGAAGTGGCGAGCACCATCGAATACGTGCCGAGTACGGCAATCAGCGGTACGGAGATGAAGCTGACGATCTCGATGGCTTTGATGCCGAAGTAGGCCGACGCGGTCATCAGTGCGCCCGCGATGATGATGATCGGCCACGGGCCGATGTGCAGGAGCTCCGCCGTCGGGATAGCGAACATCGCGACGCCGACGCCGAACCAGCCCATCTGAGTCAGCGAGATCAGTGCTGAGGGGAGCAAGCTGCCGAGCGATCCGAAGGATTGCTGTGCGAGGAGGTCGAAGCCCATGCCGGTTTTGGCGCCGACGAATCCGAGCGCCCCGGTGTAGATGGCGAGGATGACGCCGCCGATCAGCACGGCCTGCGTGTAGTGAGTGAAGCTCAGCCCATTGCCGAGTTTTGCGCCAACGCTCATCGATGCCGAGAAGAACGTGAAGCCGAGCATAACAAAGCCGACGGCCCAAAAGGAACGTCGGCTTTGCTGTGGCACGGCTTCGAATGAGAAATCGTCATCGAGCGGAGGTTGTGGAGATTGCAGGTGTGTACTCATGCGCCGCCTTCGAATTGTGCTCAAATTGCCTGAACACTAGTACAGGCCAAACACGTTGTGCAAATGCGGCGCGTTGTGCTGCGTGTGTTTAGTCTTCCACCTCGGCCTGGACCTTGTGGTCAACGCTCGAACGCGTCACCGTAACCTTGCGTGGCTTGGCCTGCTCAGCGATGGGAAGCGTGATGGTGAGCACACCGTCGTTGTAATTGGCCTCGATCTGGTCGAGTGCCACCCCGTTGCCGAGCGACAGCTGACGTGCATAGGTGCCGGTGGAGCGCTCGCGGGTGAGCCACTCGGTGTCTTCGCTGGTGACCGTGGCCTTGCGCTCGGCCCGAACGGTGAGGGTGTTTTCCTCGATGTCGATATCGATGGAGTCGGGGTCCACGCCGGGGAGGTCGATGTTCGCGACGAACGCCTCCTTGTCGCGGTACAGGTCCATCGGCATGCCGACGCTGCCAGGCGTGCGGAACGCAGAGTTGATGGCGCGGCCGAATTCGCGGAACGGGTCGTAGTAGCTGGTTGTCATGGTTGCTCCTCTAGCTCTTGAGCCTGGGCGGCTCAACTTCAATGTTGAGTCTACCTCGCTCAAGACGGAAAGCAAACTGTGGATGATTTCGATACGCGCCCTGCGGGCGCTACTCAATCATGGGAGGGGGCGCTAGGTGGTTGAGTAATACGAAACTTCAAAATCCGTACGCAGCTGAGATGAAGGGCCCGATTTAGGGGTGTTTGGTCAAACTGCGTACGGATTTTGAAGTTTTTCAATCGATGCGTCTCGATACGGGCCTTCGGCCCTACTCGACGGTCGGGTGAGGGCCGCCCCTATTCGACGGTCGGGGAAGGCGCGGCGCTACGCATCATCAACGCGCAGCATTGCGCTTCTGACGGGCGCGGACCTCGAGGTGGACGGGCGAGCCGCGGAACCCGAAATCTTCGCGCAAGCGGCGCTCGATGAAGCGAACATACGACTGGTCCATCTGTCCGCTGGTGAACAGCGCGAAGGTCGGCGGGCAGTTATGTGCCTGCGTGCCGAACAAAATGCGGGGCTGCTTGCCGCCGCGCACCGGGTGCGGATGCGACGCAGCCAGCCTGCCCAAGAACGAGTTGAGTTTGCCCGTCGAGACACGGGTCTCCCAGCCTTCCGCAGACTCCTCAATCGCCTTTGACAGCTTCTCGACGTTGCGCCCAGTCAGTGCGGAGATGTTCACCGTCGGCGCCCATTGGAAGGCCACGAGATCACGCTCCACCTCGCGCTCTAGGTAGCGGCGACGTTCCTCATCGGTGAGATCCCACTTGTTAAACGCGACGACGAGCGCGCGCCCGCTCTCCTCGATGGAGCTCAAGATGCGTAGGTCCTGGTCGGTGATGGGTTCGGACGCGTCGATCACCAGAATGCACACCTCGGCGCGCTCGATGGCCGCCTGCGTGCGCAGGCTCGCGTAGTACTCGTGTCCACTGGCTTCCTTGACGCGGCGGCGGATGCCGGCGGTGTCGACGAAGTGGTAGATGTTGCCGCCCACCTCGACGATCTCGTCGACGGGGTCGACCGTCGTGCCGGAGATATCGGAGACCACGGAACGCTGCTGCCCTGACAAGCGGTTGAGCAGCGACGACTTCCCCACGTTCGGCTTGCCGACGATCGCCACGCGACGCGGCCCAGACCGCTCCACGAACGGCGTGGAGGGAGCGTCGGGAAGGGCCGCGAGGACGGCGTCGAGGAGATCGCCGGAGCCCCGCCCATGCAGCGCAGAGACGGGATACGGCTCCCCCAGCCCAAGGTTCCACATGGTGGCGGCGTTCGCCTCGTGGCGCTGATCGTCGACCTTGTTGGCAGCCAGGATGACCGGCTTCTTGCTGCGACGCAGCACCCGCACCACGGCTTCGTCTTCGTCGAGTGTGCCGACGGTGGCGTCCACGACGAACAACACGGCGTCGGCCGTAGCAATAGCCAGCTCGGCCTGCTCCGCGATCTGCGCAGCCATGCCCTTGCCATCGGAAACCCAGCCGCCGGTATCGACGACGACGAAGTCTTTGCCGTTCCAGTTCGCGTCGTAGCTGATGCGATCTCTCGTGACACCCGGCTGGTCTTGCACGACGGCCGCACGCCGCCCAAGAATGCGGTTCACCAGCGTGGATTTCCCGACGTTGGGTCGGCCCACCACCGCAACCACAGGCTTGATGGCCGCGTCGTCGGACTCAACAAAAATATCGTCACTCACAGGTGCTCCTTGCAGCTGGCGTACGAGAACGCCCAGTCTATCGGGTACGCCCCCACCCGCAGTTCCGCCGACAAGGCTCAAGCCATGTTCTCCACGACGTGAAACGCGGGCTCCTCGTAAGGGTGGGCGGCGCGCAACGCGGCCACGACCTCACTACGCAGTCGTCGCGGAAACGTCAGCTCGACGCGGTGCTCGGCGACGCGCTCCAACTCCCCCACCTGGCCGATGGTGGGGTTGGCATCGCCGATGGGCCGAAACTGGCCCGTACCGGCGGTGAAAAATGCGCAGTGTTCGTACTCTCCGACGGTGCCCGCGCCCGCTGCGAACAGCGACGCCAACAC
>NZ_CAMYPD010000051.1 GCF_947286155.1 uncultured Tessaracoccus sp.
GGCGAAGAACGTGTCGAGGCTCGCGGGGGCGCCGATTTGTTCGGCAATCGGCACGGGACCGATGGCGGAGTTGCGTGAGAGCAAGTCTTCCAGCGTCTTGATGGGGAACGGCGGGTGCCCGGTGAGTAGGGCGTAGGTGACGCATCCCATCGAGTACAGGTCGGAGCGCTGGTCGAGCTGCGTCGACTTCGCTTGTTCGAGGGCCATGTACGCGGGCGTGCCGGCGGTCATGGTGTCGCGGTATTCGTCGAGGAGTGATTTGGCGACGCCCAAGTCGGCCAGCAGCACCTTCACCCCCGACTTGGTGTTGTTGAGCAGTACGTTGCCGGGTGTGATGTCGCGGTGCACGAGTTGGTGCTTGTGCAGAACTTCGAGCGCACGGGTGGCCTCAGCGCACAGCCGCAGCGCGAGGCCGGGCTGTACCCGTCGCTTCCTGAGTTGATCGAGCGACCCGCCGTTGGCGATGTCCATCACGTAGTAGGGCTGGCCGCGGTCGGTGGTGCCGATGTCGTAGACGCGCACGATGCGCTCGTCGGAGAGCCGCCGCAGCAACCTGGCCTCGGCGAGGAAACGCCCGCGTACGTCGTCGTTCGTCGACCAATTTTCCGCCAATACCTTGATGGCGACGGCGACGTCGAGCGTGTCGTCGTGGCCCTGGTATACCGTCGCAAACGATCCGGACCCGATACGTCCGGTGATGCGATATCGGTCGATCATCTCCATCTCAGATCCATTATCGTGCCAGATGGCTACGAAAGGAAAGCTGCGGCCTTTGTCTGGCATGCTTGGATCTATGACGCAGATGCCACAGCAACCACCGCCAGGTTGGTACCCCGACCCCGCCGGAGGCTCCGGTCAACGTTTCTGGGACGGAGAGGCGTGGTCGCAGGCCACAAGAGAGCAGCGAGCTCCGACGCAGGAGCAACCGCAAGCGCACCCGCAAGGGGGAGGCACTCCGTACGTCGACCCCAGGTTGCGCGCCCACTCGAGCGGCTACGGCACCCAGGGCGCTGGGTACGGCGTCTCGGCGTACAGTTATGGCAAGCAGATTCCTGTACAGGGCGGCTACGCACTGGCCGGGTTCTGGTGGCGCGTGCTCGGCTTCATCATCGATAGCATCATCGTCGGCATCGTGAACGGCATGCTCACCGCTGGATTGAACACCGGCATGGACAGCCAGCTCGAGCGTTACCTCGTACAGCTCATCGAGTCACTCGCCGACCCGACCGTCCCCGCGCCGGAAATTCCGATGGGCCTCATCCAGTCACTGGGCACGGCGGCGCTGGTCACCACCATCATGTGGATTGCTTACCGCACCATCTTGATCGGCACCATGAATGCCACGCTGGGCCAGAAAATCTGCGGCCTGCGTGTTGCGAAACTAGGCGACGAACAACTCGCCTCCGTGGGTTGGAAGGTCGCTCTCATCCGAGGTGGCGTCGGGGCCATCATCTACCAGATCGTCGGCTTCCTGGCGCAAATCACGGTGCTGTTCCTAGACCGCAAGCAGACGCTGCCCGACCTGCTGTCCAAGACCGTCGTTATCAACACTCGAGAGGCCGTGTAAGTGAGCACCGCGCATCCTTCGCTCATCGCACTCGCCGATCACTTCGGCATCGCCCGCGATTTCTGGGACTGGAAGGGCCGACACGTCGACATCCCGGCGGAAACCATCGTCGCAGTGCTCGCAGCCCTCGACGTCGACGCCAGCACACCGGAATTGTGCGACGAAGCCCTGCACCGAATCGAAGCCGAGCGCTGGCACACCGTGCTGCCGCCGTGCACCGTACTGGAGGAAGGACACGGCCGCACGATCGAGGTGCACGTCGTCTCCGGCCACGACGTCGAACTCGTCGTTGAACTGGAACAGGGCGGCACCCGTCAGGCATGGCAAGTGGACAACTTCGTCCCCGACCGCGAGGTGGGCGGCCAGTGGCGCGGCGAGGCGAGTTTCTGGATTCCAGGCGACCTCCCGACGGGCTACCACCGCCTCGTCGCCACCACCGACGGCGTGCGCCACGAGGCAGCCGCCATCGTGACGCCGCGCTTCGTCGGCTTCCCGCAGAAGATGCACAACCAGCGAGTGTGGGGGTACGCCACGCAGCTGTACTCTGTTACCTCCGAACGTTCTTGGGGCGTCGGCGACTTCGCGGATCTCGCGGATCTCATTACCTGGTCGGGCGCCAAACAGGGCGCCGATTACACGCTCATCAACCCGCTCCACGCCGCCCAAGTGGTGCCGCCGCTGGAACCGTCGCCCTATCTGCCCATGAGCAGGCGGTTCCTGAACCCGATCTACATCCGCCCCGAAGCGGTGCCCGAGTACGTGGGCCTCGACCCCAAAGCGCGCCGCGCCATCGAGGCGCTTCGCATCGACGCGCGCCGCGCCGGCGAGAAGTCGGGCGCGGTGGAGCGCAACGACGTGTGGGTGCGCAAGCTTGAGGCCCTTCGGCCGCTGTACGAGCTGGGGCTGCGCCCGGCGCGGCAGATCGCATTCGACGAGTTTCTGCGTCGCGAAGGCGAAGGCATCCGCCTCTACGGCGTGTGGAGCACGCTCAGCGTGGAGTTCGGCCCCAGTTGGCATGACTGGCCCGAGGCATTCCGCGACGTCGCCTCGCCCGCGGTGGCCGCGTTCGCTGCCGAGCACGCCGACGAGGTGCGCTTCCACCAGTGGCTGCAGTGGATCGCGCAAGAGCAGGTGAGTCGCGCGCAGACCGCGGCAGAAGAAGCGGGCATGTCGGTCGGCGTCGTGAATGATCTCGCCGTCGGCGTGCACAAGGCCTCCGCGGACACGTGGATGATGCCCGACATGTTCGCCCGCGACATGCACGTCGGGGCCCCGCCGGATGCCTACAACCAGGCCGGGCAAGACTGGGGTCAGCCACCTTGGCGCCCAGACCGGCTCGCCGCGCAGGCCTACCAGCCGTACCGCGAGATGGTGCGCGCGGCGCTGCGACGGGTGGGCGGCGCCCGCATCGACCATATTCTTGGGCTGTTCCGCTTGTGGTGGGTGCCGCAGGGGCTCGGCCCGCAGCACGGCACCTACGTGCGCTACGACCACGAAGCGATGGTGGGCATTCTGGCGCTCGAGGCGCAGCGCGCGCAGGCGCTCATCGTCGGCGAAGATCTCGGCACGGTCGAACCCTGGGTGCGCGAATACCTCGCCCAGCGGGGAATACTTGGCACGTCGGTGCTGTGGTTCGAGTACGACATGCACGGCGGCCCGCTCGACGCGCAGCATTGGCGCGAGTACTGCATGGCGAGCGTCACGACGCACGACCTGCCGCCCACGCTCGGCTACCTGAGTGGCGATCACGTGCGGCTTAGGCATCAGCTTGGGCTACTCACTGAGCCACTCGACGAGGAACTCCGCATCGCGGCTTCGGAGCACGACGGCTGGATCGACCTGCTCGTCTCCCGCGGCCTGCTCGACGCGAGCCAACGCGACCAGCCGGAAGAGGTCATGCTCGCGCTGCATCGCTTCCTGCTCGAGACGCCGTCGAAGGTGCTGCTCGCCAACCTTGTCGACGCGGTCGGGGAGCGGCGGATGCAAAACCAGCCGGGCACCGTCGACGAGTACCCCAACTGGCGCGTGCCGCTGGGCGACTCGTCGGGCAAGCCCATCGCGTTGGAGCAGATCTTCGACGCCGCGCTGCCCAAACGGCTCGCGGCGGTGATGAACGGCACGGAGGCGCCGCGCGGCTGAGCGCGGCTGGCGGTGTCAGGCGTCGTCGTGGTGTTCGGCGGCGATCGCTTCGAGGTGGTCGTCGACGTCGTCGAGCCTTCCGACGATCTCCCTCCAAGTTGACTCGAACAGCCCAGCGAGCGGGGGTCCGTCGTGCCTGGACTCCGCGGCGTGGAGGGCGGCGTTGACCACGTCGGGGAGCAGTCGCAGGTGTTGGTGCGTCGGCACATCCACCCAGGTGACGAGACATTTGCTGCCGTCGATGCGCACGAGCACGCCGGCCAGGTCGGCCTCGTAGTCGCGCAAGTGCGGCGGTGTGTGCGCCTCGGGTGCGGAGGCGCCGTCGAGGACGCTGCGAATGCCCGGTGGGAGGTCGAGGCCGGACTCACAGGCAAGGTACCGGCTGAGTGTTTCGCGCGCGGTGATGAGGCCGTAGTTGATTGCTTTGCGGATGCACGCGGAGGTGTTTTCGTGGAACGGCCCCTCGACGTGCACCTCGACGAGCGATAGGGCGCCGTCTACCGTCGCGGTGGCGTGGCCACAGAGCCCTTCGAAGCGCCGATCAGTGAACCGGGCGAGGCCGTCTGACGGGGTCTGCTCGCGTGGGTCCGTCATACATGAGATTCAACCACGCCCAGCTGGTTTGCACTGGAGATCGCGGGAAGTCGCTACTTTGAGCGGGCTGCGCCCGCAAGTCGCTCATGGAGGCATGTGGGGTAGTGAACTTGGGCCCCTGCCCCCGCTTGCCTAACCCAATATCCACACGCGTTTGCCAGAACAGGCCAAAAACGGTCTGTACAGCAAACGCGTGTGGATATTGGGTTAGTTTCCCGTTCGTAGGCATCTCGATACGGCGACTGCGTCGCCTACTCGATGGTCGGGTGATTGATCCCGGTGGTTGAGTAGCGGCGAAGCCGCGTATCGAAACCACACCTGACCTCAGCTGCTGTACGGGCCCTGACTCTCGCGCCCGTGATCGTCGACGACGTGTGTCTCAATCACCGGCTCTCCCCTCGAAATCCGGCGGGCGGAGCGCGGCAGTTCCGTGCGCGAACGCAGGTGGCGTTCGCGCGCCTGCTCGAGCGTCTCGCGGTGGACGCGCTCACCGTCGACGACCATGTCAACCAGCAAATCGCGGTCGTTGCCATCGTTGTTCGGCGGGGTGCCCAACCCGATCACCTCAGCCTCGGCCGTGCCCCGCGCATCGAGGCGCCGCATGGCGAACTTACGGCCACCGAGCGACCCCTTCCCAGACGATTTCTTCGCGACGGGTTCCAGCGGCGCGTCGGGATCGTTGGAGTCGGCGCGGGCAACGAGCTTGTACACGAACGATGCCGTCGGGTGGCCCGAGCCGGTGACGAGGTTCGTGCCGACGCCGTACCCGTCGACGGGCGCGCCCTGCAGCAGGGCGATCTGCCACTCGTCGAGATCCGATGTGACGATGATCTTCGTCTCCGTCGCGCCGAGGTCGTCGAGCAGGTCGCGGGCTTCACGGGCGACGAGCGCGAGGTCGCCGGAGTCGAGGCGGATCGACCCAAGTTTGCCGTCCGTGAGTTCTACGGCGGTGCGGATGGCCGTCGGGATGTCGTAGGTGTCGACCAACAGTGTGGTGCCGACGCCGAAGGTGTCGAGCTGGGCGCGAAAGGCGTCTTCTTCGGAGTCGTGCAGGAGGGTGAAGGAGTGCGCGGCGGTGCCCGCCGTCGGGATGCCGTAGCGGCGGCCGGCTTCGAGGTCGGAGGTCCATGCGAAGCCCGCGATGTAGGCGGCGCGGGCGGCGGCGACGGCGGCGTGCTCGTTGATGCGACGCGCGCCCATCTCTGCGCAGGGGCGGTCGCCTGCCATCCACGTCATGCGCGACGCGGCGGAGGCGACGGCGGAATCGTAGTTGTAGATGCTGAGCAGCACCGTCTCCAAAATGACGGCCTCCGCGAAGGTGCCCTCGACGGAGAGCACGGGCGATCCGGGGAAGTACACCTCGCCTTCGGGGTAGCCCCAGATGTTGCCGCTGAAGCGGTAGTTCGCGAGCCACTCGGCGGTGTCATCGTCGACGATGTTGTTGCTGACGAGGAAATTCACTTCTTCGTCGCTGAAGCGGAAGTTCTCGACGGCGTCGAGCGCGCGCCCGACGCCCGCAACCACTCCGTAGCGACGACCCTCGGGCAGGCGCCTGGCGAAGAGGTCGAATAGGCTGCGTCGGGCATCCGTGCCGGCAGCGCGGGCGGCCTGCACCATGGTGAGTTCGTAGTGGTCGGTCAGCAGGGCTGTACTCATGCGCTCAACTCTACTGCCGATGCCGTGCCCTTCCTTGGGATCAGTGGCAAGCTTGGACGTGTGACTGAGACCGTATCGCGCCCCGAGGAAGCCGTCGAGGCTACCGTGCAGCGGCAGTGGGTCACCATCGTCTGGGACGACCCGGTGAATCTGATGAGCTATGTCGCGCACGTGTTCCAGGAGTACTTCCGCTATCCCGAAGCCGAGGCCGAGCGCCTCATGCTGAAGGTACACAACGAGGGTCGGGCGGTCGTCTCCACCGGCAACCGTGAGGAGATGGAGCGCGACGTCATGGCCATGCAGAACTATTCGCTGTGGGCGACGATGGAGCCGGCGTGAAGTTACAACCCGATGCTGTCGTGTGGGTCTTCGATGGCCGCGACGGGGTCCGCGCCATGCTGGCGGAACTCGTCGGGGGCTACCGCAACTCGCTGCAAGACCTGCTTCCGCCGAGCGCGGTGGATTCGTTCGACGACCCGTTCCAGGCGATGGCGGCCGACGAGCAATTTCGGGCGCTTGACCACGTCGAGGGCTACCGCTTGCAGCGGCTGTTCCCGAAGCCATTGTCGGAGGAGGAGTCGGACGACGAGGTGTGGGAGGGCATGGTGCGCGGGCGCGCCGCGACGCTCCACGCGCACGCCACCACCGTCCTCACCGAGCTTGCCGACGACGGCGACCTCGTCCCTGTCTTGGAGATGTCGGTGACCCCGTGGCTGCAAACCCTGGGCGCGCTGCGCACCTCGCTGCACGCAGAGCTCGCGCAGTCATCCAAGCCCGACGCGGAACCCTCGCCCGAGCAGGTGGAGGCGTTTCCGGCGCTGGCGGCGGTGTTGGACTGGCTCGCCTACAACATT
This sequence comes from uncultured Tessaracoccus sp., assembly GCF_947286155.1. Classification (GTDB taxonomy): domain Bacteria; phylum Actinomycetota; class Actinomycetes; order Propionibacteriales; family Propionibacteriaceae; genus Arachnia. The sequence goes on from NZ_CAMYPD010000051.1 coordinate 6,811, forward strand.
GAAGACCTGCTCGAGACGCGGTCGATCTGCCTCGCGGCAGGTGCCGAGCTCGACGTGAGCGAACGTGGGGAGTGGGAGTGAGCGTCGGCCAGCCGATTGGGGTGTTCGATTCGGGCTTCGGCGGGCTCACCGTCGTGCGGTCACTCGTCGAGCAGTTACCCAACGAGGACCTCATCTACCTGGGCGATACCGCGCGGGCGCCGTACGGGCCGCGCCCCATTGCCGAGGTGCGCGAGTTCGCGTTGCAGGGGCTCGATTTCCTCGTTGACCAGGGAGTGAAGGCCCTGGTGATCGCCTGCAACTCGGCGTCGTCGGCGGCCATCCGCGACGCCCGTGAGCGTTACGACGTGCCCATCATCGACGTGGTGCTGCCCGCCGCGACGCGCGCCGTCGCCACTACCCGTAACGGGCGGGTGGGTGTGATCGCGACGGAGTCGACGGTGTCGTCGGGCTCGTACGACGAGGCGGTCGCCGTCGCGCAGCACGTGCAGCTGACGAAGCAGGCCGCGCCGCGGTTCGTGGAGTTCGTTGAGGCCGGGGTGACCGGCGGGCCCGAGCTGCTCGACGTGGCACGCGAGTACTTGGCGCCCATCCAGCGCGATCAGTGCGACACGCTGATTCTCGGCTGCACCCACTACCCGCTGTTGCAGGGGGTGATCTCGTTTGTGCTGGGAGATTCGGTTACGCTCGTGTCCAGCTCTGACGCCTGCGCCCAGGCGACGTACTCGCGGCTGGCGCAGATGTCGTTGCTGCGCCATCACCCCCGCGAGGCGCGCCGCACGTTCTTCACGACGGGTGACCCCAGGGATTTCCGAGGGATCGGAAGGCGCTTGGTTGGGGGCTTCGTCGGGAATGCCACCACGGTTGAGTTGGGCTGAGGCCCGGGAAGGAGCACACCATGTGCGTACGAGTGACCTGCAAGCGTTGCGGTCAGCCCACCTGGAAGGGCTGCGGGGAGCACATCGAGGAGGCGCTCGAGGGCGTGCCCGTCGCCGACCGCTGCACCTGCCCCCGCTGAGGTTTTGTGTACCGCCAGGAGGTGCGGTGCGTGCCGCCGAGCAGGTGCGGTGCGTGCCGCCAGGCAGGTGCAACCTGTGCGGCAACTGAGCGGATCAAGTGTCACCTGCCTGTTTGGGCGACGTGCATCGCGCCGGGCAAGTGACACATGTTCCGGAACAGAGCCGCACAGGTTACGTGTGCCTCGGCGGCTACCCATGCCTGAGCGCCCACACATACCGGGGCGACGAGGACGCGCGTGGAGCGGACGGGGCCGAAGCACTAGGGTGGCACCATGAGCTTTTCGCGCTTTGATGGACGCCGCCCCGACGAGCTGCGGCAGGTGAAGATCACCAGGCATTGGCTGGACCACGCGGAAGGGTCGGTGCTGGTCGAGTTCGGCAAGACCCGCGTGCTCGTCGCCGCGAGCGCCACCGTCGGGGTGCCACGCTGGCGCAAAGACTCCGGCCTGGGCTGGGTGACCGCCGAATACGAGATGCTGCCGCGCGCGACGCACACCCGCTCCGACCGCGAATCGCGACGCGGCAAAGTCGGCGGACGCACCCACGAGATCTCGCGGCTCATCGGTCGCTCGCTGCGCGCCATCATTGACATGGAGAAGCTCGGCGAGAACACTATCGTGCTCGACTGCGACGTGCTCCAGGCCGACGGCGGCACCCGCACCGCGTCCATCACCGGCGCGTACGTGGCGCTCGTCGACGCCGTCGAAACCCTCCGCTCACAAGGGGCAGTCGACGGCGACCCGTTCACCGATTCCGTCGCGGCGATCTCCGTGGGGTTCCTGGGCGACGAAGCACTCCTCGACCTCGCCTACGAAGAGGACTCCCAAGCCGACACCGACCTCAACGTCGTGATGACCGGCTCTGGCAAATTCATCGAGGTTCAGGGCACCGCCGAAGGCGAGCCCTTCTCCCGTGAACAGCTGGGGCAACTCCTCGACCTCGGCGCACTCGGCTGCGAGCAGCTCACCCGGCTGCAACGCGAGGCGCTGGCATGAACCGCCCGACGCGGGTGGTGCTCGCCACCAACAACCCGAAGAAGCTCGTCGAATTGCGACGTGTGGTCGAGCAGGCGGGCGTCGACCTCGAGGTGCTCAGCCTCGCCGACGTGGAGCCCTACCCGGAGCCGGACGAAACCGAGCGCACCTTCGAAGGCAACGCGCTCATCAAAGCGCGCGCCGCGGCGGAGCGCTCAGGCATCGCCGCCGTCGCCGACGACTCCGGCCTCGAAGTGGACGAGCTGAACGGCATGCCGGGCGTGCGTTCGTCGCGCTGGGCAGGGCCGATGTGCGACGACGACGAGAACAACGAACTTCTCCTCGCGCAGCTCCACGGGGTGCCAGCGGAGCGTCGCACGGCCAGGTTTTGCTGCGCGCTGGCGCTGGTGTCACCCGACGGTGAGCAGCGCATCTGGCACGGCACCATGGAGGGGCGCATCGGTGAGGCGCCCGTCGGTGACAACGGGTTCGGCTACGATCCGCTGTTCATTCCCGACGGTGAGGAGCGCTCGTCGGGAGAGATGAGCCCGGAGGAAAAAGACGCGATCAGCCATCGCGGCGAGGCGGTGCGCGCGTTCGTCGCGTGGCTGGGGGAGCAGGCGTGAAGCCGTACCTCGACCTGCTGGAGCGCATCATGACCGACGGTGTGGTCAAGGCCGACCGCACCGGAACCGGCACGCGCAGCATCTTCGGACACCAGATGCGCTTCGACCTCACCCAAGGGTTTCCCCTTGTCACGACGAAGAAGGTGCACACGAGGTCGGTGTTTGGGGAGCTGCTGTGGTTCCTGCGCGGCGACACCAACGTCGCCTGGCTGCATGAGCACGGCATCTCGATCTGGGACGAGTGGGCCGACGAACACGGCGACCTGGGGCCGATCTACGGCCACCAGTGGCGCAGCTGGCCGACGCCTTCGGGCGAGCACATCGACCAGATTGCGCGCGTGATCGACGGGCTGCGCACCAACCCAGATTCGCGGCGCCACATCGTCTCGGCGTGGAACGTGGCGGACGTCGACGACATGGCCCTGCCGCCGTGCCACACCATGTTTCAGTTTTATGTGGCCGACGGGCGGCTGAGCTGCCAGCTGTATCAGCGCTCCGCCGACGTGTTCCTCGGCGTGCCGTTCAACATTGCGAGCTACGCGCTGCTCACGCACATGGTGGCGCAGGTCACGGGGCTCCAGGTGGGCGATTTTGTGCACACGCTCGGCGACGCGCACATCTACTCCAACCACGTGGAGCAGGTGGCGCTGCAGCGCACGCGCGAGCCGCGGCCGCTGCCGACGCTGCGCCTGAACCCCGACGTGCGCGAGATCGACGCGTTTGAACTCAGCGACATCGAGTTGACCGGGTACGATCCGCACCCCGCGATCAAGGCCCCCGTGGCAGTGTGAGGAGTTTGTGATGCGCATTGTGGCGATCGCGGCGGTGGCCGAGAACGGCGTCATCGGGTCCGGCGACGATATGGTGTGGCACCTGCCGGACGACTTCCGGCGGTTCAAGCGGGTGACCACCGGCAACACCCTAGTGATGGGGCGGAGGACCCACGAGCAAATCGGCCGCGCGTTACCGGGGCGGCGCACCATCGTCGTGACTCGCAACCAGGAGTGGCGCGACGACGACGTCGAGGTTGCGCACAGCATCAAGGAAGCGCTGGCGTTAGCCGAACAGACCCCTGACAAGGTGTGTTACATCGCTGGTGGGTCGCAGATCTATGAGGCGGCGTGGCCGTATCTCATGGAGCTCGACATCACCCAGGTGCATCTCGCGCCCGAGGGTGAGGCCCTGTTTCCGCACATTTCTCCGCGCGAGTGGACGGAGATCTCCCGCGAAGTGGGTGACGAGTTCGACTTCGTCCAGTACCGTCCGACGCCATCCCCGGCCATCGAGTAGCCCGCGTAGCGGACGTATCGAGATGCCGGGCGTGGTTTCGACACGCCCGCATCGCGGGCGGCTCAACCACCTGAGGTGACGCGCCCTCTCTTCCTCGGTCATCGAGTAGGCGACGTAGTCGCCGTATCGAGATGCCCCGCCCGTCCGTCGCAACTAGGATCAGTCAGGATGACCACCCGCATCCTGCACCTCGACCTCGACGCGTTCTTCGCGTCGGTGGAGCAGCGCGATAAACCCAGTTTGCGCGGCAAACCCGTCGTCGTGGGCGGCACCGGCACGCGCGGGGTGGTGGCCACCGCGAGCTACGAGGCACGGGTATTCGGGATTCGCTCGGCGATGTCCGGGGCGGAGGCACGCCGACGCGCTCACGGCCGAGTCGCCTTCCTTGGGGGACGCTGGCAGGCCTACAAAGAATCGTCGCAGGTAGTCATGGGGCTCTTGCGCGAGATTTCGCCCCTGGTCGAACCGCTCAGCTTGGACGAGGCCTACGTGGATCTGGCGCCGTCGGGATGGAGCGACGATGAACTCCCCAGCAAGGTGGCGTGGCTCAGGGCCGAGCTGACGCGACGCACTTTCGGGCTGACTGCGTCGGTGGGGGTGGGGTCGTCGAAGCTTGTGGCGAAGCTGGCTTCCGAGGACGCGAAGCCGGACGGTGCGCGCATCCTCGCGCCCGACGAGGAGTTGGCGTTTCTGGGGCCGCTGCCGGTGAGAGCGATTCCGGGTGTCGGGCCGGCGACGGAGCAGCGCCTACTCACCATCGGCATGTACACGGTGGACGACCTCCGAGCCGCTGATCCGGGAGAGCTCATCCGGGAGCTTGGTCAGGCTTCGGGCGCCTCGCTCGCGCGGCTAGCCCGCGGCGAGGACGACCGTCGGGTAGTGGCAAACTCCGAAGCCAAGTCGATTTCAACCGAGGACACCTTCCAGCAAGACCTCACCGACAGCGCCCACCTCCAAGCCATCCTCCGCCGCGACGCCGCCGCCGTCGCCAAGAGACTCCGCGGCAAATCGTTGTTCGCGCGCACCGTCACCGTCAAGGTGCGCTTCGCGGATTTCGAGACGATCACCCGCGCCGCCTCGCTTGGCGGGGCGACAGACGACGTCGACGTCATCACCGCCGCTGGGCTGAGCCTGCTTGAGGAGATCGATCCGCGCCGGGGCGTCCGACTGCTCGGTATCGGGGTGAGTAACTTCGCAGGTGCGGCCCAGGACCGCCTGTTCGGTGACGAGCAGACCCAAGAAGATGAGCCCAGTCCCTCGGCATTCGATACCGAAGAGCTGGCTGGGGTGCGCGGGCACGGCTGGTACACGGGTGCGGACGTCGAGCACGACGAGTACGGGCGCGGCTGGGTCTGGGGGAGCGGCCGGGGGCTGATTACCGTGCGCTTTGAGCAACGGGGAGGCCTGCCTGGGCCGGTTCGCACCCTGCCCCTCGACGACCCGGCGCTGCACCTCGCCGAACCCGAGCCCCTCCAACGGGCCGAGGTGCGTGGCACTCGCGAGAGCTAACCCAATATCCACACGCGTTTGTCAAAATGCCCGATTTTGGCCCGATTTCACAAACGCGTGTGGATATTGGGTTAGGTCTGGCGGTAGACCGGGGGTCGGCCTGCCCACAAGACGGGCGCCGCGGTGGGTGCGTAGAATCGCTGCGATGGCGAATCGAATGTTTGTGGCGGTGTTGCCCCCAGAATCTGTGGTCGAGGAACTGGACGCATTGCTGCGCCCCCGGCGCAGCCACGACCCAAGATTGCGCTGGACCAAGCCCGAAGGCTGGCACCTCACCCTGGCGTTCATGGCTGATGTGTCCGACGTCGAGCGGCTGGAGGAAACGCTCGACGAGGCGACGGCCACTGCAAGCCCGTTTCAGATCCGCGTCGCATCTGGCCTGTCCTTCCCGCATCCGGTGCAGGCGCGACTGCTGGCACTCAGCGTGACGGAAGGGGAGCGCGAGTTGGCTGCGCTGTCGACGAAGTGTCGAGGCGCCGCGAACCGCGCAGGGGCCGCGCCGGACGGGGCGCGTTTCGTCGGGCACCTCACCCTCGCCCGCGCCAACCGCGGTATCCAGGCGACGAAGTGGCTCGGCGTGCTCGATTCCTTCCCCGGCTGGGACGTGCCGGTGAATGAGGTGGCGCTGGTGCAGTCGCATCAGGTGGGGCGCAGCTACGAGGTGGTCGAGCGATTCGAGCTTCGGGGGACGAAGCCCTAGAATTGCCCGGTACGCGCGAGTGGTGGAATTGGTAGACACGCAGGATTTAGGTTCCTGTGCCTTCGGGCGTGAGGGTTCAAGTCCCTTCTCGCGTACAGATTTTGGAACGGGGCAGTGTGTCCAAAACGGCTAGTAGAGGGTGCAGCCGTTGCGAAGGAACTGAGCTATGAATGACATTACGATCCGTGTAGAGGATGGCAGCAGCTTCCAGACGACCGGCGGAGAAACTGCCTCCTTGGATGAGGTTCATGTCCGCGGTCTCGACGGTGAACGCCTCACCGACGACAACATTGACGAAGAGATTCGCGCTATTGCCACTCGATTGGGTAGCCGGGGTGGGCGCCCCAGGGTGGCGGAAGGTGAGAGGACGGTAGGGATCTCCTTCAAAGTTCCGGTGAGCATCCGGGATGCCGTCCAGCATCGCGCACAGACAGATGGGGTCCGCCAATCTGACGTGCTGTGCGCCGCGCTCGAGGAGTATCTCGAGACCGCGTAATGGCGTATCCGTTTTTCACGTTGGGGGTATCAAGCGCGCTGAGCCTCGTATGCTCGAGTAGCGCCGACAGTGCTGGCCACGAAACTTCAAAATCCGTACGCAGATTGAACTCTCCCCCTGAATTGAGGGTAGTAGATCCATCTGCGTACGGATTTTGAAGTTTTGTCCCTGCGTCTCGATACGCGGCTTCGCCGCTACTCGACGGTCGGGTGACGCTGGCGCCGCCTACTCGACGGTCGGGTGTTGGCCGCCCCCGGTGGTTGAGTAGCGAGCGAAGCTCGCGTATCGAAACCACTCCCTGCGGTTCAATCATCGGCGGGCCCTCCCAACCCTCTTTGTAGCTCCGCCACAAGGTTTCTGGTTGATATTCAGATTTGGCCGTGTTTCTTCGTCGGAAGTATGCAAGAAGCGCGGGTGTTGCTTCCGTTTGGCCTTCTGAGGTGCCACATTCTTCGTCAGCCCCGAAAGGAGATGCCTTGTTCCAACGAATCGCCATTGTGAACCGCGGCGAGGCCGCCATGCGCCTCATCCACGCCGTTCGCGACCTCAACGCCGAGGGCATCGTCGAACCCATCACCACCATCGCCCTCCACACCGACGGAGAACGCTCGGCGATGTTCGTGCGCGAGGCCGACGAGGCCTACTCGCTCGGCGCTGCGGCTAACCGCCCGTACCTCAACCACGACCTCCTGGCGAAGGTGCTCGTCGAGGCGCGGGCGGACGCGGTCTGGCCGGGGTGGGGGTTCGTCGCGGAGGACGCGGCATTCGCGGAACGCATGCGCGAGCTTGGCATCACCTTCATCGGCCCGTCCCCGGAGGCCATGCGCAAGCTGGGCGACAAGATCGGTTCCAAGCTCCTCGCCGAGGAAGTGGGCGTGCCGGTGGCGCCGTGGTCGGGCGGCGGCGTCGACACCCTCGACGATGCCCTCGCCGCTGCGGAACACATCGGCTATCCGCTCATGCTCAAGGCCACGGCTGGCGGCGGCGGGCGCGGAATCCGTCGCGTCAACTCCGCTGCAGAACTCGAAGACGCCTACCAGCGCACCCGCGACGAGGCGGAGCGCGCGTTCGGCTCCGGCACAGTCTTCCTCGAGCGCCTCGTTACCGACGCGCGCCACGTCGAGGTGCAGCTCATCGCCGATTCCCACGGCAACGCCTGGGCGCTCGGCGTGCGCGACTGCTCGATCCAGCGCCGCAACCAGAAGGTGCTCGAGGAGTCCGCGTCGCCGCTGCTCAGCCAGGAACAGTCCGACGAGCTCAAGGCTGCCGCGGAGCGCCTCGCGCTCGCCGTCGGCTACGAGGGAGCGGGCACGGTCGAGTTCCTGTACCAGCCCGACGAGCGCACGTTCGCGTTCCTCGAAGTCAACACCAGGCTGCAGGTGGAGCACTCCGTCACCGAGGTCACCAACGACTTCGACCTCGTCCGCGCCCAGCTGCGCGTCGCCGCCGGCGAGGCCCTCGACGAGCGCCCCAGCGAGTTCGGTCACGCCATCGAGGCGCGGCTCAACGCCGAAGACCCCGACCGTGATTTCGCCCCCGCCCCCGGCCGGATCGCGCACCTCTCGTTCCCCGTCGGCCCTGGCATCCGCGTCGACACCGGCGTGGCCCAGGGCGACGAGATCCCCGCCGACTTCGACTCCATGATCGCCAAGATCATCGCCTACGGTCGCACCCGCGACGAGGCCCTCGCCCGCCTGCGTCGCGCGCTCAGTGACACCACCGTCGTGATCGAGGGCGGCGCCAGCAACAAGTCGTTCCTGCTCGCGCTGCTGGAACGCCCCGAAGTCACCGGCCACAACGTTGGGCGCTGGGCCGACACCGCGTGGATCGACCGCACCCGCGACGCGGGCGGCCTCGTCGCCTGCCAGCACGCCGAGATTGCACTCATCGCCGCCGCCATCGAGGCTTGCGAGGAGCAAGAACGCACCGAGATCGCGCATCTGCTCGAGAGCGCCCGCGGCGGCCGCCCCCTCACCGCGCACAAGCCGGTTACGCAGTGCGAGCTGAAGCTGCGCGGCACCGCCTACAAGCTCACCTGCGCCCGCATCGGTGAGCACACGTTCCGCGTCGGCATGCACGACCACCACGTGCGCGTGCAGCTCGATCGCCTCGACGACGCCCGCGCGCGCATCGCGGTCGAGGGCCAGCGGCACAAGCTGGTCGTGGCCACGCACGGGCCGGTGCACTTCGTCGAGGTCGATGGTGTGGCGCACCGGGTCTCGCGCGACGAGGGCGGCGTGCTGCGCGCTCCCGCGCCGGCGCTCGTCGTGGCGACGCCGGTGGCGGCGGGCGACGAGGTGCAGCCTGGGCAGCCCCTCGTTGTGCTGGAGTCGATGAAGATGGAGACGGTGATCCCGGCCACGTTCCCGGCGCGGGTGAAAGAAGTTGTGGTGAGCGCCGGCACGCAGGTAGATGGCCTCGCCCCGCTCATCAAGCTCGAACCGCTGGACGAGGCGGGGGAGGAACAAGCCCACGACGATACCCTCGTCGCCGTGCCCGCTCAGCGCACGCTGTCTCCCACCGAACAATGGCACCAAGCCTTCGACGATCTCCGTGCGGCCGTGCTCGGCTACGACACCGACGCCGACGCGCTCGCCCGCTACCTGACCGCCCGCGACGCCGTCGGTACCGAAACCCCCGCCGGCGACATCCTGCGCGCCGAGTGCGCCTTGTTCGACGCGTTCGCCAGCCTCGCCGTGCTCGGCCGCAACCGCCCGGCCGACGAACACATCAACCAGGAGCTGCGCATCCACTCAGACCGCGAATACCTCCACACGTTCCTCACCACCTTCGACATCGAACGCGCCAGCCTGCCGGACACCTTCGTCCAGCGCCTCACGGCTGCCCTCGCACACTACGGCGTCGACACCCTCACCCACACCCCGGCCCTCGAGCGCGCGATCTTCCGCGTCTTCCTTACGCAGCAGCGAGGCGCGCAGCTGGTGAAGGTCATCGTCGGCATCCTGGAACGCTGGCTCCAAGAACCCGCCCCCGACGGCGCCCTCGCCCAGGAGGCCCGCAAGCAGCTGGAGCGGGTCAAGCTCGCCACGCAGTTGCGCCACGCCACGCTGGGCGACCTCGCCCGCTCGGTGCGGTTCCGCTGGTTCGACCAGCC
>NZ_CAMYPD010000052.1 GCF_947286155.1 uncultured Tessaracoccus sp.
ACGCGGTGCTCGGTGACGCGCTCCAGCTCCCCCACCTGGCCGATGGTGGGGTTGGCGTCGCCGATGGGGCGGAACTGCCCCGTACCGGCGGTGAAAAACGCGCAGTGTTCGTATTCGCCGACGGTGCCCGCGCCGGCTGCGAACAGCGACGCCAGCACCGCGTCGGTGGCCTCCACCGGCACGTAACACACCAGCACATCGAGGGGCTCACGCATGCGGGAACAACTTCTCGATCTCGGCGACCACTTCGTCGGGGCTGATGAACGTGGAATCGATCACGACGACGCCTTCTGCGGCATCGGTGAAGTTCGACACCGTGGAATCGTCGCGGTCGCGGCGCAGTACCTGGTCGGTGACGGCTGCGTGGTCGGCCTTGCCGGACAGCTCCGCTTCGCGTCGGGCGACGCGGGCGGCGGGGTCGGCGACGAGCAGGATGCGCACGTCGGCATCGGGGGCGACGACCGTGGTGATGTCGCGCCCCTCGACGACGATCCGGCGGCGGTGCTCGTCGATGATGCTGCGCATGCGGTCGGTCAGGATGCGCCGTACTTCAAGGTTGGTGGCGATGCGGGACACGGCTGCGGAGATGCGCGGTTCGCGAATCTCCTCGGTGACGTCGCGGCCGTTGATGGTCAGACGGTTGCCCTCCACCACCGTCTCGATGTTGAGCGCTGCGTTGGCGACGTATGCGGCGATGTCGTCGTCGCGAACGCCCTCGGCCAACACACCCGCGGTCTCCGCGCGGTACATCGCCCCGGTGTCGAGGTAGCCAAGCCCGTGTTTAGCGGCGAGCAGACGCGCCGTCGTCGACTTCCCGGAGCCGGACGGCCCGTCGATGGCGATCAACAACGAATCCATGGTTAGCCCTTTCTGGCCGCCGAGGCGGCTACCCAGCCTTGCTGCTCCAACGTGTCCCGGAACTGCTCGGCACGCTCATGATCGACAGAAATGGTGAGATAGCCCACCTGCCGAACCGGATCGTGCCGCAGCTCGAAGTCTTCCACGTTCAACCCAGCATCGCCGATGTCCGTGAACAAGCGCGCAAGGGCGCGCGGCTCGTCGGGAATCTCGACGGTAACCTCGTGCACGTCGATGGGTTTCGCGCCGTGTTTGACGAGTAGCGCCTTCGCACCCGCCTGCCCGAGCCCCAGGAACTGCTCCAATTTCTCGGGCTGGTCGAGCACGCCCAAGAGATAGCGAAGATCCTCCGCAACTTCGTCCAGCTCGCCCCGGATGGCGTCGGCGTTCGCTGAAATAATCTGCCGCCACAACCCCGGGTCTGAGCCGGCAATGCGGGTGACGTCACGAATGCCCTGCCCGGCGAGCGCGATGTTCTCCCCCGGCACCGCACGCAGATGCGACGCGGTAAGGATGCTCATGAGGTGCGGCACGTGACTCACCTGCGCGACGGCGACGTCGTGCTGCTCAGCCGGCATGATCACCACGTGCGCCCCGGTGCGCTCGGCTAAATTCACCACCTGCTGCACGTGTTCGTCGGCGTTCAGTGGCCCAGGTGTGACCACCCACGTGCGGTCGACGAACAGATCGGCGCTTGCGGTGAGCGGGCCGGTGTACTGCGAGCCTGCCATGGGGTGCGAGGGCACGTAGCGGGCGGCGAGGTTGGGGGCCAGCACTTGCACATCGTCGATGATGGTGCCCTTCACCGAACCGACGTCTGTCACCACCGCAGTGGGAAATCGGTGCAGGGCATCGGCAACAACGCGTGCGATCACGGCGGGAGGAGTAGCGACCACCACGATGTCTACTTCATCGGCGGCCGGCAGCCCGACGCGCCCCGCGCCGAGCCCGGCTGCCACCACCGCGTGGGAGCCCACCTGGTCGGAGAGCACCACGTCGCAGCCGTTCCGGGTGAGCGCGAGCCCCAGTGAGCTGCCCACCAAACCCGCCCCGATGATGAGCACGCGAGGATCAGCCATTGAGCATCGCCTCCACGTCGCTCACAGCGATGCGCCGGAACCGACGACGGCGTGCCAGCGTCCTATCCAGCACCGCCACCTCGAGCTGCGTGGCCGTGAGCGGCTCCCCCGTGCTGAGCGAGCCCGCGGTGAGCCGCACGGCATCGTCGAGCGTGTGCCCCACTTCGTGCTGCTCGCGCAGCGCCTGGGCTATGCGGTCGGCGTCGCCACCGATCACGCTCACTTGCTGCTCGTCGACGATCACCCCGTCGTAGCTGATGCGGTATAACACGTCGTCAGCTGCGGTTTCGCCGAGCTCGGCGAGGATGAGATCCACCTCGTACGGCTTGTCCCCTGACGACGCGAATGCTCCGCCGAGCAGCTGGGAGTAGGCGCCGGCCAGGCTGCGCGCCGTCACATCGCTGCGGTCGTAGGCGTAGCCGCGCAAATCAGCGTGCTGGATGCCAGCAACGCGCAGCATCTCGAACTCGTGGTAGCGCCCGACAGCGGCGAACCCGATGCGGTCGTAAATCTCGGAGATTTTGTGCAGCGTCGACGAATGGTTCTCCGCGATACACACGATGCCAGTCTCAACCTGCATCACTGCGACGGAGCGTCCACGCGCGATGCCCTTGCGGGCGAACTCGGCCCGGTCGAGCATCTGCTGCTCGGGGGAAACGTAGAACGGCATCGTCATAGCGCGGCTCCCTTCGGGCCTCCGTGGCGCTGTGAACGCTGAGCAACGACGCGTTCCGCGACGGTGAGCACGCCGTCAGCATCCCACTTCGCCACGCCATCGCTCGAGGCGCGCATCACGATGGGCAGAATGCCTCGGGTGAGGTCGAGCCCGGACGTGGCGGAATCATCGTCGGCAGCGTCGAAGAGCGACTGCAACAGCACCGTCACCGCGGTGAGTTCGTCGGCGTCCGGGTCGTGCAGCTTCTTCAGCGTCGAGCGCGCATACGACGCTCCAGAGCCGATTCCCGAGAACTCCCGCTCCTCGTAGCGGCCGCCCGTGCCGTCGTAGGTGAAGATGCGTCCCGTGCCCGCCTGCCTATCCCACCCAGCAAACAGCGGCTGCACGGCGAGCCCTTGCATCGTCATGGGCAAGTTGTTGCGCACGAGCACACCCAGCCGGTTCGCCTTCCCCTCGAAGCTCAGCGGCAGACCCTCGATCTTCTCGAAATGCTCCAGCTCCACCTGAAACAGCCGCACGAGTTCGACGGCGATCCCCGCCGCGCCGGCAATGCCGATCACCGACTCCTCGTCGGCCCCGAACACCTTCTCGATGTCATGCAGCGCGATGACATTGCCGACGGTGGCGCGTCGATCCCCTGCAACCACCACGCCGTCAGCATATCTACACGCGACGATCGTCGTGCCATGTGGCACGGTGGCAGGCGCCTCAGTGCTGGGTGCGAGCACGCCTCGACGCTCCGCCAGTTCCGCGAACGACGACGTCAATCCCAGCAACGGGTCGGTCGGTGTGCCCTGGTGCAGATTCATCAAGCCTGCCTCCTAAGATGTCCAGCATGATGCGCTTGGTTCCCCTCGGTTTGGACATGCTGTTCGTGCTCATCTTCTCGGCGCTCGGCCGGATGAGCCACGGGGAAAGCCCGCTCGGGCTGTTCGTGACTGCCTGGCCGTTCCTCGTCGCTTGCCTCGTCGCCTGGGCAATCATCGCCGCGCTGGGCGATATGGGCGCTGGCTGGCGCGCCGGCGTCGTGAGCTGGCTGGTCACCTGGCTGGGCGGCATCGCCGTGCGACTGATGAGCGGCACCAGCGCCGCCGTCGCGTTCATCCTTGTCGCGGGCGGTGTGCTCGCGCTCTTCCTGCTGGGCTGGCGAGCCTGCTGGGCGCTGATCAAGCGTCGCCGTACCGCTCAGGCTTGAGACCGACGCGCCGCCCAGCTGCGCTGGGATGTTGCGAGGGCGCGGGCCGACGTAGTCCGGGCCGTACGCGCCGGGCGCTGGGCGACGCTTGCGCATGGGCGCCTGCTGGCCCGGCGCGAGCCGCTTCGACGTCAACAGAAAACCCGTGTGGCTTGCCGTTGCATGCCCTGGCCGAATGGCGAGCCCCTCAGCGTGCCAGTCGCGCACCGTCGTCTCCGTCATCACGGGCTCAGTAAACCCGCCGTGGGCGCGCAGCGTGTCCGCGACGCGCCCGAGCTGCGTCGTAGTGGCGACGTAGCAACACAGCACGCCCCCGGGCACCATCCGCTCCCCCACCGCGTCGATGCATTCCCACGGCGCGAGCATGTCCAGGGTGGCGCGGTCGATGGGCTCGTCTGTGATGGCTTCGACCAGGTCGCCGACGCGCAACTCCCACGTGGGGTGGCCGTCGCCGAGGAAATTCTCGACGTTCTTCGCCGCGACGTCGGCGAACTCCTGCCGCCGCTCGTAGCTCATGAGCTTGCCGTCCGGCCCAATGGCGCGCAGCAGCGCCAGGGTCAGCGCGCCGGAGCCGACACCCGCCTCCAGGACGCGGGCGCCTGGGTAGATGTCGGTCCACATGAGGATTTGCGCCGCATCCTTGGGATAAATCACGGCGGCCTCGCGCGGCATCGACACCATGAACTCGTTCAGAATCGGGCGGAATGCCAGCCACTCCATGCCGCCAGCAGAGCGAATCACCACGCCTTCGGGTCCGCCGAGCAGATCATCGTGGCGCACGGCGCCGTGGGTGGTGTGCCATACCGCGCCTTCTTTCAGCACGAGCGATTTGCGGCGTCCCTTGGTGTCGGTGAGCGTCACGCGCTCGCCCGGCTGCAATGGGCCGTGTCGCACCCCCGACGCGCTCACTCAGCGTCCTTCAGCTGACGCCATGTGTCGACGAGGCGGTCAAGGTTCGTCGTGGCAAGCCCATCGTCGAAGATGGCCATGCGTGGATGCGGATCCAGGGGCTGATGCATCGGCACCCCGACGACCAACCCGCCGGCAGCGAGCCCCGCCGCCGACCCAGAGATGGAGTCTTCCAAAATCACGCACTGCGACGCTGGGAGATCGAGGCACTGCAACGCCAGTTCGTACGCTTCCGGATGGGGTTTGGTGTGGGTGACGTCATCGGCGGTGATGATGAACTCGAAGGCAGGAGGCAGCTGGGCCATGGCGGCGTCGAGGATGTCCTGGTTGCTGGCGGTGACGATGCACTGACGAATGCCGCGAGCAGAGGCTTCCTCGACGAGCTCTAGCGCGCCCGGCATGTAGGGCAAGCGATCGCTGATTCGCCTACCCACGCGTGAGATGAGCTCGGTCATCACGGCGTCGCCGTCGTCGGGGCGGCCCATGGCCTCCGCGAGATGTTGCGCGGTGACGCGAACGTGTTGCCCCACCATGCGGACTGCGTCCTCGTCGGTCCAGGAACCGTCGTGCTCGGCGACGAGGCGTTTCTCCTCCCCGTGCCAATAAGGTTCGCTATTGACCAGGGTGCCGTCGAAATCCCAGATGATCGCTTGCAACGAATCCACGCATGCTCCTTCCCAACTGTGGCAGCCTACCTGGTTGTCAGACGCTGAAGTACTTCGCCTCGGGGTGGTGGAGGATGATGGCGTCGGTGGACTGCTCGGGATGCAGCTGCAGCTCCTCGCTCAGCTCCACACCAATACGCGACGGGTCCAGCAGGCGCACGAGCGCGATCCGGTCTTCGAGGTTCGGGCAGGCCGGGTAGCCGAACGAGTACCGCGAACCTCGGTAGGCCTGCTTGTGGATGGCCTCGTGCACCGTGCGTTCTTCGTCGGCATACCCGAGCTCGGTGCGGATGCGCTGGTGCCAGTACTCGGCCAGCGCCTCGGTGAGCTGCACGGAGAGGCCGTGGAGCTCGAGGTATTCGCGGTACGCGTCGGCGGCGAAGAGCTCGTTGGCGGCACCGGCCACGCGGCTGCCCATCGTCACCAACTGCATGGGCAACACGTCGGGCCCGAGCCGTTCCGTCTCTTCCTTGTCGCGGAAGAAATCCGAGAGGCACAGCTTGCGGTCCCGGCGCTGCCTGGGGAACGTGAACCGGGCGACTTCCACCGTCGGATCTTCCGGGTCGCCGACGATGAGCGTCTCGTCTTCCGAATGCACCGGAAAGTAGCCGTAGACGACGCCGAAATCTGCGAGCGACTCGGTCGCGATGCGGTCGATCCACATGCGCATGCGCGGCATGGCCTCCTGCTCGACGAGCTCCTCGTAGCTCATCCCGTCGCGGTTGCCGCGAAGCCCCCAGCGCCCCATGAACGTGGCGCGGTGGTCGAGCCATTCGAGGATGTCGTTCATGCCGATGCCCTTGATCACGCGGGTGCCCCAAAATGGCGGGGTGGGCACGGGCAGGCCGCGGGCGACGTCGGAGCGCACGCCCAGCTCGGGTTCTACGATCTCGACGAGCGACTCGCGAGCCTTCACACGCCGCTGTTTTCGTTCCGGCAGCTTCGCGCCGGGAACGCCCTGTTTGACGGCCATCACGGCATCCATCAGGGCCAAACCTTCGAAGGCGTCCTTGGCGTAGCGCACCTCGCCCTGGAACAGATCACCCAAATCCTGCTCGACGTAGGCGCGGGTGAGCGCGGCACCGCCCAGCAGCACCGGGTATTTGTCGGCGAGCCCGAGACGGTTCATCTCGACGAGGTTGTCCTTCATCACCAGCGTCGACTTCACGAGCAGCCCGGACATGCCGATCACGTCGGCGTTGTGCTCTTCGGCGGCATCGATGATGGCCTGGATCGGCTGCTTGATGCCGATGTTGATCACGGTGTATCCGTTGTTGCTCACGATGATGTCGACGAGGTTCTTGCCGATGTCGTGCACGTCGCCGCGCACCGTGGCCAACACCAGGGTGCCCTTGCCGGACCCGTCGGTTTTCTCCATGTGCGGCTCGAGGTGCGCGACGGCGGCCTTCATCGTCTCTGCCGACTGGAGCACGAACGGCAGCTGCATCTGTCCTGACCCGAACAGGTCGCCCACCACCTTCATACCGGCGAGCAGGTCCTCATTGATGATGGCGATCGCTTCTTTGGACTGCAGCGCTTCGTCCAGGTCGGCTTCGAGGCCCTTCGCTTCGCCGTCGATGATGCGGCGCTGCAGGCGCTCGGCGAGCGGTAGCGCGGCGAGTTCCGCGGCGCGGGTCTCGCGGGCCGATTTCGCGGTGACGCCCTCGAACATTTCGAGGAACTTCGCGAGCGGATCGTACTCGTCGCGACGGTCGTAGATCAGGTCGAGCGCCACCTGGCGCTGATCGTCGGGGATGCGATCCATGGGCAGGATCTTCGCCGAATGTACGATCGCGGAGTCGAGGCCGGCTTGAACGCACTCGTGGAGGAACACGGAGTTCAACACGATGCGGGCGGCAGGGTTGAGGCCGAACGACACATTGGACACACCGAGCGTGGTGCGAACTCCGGGGTATTTGGCCTTCAGTTCGCGGATGGCTTCGATGGTCTCGAGCGCATCCCGACGGGTTTCCTCCTGGCCGGTGCCGATGGGGAATGTGAGGCAATCGACGAGAATGTCACCCACGTGCATGCCCCAGTTGCCGGTGAGGTCGTCGATGAGCCTCGACGCGCATCGCACCTTCCACTCGGCGGTACGCGCCTGGCCTTCCTCGTCGATGGTGAGCGCGACGACCGCCGCACCGTGCTCCTGGATCATCGGCATGACGCGTGCGAAGCGGCTGTCCGGACCGTCGCCGTCTTCGTAGTTCACGGAGTTGACCACGCAGCGCCCGGCCAATTTCTCGAGCCCGGCGCGGATCACGTCGGGCTCTGTGGAGTCGAGCATGATGGGGAGGGTGACCGACGTGGACAGTCGGCCCGCGAGTTCCTCCATGTCGCTCACGCCGTCGCGACCGACGTAGTCGGCGCAGAGGTCGAGCAGGTGGGCGCCGTCGCGGGCCTGGGCCTTCGCGATGTTGACGCAGTCATCGAAGCGGCCCTCGAGCATCGCTTCCCGGAATGCCTTTGATCCGTTGGCGTTGGTGCGTTCGCCGATGCTCAAGTAGCTCGCATCCTGGTCGAAGGGCACCTCGACGTAGAGAGAACTGATCGCATCCTCGGGCTGCGGCTCGCGCGGCGCGACTTCCTTGCCTCCGAACCGCGCCACGAGCACCGCGACGTGTTCGGGCGTCGTGCCGCAGCATCCGCCGACGAGGGCGAGGCCGTAGTCGTCGACGAAGGGCGCGAGCGCGTCGGCAAAGGGCTCCGCTTCGAGCGGGTAGACCGCTCCGTCAGCGGTGATTTCGGGCAGACCGGCGTTCGGCATGCAGGCGACGTTGCGGGTGAAGCGGCGAGACAGGTGGCGCAGGTGCTCGCTCATTTCGGTGGGGCCGGTGGCGCAGTTGAGGCCAATCGAGTCCACGCCGAGCGCATCGAGCGTGATGAGGGCGGCTCCGATCTCGGAACCCAGCAACATCGTGCCCGTGGTCTCCACCGTGACGTTCACGAGGATCGGGAGGTCCACGCCAGCCTCCGCCCGCGCACGTTTCGCCGCGATCACCGCCGCCTTCGCTTGCAGCAAGTCTTGGCACGTCTCGATGAGCACGGCGTCGATGCCGCCGCGCAGCATGGCAGTCACCTGCCGCTGGTACGCGTCGCGGACGTCTGCGAAGCGAATGTGGCCGAGCGTGGGCAGCTTGGTGCCTGGCCCGATAGAACCCAGCACGAAGCGGGGCTTGTCGGTGTACTCGTCGGCCGTGGTGCGGGCGATGCGCGCGGCGGCCTCGGCGAGCTCGTCGAGGCGCTCCACGATGCCATATTCGCCGAGTGCGGCGAGGTTGGTGCCGAACGTGTTGGTCTCGACGCAATCAGCGCCTGCATCGAGGTAAGCCCGGTGGATCTGTTCGACGACGTCGGGGCGCGTGACATTGAGGATCTCGTTACAGCCCTCGAGGCCCTGGAAATCCTCCTCTAGCGAGAGGTCGGTAAACGACTGAAGCATCGTGCCCATCGCGCCGTCAGCCACCAGAACTCGCGTGCCAAGGATGTCTCGAAAGCTGCTGTTCATGCGGGCCACTGTATCGGCAACCGACGGTACGCCGAATCGTGATGTCTCGCCCGCGGACGCGCGCGCTAGGCTGGGACAATGCACTTCGAGCCACCCACCGATCTTCGTGACCCCGCGGTCGTGATCGCGTTCAGCGGATGGAACGACGCAGCGAACGCGGCAAGCGACTTGGCGGAACGCCTCATCGAGGCATTGCCCGGCGATGAGCTGCAGTCCATCGACGACGAAACCTACTTTGACTTCCAGGCCACCCGCCCGTGGGTTCGCCGAGAAGCCGATGGTGCGTGGATCGAGTGGCCAGGCATCCGGTTCCGCAGGCTCCGGCACGAAACCCGCGACATCATCATGGTCGTCGGGCCCGAACCGAATCTGCGCTGGCGAAGCTTCTGCCGCGAGATTGTGGAACGCGTCGAGCAGTTCTCCCCCAGCATCACACTCACCGTCGGGGCCATGCTCGCGGATACGCCGCACTCTCGGCCCTTCCCCACCGGCCTCTACGCGCATACCGACGACCTGCGTGAGCGCTTGGGCTTCGAGTCATCGTCGTACTCCGGGCCGACGGGCATCATCGGTGTGCTCAGCCAGGCCCTCGCGCACGCCGGGCTGCCGTCGGCGTCGCTGTGGGTATCGGTGCCCCACTACGTGTCCAACCCGCCGAACCCCAAGGCGCAGCTGCAGCTTCTCGAGCGCCTCGAGACCGCGTTGTGCGTGCAGTTCGACCGCGACGATCTGGAATCAGCGGCCGCATCCTGGATCGAGGCCGTGGATGAACTCGCCGGCCAAGACCCGGATATCGAGGAATACATCGAGCAGCTCGAGGAAGCGCGCGACCAAGAGGTGGTCGAAGAGAACTCCGGCGAACGCATCGCCGAGGAGTTCGAGAAGTACCTTCGCCACCGCGGCGGCTAACCGCCGCTTGGCGGGTTCTACTTAGACGGTGGCCTTAGCGGTGGCGAGAGCGCGCAGCTGATCGATCATCGCGTCGCAATCATCTTCGCGGTACACCGCAGACCCAGCGACGAACACGTTCGCCCCGGCCTCGGCGCAGCGTTCGATGGTTTCGACGGACACCCCGCCGTCGACCTGAATGGAGATGTCTCGATCACCGATGGTTTTTCGCAGGCGGCGAATTTTCGGCAGTACCATGTCGAGAAACTTCTGCCCACCGAAGCCGGGCTCAACGGTCATGAGCAGCACCATGTCCACCTCGTCGAGCATGTCTTCGACCATCTCGACCGGCGTGGCCGGGTTGAGCGCCGCCGAGGAGCGGGCACCCAGTCGGCGCAGCTCCCTCGCCAGGCGCACCGGGGCCTTCGCGGCCTCGATGTGGAACGTCACCGACGTGGCCCCAGCCTCCGCGTAGGCGGGGGCCCACCGGTCGGGTGCTTCGATCATGAGGTGCATGTCGATGGGGAGCTCAGTGTGGCGCAGCAACGATTCGACGACAGGCAAGCCAAATGTGAGGTTCGGCACGAAATGCCCGTCCATCACGTCGACGTGCACCATGTCCGCATGGGAGATGCGAGATACCTCAGCGGCGAGGTTGGCGAGGTCGGCGTTCAGAATGCTTGGGGTGATCTGGAGGTCCATGCCCCGCAGTCTATCGGCGATGCATGACGGCGAGGAACATGGCGTCGGTGCCGTGTCGGTGCGGCCACAACTGCACAAATGGCCCGTCCGCGCAGTCGGGCACCTCCGGCAGTAGGTTCGGGGCGTCGATCAGTTCCACCTCGGAGCGGCTCGCCAGTACATCGTGCACGATGGCCCTGGTTTCCGCCCGGTGCGGGGAACACGTCACGTAGGCGACGACTCCACCGGGCATCGCCGATTCCAACGCACTGTTGAGTAGCGCTCTCTGCAGGGGCTGCAATTCGAGCACGTCTTGCTCCGTGCGGCGCCAGCGTGATTCCGGTCGTCTGCGCAACGCGCCTAATCCGCTGCAGGGCACGTCCACCATGACGCGTGCGAAGCTTCGTGGCGCCCACGCCGGGCGGGTGCCGTCGGCCGTCGTGACGGGTACGTCGCCGTAGCACGCCACGGCGCGTTGGACGAGTTGGGCGCGGTGCTCGTGCGCCTCGCTAGCCAGCAGCCACGTACCGCGCTGCCTCGCCAGCCCCGCCAGGAGCGCGGCCTTCCCTCCCGGCCCTGCGCACATGTCGAGCCATGGTCCCGACGGCGCCTCCGCACGGGTGAGGGCTAGGGTCATCAGCTGTGAACCCTCGTCTTGCACACCGGCGCGCCCTTCAAGCACAGCCGGAACATCCGACGGGTCGCCTTCCCGCACCGCACCGAAGGGCGAGTAGCTGCATGGCTTGCCGTCGAGTTCATCGACCTCGGCCAGTCCAGGCCGCACGACGAGCGTCGGCACCGGCGCGACATTGTTGGCACGCAACGCCTCCTCGAGTTCCCCGCTGGGCAGCACGTCTGTGAGTTCCCTCGCCACCCACTCGGGGTGATGCCCGCGAAGCGCGGCGGCTGCCGCCCAGTCCTTGCCCTTGGCGGCCAGGTCGGTCCACTCGTCCAGCGTGCGCGCGGAGATTTTGCGCAAAATAGCGTTCACTACCCCACCCACGCGTTTGCCGATCCTCGACTTCGCGAGTTCCACCGTCTGGCCCACGGCTGCGTGAGGAGGAATCCGCATACTGAGGAGCTGATGGGCGCCCAGCCGCAGCACGTCGACGACGGCCGGCTGCAGGGTGCTGAGCTTCCGGTTACCGGCCATCGCAATAATCACGTCGTACGTGCCCATGAAACGGCACGTGCCGCTCACGAGTTCGGTGACGAAGGCGGCGTCCCTGGTGCTGAGTTCAGCGGTGGCAAGCCGTTTGGCGAGCGCGAGGTTCGCGTACGCATCATTCGCGGTCACGTCCCGCAGTACATCGAACGCAATCGCGCGGCTCATCGAAGCTCGCCCTGGCCCTTGCCGCGCGCCCAGTCGATGGCCGCCATACGTCGCTTGCCAGAGGCCTGCACCTCGAGGAGCTCGACGGCGCCCTCTTCGCAGCCGACGAAGGCCTGGCGCTTCGTCACCACCAACGCCCCGGGCTCAGCCTCCACGTCGGGGGCGAGCCGAGCGCGAAATACCTTCAACCGTGCGTCGCCGTCCATGCACCACGCTCCCGGGTCTGGCGAGCAACCGAGCACGTGGTTGCGGACTTCCTCAGCGGAACGATGAAAGTCGATCCGCGCCTCATTAACCGTGAGCTTGGATGCGACGGTGATCCCGTCGCTGGGTTGCTCCTCGGGCTTCGCGCCTTGGGCAATGGAATCCATGACCCTCACGAGCTGCGCCGCGCCCGAGTCAGCCAGTTGTGCCAGCAGCTCACCGGCTGTCACTTCGGGCATCGGAAGGCGCTCAACATCGAAAATGGGCCCCGCATCGAGTGCAGCAACGATACGGAAGCAGGTGGTGCCCGTCTCGCTATCCCCCGCCATGATGGCGCGCTGAACGGGAGCGGCACCTCGCCAGCGCGGGAGCACTGAGAAGTGCAGGTTGATCCAGCCCTGGGCGGGTATATCGAGGGCAGACTGCGGCAGCAGCGCACCGTAGGCCACCACCGCGCACGCGTCGGGCTCGAGCGCGCGCAGCGCCGCCTGGAATTCCTCGTCGCGCGGGTGATCGGGCTTCAGCACGGGAAGCTCGAGCTCCTCGGCGCGCGCAGCCACCGGAGAGGGGGTGAGTTTTCGTCCACGCCCGGCCGGCGCGTCTGGGCGAGTGACGACGCCAACCACGTGGTGCGACGACTGCACGAGCGCGTCGAGCGAGGGCACGGCCACGTCGGGGGTTCCCGCAAATACGATTCTCATGCCATCACCTTAGGATCGACCTGATAATTCAGCACCCCGCCTTGTTTCTTGGCCGACCGGATGGCCGCAGCGGATTTCACTTGGGCAATGAACTCTCGTCCGTGCTCCAAATCCGCGCGCAGCAGGGCCGCCCACTGTTCGTGGCCGATTTCGGTGGGGCCCAGCACTTCCGCACCGTCCCACGACGCATTGCCGAGGAAGGCGCGCACTGCGTCGGACTCTCCGGTCACACGCGCCATCCTCACCGCAGGCGACAGCCGAGCGTGCTGACGTTCCACGAGCTCGCGTGCGGCAAAGCCGACGGCGTCGCACCGCGCCATCGCCTGCACCGCCGGGTGCAGATGTGCTCCGACGATCAACGCCCGCCCGTTATCGGCTGGCGGCCGCACGAAAGCGAGCGCGTTGGTCCACCGTCGGATGGCCTCCTCGGGAGCCCGCACATCAGCCCGGCTGAGCGTTGCTTCGGCGTCCAGGATGAGCAGCCCGGAATATCCACCGTCGACGCGTGGTTCGGCGCCGGGGGTTGCGACGACGATCGCAGGCTCGTTGGGCGCTTCGTCACGCATGCGCTCGGCAGAGCTATTGAGTGAGAGCACGCCAGGAAAGGCGCGGGCAAGCTCTTCTGCGGTGCGCGTCGCTCCCGGCAGCGGTGTGCGCAGCTGCGTCGCGTGACATGTGCGACACTCCCAGCGGACGGGACGGAAGCCACACATGCCGCACACAGGTTCGTTGGCTCGGCGGGCCCGCAGCATGGACTCGCACTGAGGACATCTAGCGAGGTTGCGGCAGCGCTCGCAAGCCAGTGCCGCAGAGTGCCCGCGCATCGGCACCTGCACCAGCACCGGCCCTTCGGGAAGCTGGGTGCGCAGGAACTGAAATGCGGTGGACGGGATGCGCAGCTTGGCCGCGGTGGGATCGCGGTGACGATCCTCGTCGCTGATGGTGCGCATCTGCGGAACGAGGCGACGCAGCTGCGTGGGAGCAAGCCGAATCTCGTGCATCCAGCCGCGTTCGATGAGCGCATGCGCATCAACTGAGCGGGCATGTCCGACGAGCATCACCGCACATCGCTCGAGCGACGCTCGCAGGATGGCGACAGTGCGGGCGTGGAAATACGGCGAGCGTTGCTCGACGTGGTGATCGCTGCCTTCGTCGAGGATGATGAGCAGGCCAGGACGCTGTACGGGAGCGAACACGGCGCTGCGCGTGCCGACGACGACGTGGGCCTCTCCGCGGGTGAGGGCCAGGTAGTTGCGGTAGCGCGGGCCGCGTCCCTGGTCCGACGAGAGGATCGCCACCGCTTGTGCACCAAAGGCATCCCGCAGGCGGGGCAGCGCATCGTCGAGTGCGCGCGCCGTGGGCACCACGATGATGACGTCGCGCTGCGATTCGAGGCACGCCGCAGCTGCCTCAATGGCTCCGTCGAGGGCATCCCCTGGCGCCGCGACGGGTGCCGCCTGCCAGTGTGCCCGCGGAGCCCCACCTTCGCGCAGGGCCGCAAGGAAGCCGTCGCCTGCAGGGTATTCCCCAAGGACGCTCGCGACCTCCGGATGCGTGGGCTGCGGCCATGCGCGCTGCGGCGCCTTCTCGGTTGTGGAGTGCCTCGGAGGGATTGCGAGCCGGGCCACGTCCCACCACACGCCCGCGTAGTGGTCAGCCACTGCCCGAATGAGCCGATGCGTCGAGGCCGTCAGCACGGGCTCTGAGGAGACCACCTTAGAGATGCGCTCGAGTTCGCCGTCGAAGGCACTGCTCTCCCCCACTTCGACGACCCACCCGTCGCGCAGCAGCCCAGCGAAGCGCACCTTCACTCGGCAGCCAGGCACCACCTGATCTTCGAGAGAAGGCGGGATAGCGTAGTCGAAGAGCCGGTCGAGGTGAGCCAGCGGAGTGTCGACGGCGACGCGCGCCACCGTCAGCCCCGGCGCCTCGACCAGCGGGAGAGACATCCGAGCTAGCCCTTGACAGCCGCCGCTAGCTGCTCGGCACGATCGGTGCGCTCCCACGTCGCGGCCGGAATCTCGCGTCCGAAGTGCCCGTAGACGCACACGTCCGAGTAGATGGGACGCAGCAGGTCCAAGTCGTGGATGATCGCGGCAGGCCGCAGGTCGAACACGTCGAGCACGGCTTGCTCAATCTGGGCCTCCGGAACGGCGCCGGTGCCGAAGGTGTCGATGTAGAAGCCGACGGGTTCGGCCTTGCCGATCGCGTACGCCAGCTGGGCTTCAACCTTGTCTGCCAGTCCAGCGGCGACCACATTCTTGGCCACCCAACGCAGTGCGTAGGCGGCAGAGCGGTCGACCTTCGACGGGTCCTTGCCGGAGAAGGCGCCTCCACCGTGGCGAGCCATACCGCCATAGGTATCGACGATGATCTTGCGGCCGGTGAGTCCGGCATCGCTCATGGGTCCACCGATGACGAACTTGCCCGTCGGGTTCACGAGAATGCGCGGCGCAGACGTGCCGTAGCCATAGCGCTCGAGCACGGGGGCGATGACGAGGCGCTCGATGTCGGGACGAATGCGCGATTCGAGGTCGGCGTCAGGATGGTGCTGGGTGGAGACAACGACGGTGTCGACGCCGGCCGGCTTGCCGTCATCGTCGTAGCGCACCGTCACCTGAGTCTTACCGTCGGGGCGGAGGTAGGGCAGCTCTTCCGTCTTCCGTACTTCGGTGAGGCGCTCTGCAAGACGGTGCGCGATGTCGATGGGCTGCGGCATGAGCGTCGCGGTCTCGTTGCAGGCGTACCCGAACATCAGCCCCTGGTCGCCAGCGCCCTGTTTCGCGTATGCCTCAGCGTCTCCCTGGCGCGCTTCCCAGGCGTTGTCGACGCCCTGCGCGATGTCTGGTGACTGGGATCCGATGGCCACTGAGACGCCGCATGAGGCGCCGTCGAAGCCGACGTTGGAAGAGTTATAGCCAATTTCTGTAACGCGTTCCCGCACGATGTCCGCGACGTTGGCGTAGGCCTGTGTGGTGACTTCGCCCGCCACCACCACCAAACCAGTGGTGATGAGTGTCTCGACGGCCACCCGTGCGCTTTGGTCGTGGGTCAGGAGCGCGTCGAGGACGGCGTCGGAAATGGAATCTGCGATTTTATCCGGGTGACCTTCCGTCACCGATTCGGAAGTGAATAGACGGCTCATGCAGTGAGCTCCTTCTGCGGCGACAAGCCGCTCAGTGGTTTTTTGCGGCGGCAACAAGCCGCCTAACCCGGCCGGATACCAGGAAATCATTCGTGTCCCGAAGGGATCAGGCGTCCGCGTTAGTGCCCTGCTCGGCGTCGCCTTCGTCGAAGGGGTTCACGAAGTCAAACGAGGTGAGGTCGTCCGCAGGCACCACGGCGGGTTCTGTTTCGGGGTCGAACTCGCTGTGCTGCAGCAGACCCTCATTGATTTCGCGCAACGCGATGCTGAGAGGCTTGTCTTCTGGCGCGGCCGACACCAGCGGCCCCACGTTCTCCAGAAGACCTTCGCCGAGCTGGGAGTAGTACGCGTTGATCTGACGCGCGCGCTTCGCGGCGAACAGGACGAGACGGTATTTGGAATCGACGTGCTCGAGCAGCTCGTCAACGGGCGGGTTAGTAATTCCTTCAAGGGTGTTCAATGAGGTGACCTTCTACTTGGGGCTGATCACAATCCCAGCAATGCTACCAAATGATCGACGGTTTCCTCGACCGACGCGTTGACGATGCGGTGATCCGCTTCCTCCACGCTGGCAAGTTCCAGCTTGGCGGTGTCGAGCCGACGGGCGCGGGTGGCCTCGTCTTCCGTGCCACGCCCCACGAGGCGTCGCACTAATTCATCCCACGACGGTGGCTCT
>NZ_CAMYPD010000053.1 GCF_947286155.1 uncultured Tessaracoccus sp.
ATCCTGATGAACGGCGAGCAACTCATCCTCGCCATCGTATTTCCCGTCGCCATCTTGGTTGCCGGCAAGATGTGGGGCGCGCGGTTCGGCGTCGACTACCAACATCTGGCGCCGTCGGTGCTGGGCATGGTGCTGTGGTCGTCGGGGCTCACGACGCTCGCCATCGCCACCGGATTTGAGCGACGCTACAACGTGCTCGAGCGCCTCACCGCGACCCCGCTGGGCAAGGACGGCATTCTGCTCGGTAAGGCGCTGTCGATCGCGATGATCACCTTGGGGCAGGTGGCTGCGCTCGGCGTGCTCGGGCTGCTGATGGGGTGGCGCCCCGCGGTCGCCCCTACGGCGTGGCTCGTCACGACGGTGACGTGCGTCGTCGGTATGGCGGCGTTCATTGCGCTCGGATTGGCCATCGCTGGTTCGCTTCGCCCGGAGACGACGCTGGCGCTGGCGAACTTGTTGTTCTTGGTTGGGCTCCCGCTCGGCATCGTGATTCCCGTGACGGCATTCCCCGGTTGGGCGCAACCGATCCTCACGGCGCTACCCACCGCGGCCGTCGGAGAGTCGCTGCGTGCGGGGGGAACGGGTACAGTGCTTTGGTTGCCGCTCGTCGTGGCGGCCGTGTGGGCTGCGGCGGCTGCGGCGCTTGCCAGAAAGGTATTTCGTTGGACCTCTTGAAGAAGCTCGTCGGCACGCAGCGCGCGCTGATGGCGTGGCTGTGGGCGTCGCTGATCTGCAACATGGGCATCGTGGTCACAGGCGGCATCGTGCGCCTGACTGGCTCGGGGCTCGGCTGCTCCGACTGGCCCTACTGCACGCCAGACCGGCTCACCCCGCACCCTGAGCTGGGCATCCACGGGCTCATCGAGTTCGGCAACCGCACGCTCACCGGCGTGCTGTGCTTCGTCGCGCTCGGCGCGTGGATCGCGGCCTGGTGGGTGCGCGGACGCGGCACCAAGCTGTGGTGGGTGACGTTCGCCGTCGGATGGGGCATCGTCGCGCAGGCCATCGTCGGCGGTATCACGGTGAAGCTGGGGCTCAACCCGTTCATCGTCGGCTTCCACCTCACGGCATCCATTCCGCTCATCGTGTTGTGCACGTGGGGTGTGTTGTTGGGGCGTGACAACGTGCCGGCTGCGACGTCGGCCGGCACCCGGGCGCTCATCGTCGGCACCTTCTGCGCGGCAATGGTGAGCGTGATCACTGGCACGCTCACGACGGGCGCCGGCCCCCATGCCGGCGACGCCAACGCGCCGCGCAACGGGCTGAACATCGAGCAGATCGCGCGCATCCACGCGCTCTCAGCGTGGGTGGTGGCCATCCTCGCCGTCGCCTGCGTCGTGGTGTGCAAGCGTGCGGCCAACCGCGAAGCGGCCCGCCTAGCGACGATGTTCCTCGCCACCGTCGCGCTGCAGGGCGCCATCGGCTACCTGCAGTACTTCCTGGGCATCCCGGCAACCGTGGTGTGGATGCACATGGCCGGCCTCACCGTCTTCGCCGCAGCCTCGGCCTGGCTGCTGTTCGGCACCAAGGTCGCAAAGCCAACCCTCACCTGAGCCCGACGCAATAGAGTGGGTGGCCGAAGCACAACGAGACGAAAGGCCACCGATGGCATTGCCTGACTTCGCCAGCTACTCGGCTGAGCGCTACCGCGACGAGATCAACCAGGGCATGGCCCACCAGAAGCAGACGCTCGCGACGCTGCGCAGCGACGACGCCCCCGCCACGCGCGAAAACGTGCTCGACATGTGGGAGGACGCGCGTCGACCACTCAACCTGGTGCTCTCGATGTTCTACTCGGTGAAAGCTGCTGACACCACCGACGAACTGGACGCGATCGCCGAGGAGTACGCGAGCAAGCTGTCCGCCCACGACGACGAAATCTACCTCGACAAGGGCATCTACGATCGTCTGCAGGCGCTGCAACGCCGATTCGACGACGGTGAGGTCGAGGCTGATGATCAGGACCGCTACCACCTGGCCGAGCTGCTGAACGACTTCGAACGAGCCGGCGTCGCACTCGACGATGCGGAGCAGGCGCGTCTTCGCGAGCTGAACGGGCGCATCGCGGAGCTGTCCACGACGTTCGAGCGCCTCAACCGTGAGGCACGCAATGCCGCCGGGTTTGCCGTCGACGAAGAGGAGCTGGAGGGCCTCTCCCCGGCCGACGTGGATGCCCTGCGCACCGACGACGGCCTCCGCCTTCAGCTGGTGAACACCACGCAGCAGCCACTCACCGCCAAACTCGCCAACGCCGACTTGCGACGCCGCGTCCTCGACGCTTCCCTTACACGCGGGCTGGGCGAGTTCGATACGCGCGAGACCCTCGTCGAGTTGGCTCGCGTGCGCGCCGAGCGCGCCACGTTGCTCGGGTACCCGTCGCATGCGGCACTCGTCGCGTCGAAGGGTACGGCGAAGACGACGCAGGCCATCGAGGAGGTGCTCATCCCTCTGGCACAGGCGGCGCTGGCGAAAACGCGGAAGGAAGCCGCCGAGCTCGCCGAGAAGTACGCCGAGCTCAATCCCGGCGCCACCTTCACGGCAGCCGACTGGCAGTACGTCGAGGCGCAGCTACGCAAGGAGCGGTTCGCCTTCGACGAGTCGGAACTCGACGAGTACCTCACCGTCGAGAAGGTCACCGAGGCCTGTTACGCGGCGGCCACCGAACTGTACGGCATCACGTTCAAGCTCCGCGACGATCTGCGCGGGCATGTCGAGGACGCGCAGGTATACGAGGTGTCTAACGCCGACGGCTCCCCCGTCGGGCTGTTCCTCATGGACCTCTGGGCGCGCCCGACGAAGAACGGCGGCGCCTGGATGACCGGCATCAACGAGGTGTCGACGCTCTCCGACGAGCTGCCCATCGTCACCAACAACTGCAACTACCGCAAGACCGTGCCGACCGTGACCTGGGACGAGGTCATCACCATGTTCCACGAGTTCGGACACGCGCTGCACGGCCTGTTTGGCAAGGCCAAATACCCGTCGCGTTCGGGTACGAGCGTGCCGCGCGATTTCGTTGAATTCCCCAGCCAGGTCAACGAGCACTGGGCGTGGCAGCCGGGACGGGTGCTGCCCGCCGAGTGGTTGGAGAAGCTGCAGGCCGCCAGCGAGTTTGGGCTGGGGTATGCCAAGGCTGAGGCACTCATCGCCGCGGTGCTCGACTACGTGTGGCACTCCACGCCGCTCGATGAGCTCCCCGCTTCGGCCGACGAGGTGGCCGCCTTCGAGCAGTCCGCGCTCGAGCGCTACGGGCTGGCCGACGACATCTGCCCGCCGCGCTACCGCACGCAGTACTTCGCGCACATCTGGGGCGGCGGCTACGCGGCCAGCTACTACGGCTACACCTGGGCCGAGGTGCTCGACGCGGATGCTGTGGCCTGGTTCGAGGAGCAAGGCGGCGGCACCCGAGCAAACGGCGACCACTTCCGCGCGACGCTGCTCGGCCCCGCAGGCGGTGTCGACCCGATGCAGACCTACCGGACATTCCGCGGGCGCGACCCGGAGCTGCAGCCGCTGCTCGACCGCCTGGGCTTGACGTTGGCGTAGTACCGCACGGGATTTCGATACGCCCGCTACGCGGGCTACTCAATCACCGGGGGCGGCCCTCACCCGGCCCTCGAGTGGGCGGCGCAGCGATCGAAAAACTTCAAAATCCGTACGCAGATTGACCAAACACCCCTAATACGGGCCCTTCATCTCATCTGCGTACGGATTTTGAAGTTTCGTGGTGGGTGACTTCGGCGGGTTTCGATACGCGAGCTTCGCTCGCTACTCAACCACCGGCGCGGGGTGGCCCCGGCGTGCCCACGATCAGCGGCGGTAGCGCAGCGGGTTCGGTTGGCAGCTGCATTCGGTGGCGATGCGCAGGCTGGCGGCGATCCGCCCATGGTCGCGCAGTGCGTGCAACTGCGCGACCACCTTGTCGCGCAGCGTCATCGGGTCGATGGTGTTGAGGTAGATCTTCGTCGCGCCCTCGAAGCCCGCCAGCGTTGAGACCCGCCACTTCAGCATGATGCGCCACGGCATCGGCTCGCGCACGTCGATGGGCCGATGGTGCCACTCCTCGTTGCACGCGACGTCGGCGCCCGTCGCGGCATGCATCGCGTGCAGCACATCCGACACGCCGTCGATCTCCTGCGTCGAGTGCCGCCATGGGTCCGACTCCTCGGAGCGCGAGTACACCTCGATGGTCGGATACCGGTGACCAAACCCCGCGAACGCGATGGCGTGGTCGTTCTCTGCGATCATCAGATTGTTTCTGCTCGCATAGTTCGCGGCCGCATCGTTGAAGATGTTGGGATTGCGCCTCAGCTTCGCCAGCGTCAGTTCCTGCTGCGTCCCACGCTCGTCGATCGCCACCAGCTGCTTGTGCAGATGGTCGAAGGACGCGCCAGCCGGCTTCAGCCAATTCTGGAACACGGACACATACCGCGCGTACCGATTCGCGGCGTAGAGCCGCTCCATCGAGTCTACCGTAAACCGCAGGAACCGACGGTGTTCCTCCGGCCTGAGCGTGCCGGATGATGCCAGCTGGGAGTTCTCCGTAGCGCCGTCGACGAAGTGGCGACGGGCGATGATCACGTCATGCCCTCCCCCGAAAAAGCCGGATGCCGCCTCCAGCTTCTCGCCGAGCTCCATCCGAGCGATGTCCTCGGGCGCATGCCCGCTCGCCCGTAGCTTGGCCTCCACCACGCCCACCACGTGCCGCAGCCCCTCGGGCTCCGCCAGATATGCCTCACGACGGGCAGCGACGTCGTCCGACAGCTCGTAGCCGTAGTTGAGATGCCAGTAGTCGTAGCTCAAAATCTCGAACAGGTTCGGCACCCGACGAAACTCCGCCGCCTCGTCGAGGAGCTGGCTGGCGGGGACACCGTCGAGCTGCACCCAATCATCGCCGCGGCGCACGACGCGCGACTTCTCCGGCGGCGTCTCCCAGTAGCGCAGCTCGCAAAAGGCGCAGTGGCGGCCGTGTTCGTCGAGGCTGAGCGGCTGAGGGTCCGCCACCTGCACGCCCAGCGGGCGATTCCCGCGGCCGGGCACCGTCCACACTTCGGTACCGGTAAAAGGGTTGAGTTGCTTGACCGTGCCATCGGCGAGCACATCAAGATATTCCGGCTCCCGCACAAAGAGATCCATGCGTCGAGCCTACGCGCCTCAGCGCGCGAAGATCAGCGGATCGATTGCGATGGCGAGGAACAAGATCGCCAGGTAGCTGTTCGACCAGTGGAACAGGCGCATGGCCTTCAGCTGCGCGCCTTCGAGCCCACGGTTGGCTCGTCTCAGCAGCTGCACAGCTTCCCAGGTGATGACGGCGCCAGACAGTACCGCCACGACGGCGTAGAGCGGCCCCGTCGGAGCCACCGGCCACAACAGCAGCGACGCGCCCACCGTCAGCAAGGTGTAGACAAGAATCTGTCTGGCCACCTGCGGGGCCGTCCGAACGACGGGCAGCATCGGCACGCCCGCCGCCGCATAGTCGTCCTTGTAGCGAAACGACAGCGCCCACGTGTGTGGCGGGGTCCAGAAGAACACCACGGCGAACATGATGATCGGCGGCCAGCTCACCGAGTTCGTCACCGCGGTCCAGCCGATCAGCGGCGGGAAACAGCCCGCGATGCCACCCCAGATGATGTTCTGCCATGTGCGGCGCTTCAACCAGATCGTGTACACGAACACGTACAGCGCGTTCGCCAGGAGCGCGAGGCCGGCAGAGAGCCAGTTCGCGCCGAACCCCAAAATGAGCGAGGAGACGACGGCCAGCAGCACGCCAAAAATGGTGGCCGAGCGAACCCCCACCTGGTGCCGAGGCATGGGGCGACGCCTGGTGCGACGCATGGTCTCGTCGATGTCGCGGTCGAGCACGCAGTTGAAGGTGTTGGCGCTAGCGGCGGCCATCCACCCACCGAACAAGGTGGCGACGGCGGGCCACAGCGGTGGCAACCCACCTTGCGCGAGGAACATGGCGGGCAGGGTGGTGACGAGCAGCAGCTCGATGATGCGAGGTTTCGTCAGTGCAACGTAGGCCTTCACCACGTCCCTCGCGCTCGCACGCGACGCGTGTGCCGTCGTAGCCGTCACCTGACCTCCCTCACAATTCCCGAGGGAGTCTACAGCTGAAATAGCGAACATCCTAGTTGCGAAGAACCGTTAGGCTGGGGAATGTGACTTCCAGTTCCACCCCGTTCGTCAACCCGTTGAGGGATTCCGACGACCGCAGACTCCCCCGCATCGCCGAGCCGTGCGTGCTCGTGATTTTCGGCGTCACCGGCGATCTCTCCCGCAAGAAGCTCATGCCAGCTGTCTACGACCTGGCCAACCGAGGCCTGCTTCCCCCTGGCTTCGGCCTGGTGGGCTTCGCTCGTCGCGAGTGGGAAGACCAAGACTTCGCGCAGGTCGTGCACGACGCGGTCAAGGAGCATGCCCGCACCGAGTTCCGCGAAGAGGTATGGGAGCAGCTCCTCGAGGGCATCCGGTTCGTGAGCGGCACCTTCGACTCCGACGACGCCTTCGAGCGCCTGCGGGAAACCCTCACTGAACTCGACACCGAGCGCGGCACCGGTGGCAACCACGCCTTCTATCTCTCCATCCCGCCGTCGGGCTTCGAGCCCGTGATGCAGCAGCTGCGCTCGCACGGCCTTGTGGAACAGAGCGACGAGAGCTGGCACCGTGTCGTGATCGAGAAACCCTTCGGCCACGACCTCGAGTCTGCGAAGGAGCTCGACGCCGTCGTCTCAGACCTCTTCGCACCCCAGGATGTGTTCCGCATCGACCACTACCTGGGTAAGGAGACCGTGCAGAACATCCTGGCGCTGCGGTTCGCGAATCAGCTCTTCGAACCCGTGTGGAACAACCACTACGTCAGCCACGTGGAGATCACGATGGCCGAAGACATCGGCATCGGTGGCCGTGCGGGGTACTTCGACGGCATCGGCATCGCCCGCGACGTGATGCAAAACCACCTTCTCCAGCTGCTCGCGCTCGCCGCGATGGAGGACCCGACGAACTTCGACGCCGCCCAGCTGCGCACGGAGAAGAAGAAGGTCCTCGCCGCAGCAAGCGTCCCCAAGGACTACGCCAAACACACCGCCCGCGGACAGTATGCCGGCGGCTGGCAAGGCGGCAAGGAAGTGCTCGGCTACATCGAGGAAGACGGCGTAGACCCCAGTTCCAACACCGAAACGTTCGCCGCAATTCGCGTCGACATCGACAACCGACGCTGGGCCGGCGTGCCCTTCTACCTCCGCACCGGCAAGCGCATGCCGCGACGCGTGACAGAGGTGGCGCTGAACTTCAAGCAGCCCCCGCATCTGCCATTCACAAGCACCGATACCGCGAAACTCGGCACCAACGCACTGGTACTGCGTATCCAGCCCGACGAGGGCGTCACCCTCCGCTTCGGCGCCAAGGTGCCCGGCACGCAGATGGAGATCCGCGAGGTGTCGATGGACTTCGGCTACGGCGGCTCCTTCACCGAATCATCCCCGGAAGCCTACGAGCGCCTCATTCTCGACGTGCTGCTCGGCGAGCCACCGCTGTTCCCGCAGCAGGAAGAGGTGGAGCTCAGCTGGCGCATCCTCGACCCGGTGCTCGAGTACTGGGCCTCGCTCGATGAACAGCCCGAACAATACGAGCCCGGCACCTGGGGCCCTTCATCCGCCCACGACATGCTCGCCGGCGATGGCCGCGCCTGGCGACGCCCGTAGGAGCAACGTCATGATTATCGAACTGCCAGACACCACGTCGAGAGAAATCTCCGCCGCACTCACGAAGGCGCACCGCGGAGCGGGCGCGAGCGGCCTCGTGCTGACCCTCATCATCGCCACCGACGACGCGCACTTCGACGACGCCATCCACGCCGCGAAAACCTCCGCCTACGCGCATCCGTCGAGGGTGATCGTCGTCACCGACGCCAACAGCGACGGAGGCCCTTCGATGGATGCCACCGTCGAGGTCGGCGACGGGCTCCCTGGCGACCTCATCACCCTCACCCTGCGCGGCGGGCTGCGCGAACGCGCCAATGTGATGTTGCTGCCGCTGCTGCTTCCCGACTCCCCCACCGTCGTGTGGTGGCCCCACGAAGGGCCCGACGACCTGGCGCAAGATCCCATCGGCCAACTCGCGGATCGGCGCATCACGGACGCCGCCGGCTGCGCCGACCCGCAGGCGGCGCTCAGAAACCGTGCCCGGCATCACACCGCCGGTGACACCGACCTCACCTGGA
Source organism: uncultured Tessaracoccus sp. (assembly GCF_947286155.1). Classification (GTDB taxonomy): domain Bacteria; phylum Actinomycetota; class Actinomycetes; order Propionibacteriales; family Propionibacteriaceae; genus Arachnia. The sequence continues at coordinate 8,222 of NZ_CAMYPD010000053.1, forward strand.
CGCGACTCACCAGGTGGCGGGCGCTGCTCGTCGCCGCCGTCGATCAAGTGGCATCCCCCGTGCGCAGCGCGCGGGTGGTATCCGCGCATGACAACGCCCCCGCGACGCTCCTCGCCACCTGGCTGAGCAACAAGCTAGGCATCGAGGTGGAGCGCATCGACGGCGACGGCATCGGCGTGATCGAGGTCGTCCTGGGCACCGACGCAGGCGATATCTCTATCCGCCGCCCCGGCAACACGACGGCGGAATACACCGTGCCTGGACAGCCACCACGAAAGGTAGCCCTGCGACGACGCCCGCTCACTGATCTCCTCACCGAGGAGCTACAACGCCTCGACCCCGACCAAGTGTTCGAGGACACCGTCGCCCATTTGCTGTCGCAACAAGGAGAGCACTGATGCATCACCGCCTAGTTCGTGCCCCCCACGCCGACGATGTCGCCAGCATCGTCGCGGAGCGCCTCGTCGCACTCCTGACCAAGAAGGCTGCCGCGCAAGACCGCATCGACATCTGTCTCGCGGGCGGGACCGCCGCGAACGCAGTGTACGAGCGGATGGCCGAGCTCATCGTCGACGTGGACATCGACTACATGAAGCTGCACCTGTGGTGGGGCGACGAGCGCTTCGTCGCGGCCACCGACCCAGACCGCAACTCACTGCAGGCGCTCGAACGTCTCGCCCGGACCCTGCCCATCCATTCCGCGAACATCCACATGATGGCTGCCAAAGATGGACGCAAGGATTCTCGCGAGAGCGCTGACGTCTACGAAACAGAACTCGGCGACACCCGTTTCGACCTCGTGCTGCTCGGCATGGGCCCCGACGGGCACACGGCATCGATCTTCCCCGAGCACCCGAGCTTCAAGCCGACGACTCGGCTCGTCATCGGGGTGGAAGATGCACCGAAGCCTCCCCCAGAGCGCATTACGCTCACGTTCAATGCGCTGAACAACACCGACGCATTATGGTTCATCGTGACCGGTGACGCTAAGGCCGATGCCGTGGCTCGTGTGCTCGACGGCGACCAGACGCTCCCCGCAGCCCATGCTCGCGGCGAACACTCCACGTTGTGGTTCGTCGATGACGCAGCGGCAAGCAAACTGCCGGGCCAGTACCGCTGCGAGTTGTAATCGCGGCCCTAGCCCGGCAGCTGCCGGTATGAACTGGGAAGTCAGTAAATGATTTCGCCAGCGGCCCGACGGGCGCGCAGCGTGGTGATGGCTTCCGCGAGGATCGCCTCCGCGTCCTCTTCGGAGCGACGCTCCTTCACATAGGCCAGGTGCGTCTTGTACGGCACGATCTTCGGCGGCGGAGGCGGGTTGTCCTCATCCTTGTTCGCCGGAAGTCCGCAGCGTGGGCAGTCCCATTCCTCCGGGATCTGAGCGTCAATTGCAAACGCGGGGCGCGTCTCGTGCCCACTCGCGCAGAAATAGGAGACCCGGTGCCGAGCGACGGCGTCCCCTCGCTCTGCCTCGCCCATGGGGCCAGCGCCCACACGGCTTCCACGGATGGCATTGCCACCTGCCACAGCTCTTCTCCTTCAGTTGTCGTTGGGAATGGTTAGGTCGATCGTTAGAGCGCTTCGGCGCGGTACACCAGCAACAGCGCGATGATGGTGAACAGCCAAATCAGCCCGACGATCAGCGTGATGAGGTCCAGTCGACGCTCGGCGCGCGAGACGCCGCCCATCGAGGTGGACATGCCGCCACCGAACAGGTCAGACATACCACCGCCACGGCCCTTGTGGAGGAGGATGGACGCTGCCAAAAGGATGCTCAGCACGATGAGAATCACGGAGAGGATAGTCACCGGCATGGAGAGAAGAGGCACAATCACGCAGGCCAGTGTAACTGACGCGTGAGTGAATGCCGAATCAGCTCCTGGTATGACGAAGGTCGGCCGCCCAGCGCCCTGGACGGCCGACCAACGGGTGACAGACAGATCAGACAGCGAGGTCCTGGAACCGGATGATCGCTGCAAATTCCTCCGCCTTCAAGCTCGCGCCACCGACGAGGGCACCGTCGACGTCGGGCTGATCCATGATGGAGCGGATGCTGCCGGACTTCACCGAGCCGCCGTACTGGATACGCACCTTGTCAGCTGCGTCATCGCCGAAGGCGCTGCGCACCTCGTTGCGGATAGCGCCGCACACCTCCTGCGCATCTTCGGGGGTCGCAACCTCGCCGGTGCCGATGGCCCAGACGGGCTCGTAGGCGATGACGATGCCAGCCACCTGCTCGGCAGTCAGCCCATCGAGCGCGCCGCGAACCTGAGCGACGGTGTACTCGACGTGCTTGCCTTCCTTGCGCACGTCCAGGCCCTCGCCCACGCAGATGATGGGCGTCATGCCCTGGGCGATGACCTTCTTGGCCTTCGCGCCGACGAGCTCATCGGTTTCGCCGTGGTATTGGCGACGCTCGGAGTGCCCGACGACGACGTAGCGCACCTGCAGCTTGGCCAGCATGTCTGCGCTGACTTCGCCGGTATAGGCGCCGGAGTCCTGCGCCGACACGTCCTGAGCACCGAGCTGGAGCGGCATGCGGTCGCCGTCGATGAGGGTCTGCACGGTGCGCAGGTCGGTGAACGGAGGAATGACGACGGCGTCCACCGTTTTCGGGTCAAATTCCTTGTCGGCGAGCGTCCACGCGAGCTTCTGGACGAGCCCAGTCGCCTCGACGTGGTTCATGTTCATTTTCCAGTTGCCAGCGATGATGGGGGTACGAGCCATGATCACTTCTCCTCTTCTAGTACTGCAATACCGGGGAGTTCTTTACCCTCGAGGAACTCGAGGGAGGCGCCGCCGCCGGTGGAAATGTGGCCGAATTCGTCGTCAGCGTGTCCGAGCGCACGAACCGCCGCTGCGGAGTCGCCTCCACCGATCACGCTGAACGCGTCGGACTCCGCGAGCGCCTTGGCGACCGCGGCGGTGCCGTGCGACAGCTCCTCGATCTCGAATACACCCATGGGGCCATTCCAGAACACAGTCTTGGCACCCTTGATGGCGTCGGCGAACAGCTTCTCAGTGTCGGGGCCGATGTCCAGGCCAATCTGTCCGGCCGGAATGGCATCCGCCGAGACGACGCTCACCTTGCCGGTAACGGTGCGGGCGTCGAAATCCATGCCCTCGGCAACCCGGGAATCGACGGGCAGCAGCAGCTGCTTGCCGGCATCCTTGGCCTGCTGGATGTAGCCAGCGCAGGTGTCGAGGTTGGCTTCGTCCACCAGGGAGTTACCGATCTCCTTGCCCTGAGCCTTGAGGAAGGTGTATGCCATGCCGCCGCCCACGATCACCGTGTCGGCAACCTTCAGCAGGTTGTCGATGACTGCGAGCTTGTCGGCCACCTTGGCGCCGCCCAGCACGACGACGAAGGGGCGCTCCGGACGCTCGGTGACACCGCGCAGCACCTCGACTTCCTTACCGACGAGGTAGCCGGCAGCGTTCGGAAGCAGCTTGGCCACATCGTAGACGGAGGCCTGCTTGCGGTGCACGACGCCAAAGCCGTCGGAGACGAACACGTCGCCGAATGCCGCGTACTGCTCGGCGAGCGCCTTGCGCTCGTTCTCGTCCTTCGACTCTTCGCCGGGCTCGTATCGCACGTTCTCGAGAAGAGCGACGTCACCGTCCCCCAGAGCGCCGACCACGGCCTTCGCCGATTCGCCGACGACGTCTTCGGCCAGCTTCACGTCCTTGCCGAGCAGCTCACCGAGCCGCTTCGCGACAGGAGCGAGCGAGTACTTGGGGTTGACTTGGCCCTTCGGGCGACCGAGGTGCGCCATGATGACGACGCGGGCGCCGGCATCCACCAGCTTGGTCAGCGTGGGCAGCGCGGCACGGATGCGGCCGTCGTCGGTGATGACGTCGCCGTCGAGCGGCACGTTGAAGTCGCAGCGGATGAGCACCCGCTTGCCTGCGACATCGAGTTCATCGATGGTCTTCACGGGGATGGGTTCCTTTCAAATGGGAAGAACAACGGGGGATGAAGGTGAAGGCCCCGCACCCCTCACAGGGAGTACGGGGCCAACACTGTCAGTGCATGGGCGGCTGAACGATCAGAGTTTCGAGCCGACGAGTGCGGTCAGGTCAACCAGACGGTTGGAGTAGCCCCACTCGTTGTCGTACCAGCCCACAACCTTCACCTGGTTGCCGATGACCTTGGTGAGGCCAGCGTCGAAGATGCAGGAGTGCGGGTCGGTTTCGATGTCCTTCGAAACGATCGGATCCTCCGTGTAGGAGAGGATGCCCTTGAGCGGACCCTCAGCAGCCTTCTTGATGGCGGCGTTGATCTCCTCGACGGTGACCTCACGGCCAGCTTCGAAGGTGAGGTCGGTGGCGGAGCCGGTCGGCGTGGGAACGCGCAGAGCGTAGCCATCGAACTTGCCCTTGAGCTCGGGGAGCACGAGAGCCACAGCAGCAGCGGCACCGGTCTTGGTGGGAACGATGTTCAGAGCAGCGGCGCGAGCGCGGCGGAGGTCCTTGTGGGGGCCGTCCTGCAGGTTCTGGTCTGCGGTGTACGCGTGGATGGTGGTCATGAGACCCTTTTCGATGCCGAACTCGTCGTTCAGCACCTTCGCCATCGGTGCCAGGCAGTTGGTGGTGCAGGAAGCGTTCGAGATGACGGTGTGGTCGGCCGTCAGGTCGCCGTCGTTCACACCCATCACGATGGTGATGTCTTCGTTCTTGGCGGGAGCCGAGATGATGACCTTCTTCGCGCCAGCGGTGATGTGAGCCTTGGCAGCGGAGGCCTCAGTGAAGCGGCCGGTGGACTCCACGACGATGTCGACGCCGAGGTCGCCCCAAGGAAGCTGGGCCGGATCCTTTTCTTCAAAGACCTTGAAGGTGTCGCCGCCCGCAGTGATCGACTGGTCGTCGAAGGTGATCTCGCCATCGAACTTGCCGAGGATCGAGTCGTACTTCAGCAGGTGCGCGAGGGTCTTGTTGTCGGTGAGGTCGTTGACGGCCACCACGTCGATGTCGGCACCAGAGGCCTTGAGTGCGCGGTAGTAGTTACGGCCGATGCGGCCGAAGCCGTTGATAGCAACCTTAACGGTCATGTGAATAGATACCCTTCAGTTCACTTGCGCTCACCCCGCCGGGCGGAATCCCGGGCAGCGCTTTGCGCCTTGGCGTACAGCTTCATCCTAGCCACATCGATCAGATGGACAAGCGTCAGGGTCGAGAAAACCAACGTCTAATCGTCGTCGCGCAAGTCTGGAGGCAGCGACGCCTCCGTGTCGGGAATGCCTTGTTCCTTCGCGGCCTTGTCAGCGGTCGATAGCAGTCGCCGAATACGTCCCGCTACGGCATCCTTGGTGAGCGGAGGATCGTGCAATTTACCGAGCTCTTCCAAGCTGGCCTGGCGATGTTCGACACGCAGCAGACCTGCAACGCGCAAATGTTCAGGCACGTCGTCACCGAGAATCTCCAGCGCCCGCTGCACCCGAGTGCTGGCTGCCACCGCCGCGCGCACGGAGCGCCGTAGGTTGGCATCGTCGAAGTTCGCTAGCCGGTGCGCTTGGGCGCGAACTTCGCGGCGCATCCGGCGTTCCTCCCACAGCAGACGCGCCTCCTGGGCGCCCATGCGCGTCAATAGTTCAGCGATCGCTTCGCCGTCGCGCAGTTGGACACGCGTCTGGTTTCGAGTTTCTCGCGACTTCGCCATGAATCCGAGACGTCGGCCTGCGCCGACGAGCGCGAGCGCCGCTTCTGCACCGGGGCAGGTAACCTCCAGGCCCATAGAACGCCCGGGTTCGGTCAGCGAACCACGTGCCAGGAACGCACCGCGCCACACAGCCGTCGCATCGACGACCGAGCCCGCCACCACCTTCGGCGGAAGCCCGCGCACGGGACGCCGTTTGTGGTCGACGAGCCCAGTGAGCCGTGCCAGACGTTCGCCGTCGGCAACCACGCGGATGGTATAGCGCGGACTGCGATGAATGCCGGATGGGTTGATGACCACGAGTTCCGACGCGCAGTCCCACAGGTCCGCGATAAACGTGCTGAGTCGACGTGCTGCGGCAGACGAGTCAAGTTCAGCTTCGAGGACGATCTTGCCCGCAACAAGATGCAAGCCACCCCCGAAACGGAGCATGGCAATCGCCTCCGCAGCTCGTGCACTGGATTGCGGGATGTGCACTGCGGCCAGCTCAGACTTGAGTTTCTGGGTCAAGGCCATCGGCCCGTTCACCTCTTCCCTTGCCCAATCACCTCGGCGAATACTGCGGCAAGTCGTTCCGAATCATGTGTCGGCGCCCCGTCACGTGAGGCGACGTCCGCCACGACGAGCTCCGCTCCGAGCGCCCGCACGTAGTCTGCCATGTGAGGATCCCTCTGGGCGAACCCCACATCCGCGATCACCGTGTCAAGCCGTAGGTCGGGGGCGTGCTCTGCAAGGACTTCGATATGCCGCCCCGCGCTCATGCCCGCCGTCTCATCACGTGGAGCGATGTTGAACACGAGAATGCGTTGAGCGTTCGAGGTCATGAGAGCATCGCACAGTTGCGGTACCAGAAGGTGCGGAATCACGGAAGTGAACCACGATCCGGGCCCCAACACGATCGCATCGGCTTGATCGACGGCCTCCAGCGCGCTCGGGTATGCCGGGGGTTCGTGCGGCACCAACCGCACGCGCCGCACCTCAGCGTGCGCCTTCGCCACGCTCGCTTGCCCGATGAGCGTGTTGATCTCGTCAGGTGCAAACGGATCTAGACCCAGCACGTCGGCCTCAATTTCCAGCGGCACCGTGCTCATCGGAATGACGCGTCCCTCCACACCCAGGAGGTCCCCCACCATGTCGAGTGCCGCCAGTTCGTCGCCCAGCTGTTGCCACAGCCCGGCGATCAGCAGGTTGCCGATAGCGTGGCCCGCGAGGGGCCCGTCGCCTCGAAACCGCGCTTGCAGCACTGTGGCCCAGGTGCTACCGACGTCGTCATCGGAGCACAATGCCGCGAGCGCCATGCGCAGATCACCCGGCGGCAGGATGTCGAACTCGTCGCGAAGTCGCCCCGACGATCCGCCGTCGTCGGCTACCGTCACGATCGCGGTGAGCCGTTGCGTCACCTTGCGCAGCGCCCTCAGACTAGCGGCAAGCCCATGCCCACCACCGAGGGCGACGACGTTGGGCCCTGGCGTCGTATCCACGTCGCTCATTCCTTCCCCAGGTCACGGTGCATGACCGTGCACATCACGCCCGCTTCGGTAAGTCGCCGTTTGAGTTCCTCACTCATCGCAGTGGAGCGATGCTTGCCTCCCGTGCATCCAATGGCGAGCGTCACCTGCCGCTTGCCTTCGTTCAAATAGCCCGGTGAGGTGGTGCGAACGACCGCCATCATGTTGTCGAGCATCTCTTGGGCGGCTTCAACCTTGAGCACGTAGGCGGCGACGTCGCGGCTGAGACCCGTCTTGGGACGTAGCTCTGGGATCCAGAACGGATTGGGCAGGAACCGCACGTCGAACACGAGGTCGGCGTCGATCGGAAGCCCATGCTTGAAGCCGAAGCTCATGATGGACACGGTCAGGGCGTCGGTGGTGTCGCTGCCGAAGTGATTCGCGATGCGCTGAACAAGCTGTCTGGCGCTCAGCCTCGAGGTGTCGACGACGATGTCAGCGCGCGCTCGGAGATCCGCCATGAGGTGGCGCTCTTTGGTAATGCCATCCATGAGCCTGCCCTCACCTTGCAACGGGAGCGGGCGGCGGTTGGATTCCTGGCGTTGAACGATCACGTCGTCGTCGGCTTCCAAATACACGAGCGCGAGCTTCCGCGTCTGGTGGCGGAGGCGCTCGATGGCTTCGGGGAGCTGCTCGAAGAACACGCGGGTGCGCACGTCAGCCACGACAGCGAGGCGATCAATACCAAACCCGGAGATGGTGTCAGCGAGCGAGGGCAGCATCACCGGAGGCAGGTTGTCGACCACGTACCAGCCGAGATCTTCCATCGCGTGCGCGGCGGTGCGTCGGCCTGCCCCAGACAGCCCCGTAATGATCGCGACTTCACTCACCATGCGCTCAACCTTAGCTGTCTTCACCGACGTCGGTGGCGTCGGCGGCTGCATTCCTTGGAGCCGCTACGACGCCGAGGCGACAGGGGTGATTTCGGTGTCACTCTCTGCGAGCCCACGCGCATGCACCGCATCTCCGGTGCGCTGCGCATACGAGCCG
>NZ_CAMYPD010000054.1 GCF_947286155.1 uncultured Tessaracoccus sp.
CTACGTCTCGTGGGCTCGGAGATGTGTATAAGAGACAGGCATCCACGAGCGTCGGCACGAGCAGCGAGACGAGGTTGCCGTCCCGCCCGCGCGCGCGGGCAGCGTCGCGGGAGGTCTGGAACGAGCCGAGCAAGTATGGGATGGAGCGCACCATGATGGCGACGGTGAGCGCAATCTGATCGACGTTCACACCCACCCGCCGCAGCGGCGAGAGCCCGCGCACCAACGCGTCGAGCAAATCAGGTGTGCTGGTGGTGAGGGTGAGCATCCGGGAGGCGAGCACTGCGACGAGCAGGTTGCCGGTGGTGATGAACGCGAGCAGCGGGCGCAACGTGACGAGCTGAAACACTGCGATGCCGGCAAGTAAAATCCACAACATCGAACCGATGTTGAGGGCACGCCGGAAGGTGACCCCCGAGGTGCGCAGCAGCGCCAACACGACGGTGAGTGATAGTGCCGTCATCCACCATGTGCCCATGATGAACGTCGGCAGCGTGACGATGATGAGCAGTAGATACTTCCAGCCGACGCCGATGCGGAACAGCCAGCCGTCGCCGGGTTGGTAGATGCCGAGCAGGCTCGCGTGCACGTTCACTGCATGCGCGCCTTGTAGTAAGCGACCGCGGCGGCCGGGTCGTCGTCAGCAACAATCCTGCCGTCCTCCACGACGATGGCTCGCTCGGCGAGCAGCGCGAAATCGAGGTCGTGCGTAGAGAAGATCAGCTGTTGCTCAAGCTGCTCAAACGCCCCCCGCAGGGCCTGTTTGTTGCGGAGGTCGAGCAGCGTCGTCGGTTCGTCGGCCACCACCACGGTGGGAGATACTGCGAGCACGCTGGTGAGCGCGACGAGTTGACGCTCGCCGCCCGAGAGATCGTAGATGGATTGGTGCGCGACACCTCCGATCCCCCGGGCGTCGAGCAGCTCTTGGGCGCGGGCAAGGCGTTCCGGCTTCGATTTGATGACGCTGCGTAGGCTGAGCTCGATGTCTTCGATGGGTGTGGACATGAGCAGCTGTGACAGCGGATCGGTGAAGATGAACCCGACGAGTTTGCGGACCTGCTTGCCGTCTTTCGCGGTGTCGTGCCCATCGACGGTGACCGTCCCGCTCGTCGGTAGCCGAAGCCCGTTGAGCAGGCGCAGCAGTGTGGACTTCCCAGAGCCATTCGCCCCGATCACGACGATGCGCTGCTGCGTGAGCTCCAACGAGATGTCGTCGAGGAGTATCCGCTCCGGGTCACCTTGTCGCAGCGGGGGTACGCTCAGCCGAACGTCGCTGAGCTCGATCATCGTTGCATGAGCCTCGGGAACGCCTTGAAGATCGCCAGCGCAACCACGACGGCGACGATGGTCTTGAGCACGTCACCGGGCCAGAAGATAAGGTCCGCTGCGAGCGTTTTCGCAAACGGATCCTTAGTTGTCATCGCTATGCCAAGGGTGCCAAGCGGGTACATGATGAGCACGCGGCATGCGAGCACGGTGAGCGTCAGCCACAGCCAGGTGAGCTTTTGGAGCCCGTTGCGCAGGATGCGTCGAGAGATGAGCCCCACCACGATGGTGCACACCACGAAGGCGATGAGGTAGCCGACCGTCGGCCCGAACCACGGGGCGAGGCCCGCCTTGCCCTTGGCGAAAATCGGCAGCCCTGCGGTGCCCATCAGGAGGTAGAGCAGCACCGCCGCTGCACCCCGCCATGGCCCGAGCACCAGTGCGGTGAGGGTGATGCCCAGCGTCTGCAGCGTGATGGGGATGCCCAGACCGCCGACGGGGATCGCGGGCATCACCGATAGGGCTGCGATGAGCGCGGCGAACACGGCGATGTAGGCCATATCGCTGGCCTCAAAGGTGCGGGTGGCCGGCCGTGTGGTGGCAGAGGCGTCGGACATGGGTGTCTCCTTCTGGGCGATCGTTGAACAGCATTCAACACCATGGCTTGAATAGTGTTCAAACCGGGGGCGTTATGTGTGCGGTGTCCTCACGTTTCCGTCACCTCGCCTGTGGTGAGGTTGATTGCCTCGCCGCCGGAGGCCTGCACCACGTCGTAGATGGCCTTGGCCAGCCCCGGCCCGATCCCGGGCACCTCGTCGATCTCTTGAACTGTGGCGGCACGCAGCTTCTTCACGCTGCCGAAATACTTCATGAGCGCCTTTCGGCGGACGTCACCGAGGCCGGGTACGCCGTCGAGGATGGAGTCGATGAGCGCCTTACCGCGTCGCTGCCGGTGGAAGGTGATCGCGAAGCGGTGTGCCTCGTCGCGGGCGCGTTGCATGAGGTAGAGGCCGTCAGAGGTGCGTGGAAGAATCAGCGGGTATTCCTCCCCCGGCAGCCACACTTCCTCGAGGCGTTTCGCGAGCCCACACAACGCGATGTCGTCGCTTAGCCCGAATTCCTCGAGCACCTTCGCCGCGGCCGCTACCTGCGGCGCCCCGCCGTCGACGATGATGAGGGACGGCGCATACGCGAAGCGCTTGGCCACCCCCGTCGTAGCATCGACGAGATCGTCGGCCTCGTTGTCTTTCAAGCGCCGCAGTCGGCGGGTGAGCACCTCGCGGATGGCGCGGACATCGTCGGAGCCCTCGAAGCCCTTAATCAGGAAGCGCCGATACTCGGAGTTGCGTGCCAGCCCGTCCTCGAACACCACCATGGAGCCGACGACCTCCTGGCCCATCGTGTGCGAGATGTCGTAACACTCGATTCTGAGCGGCGGGGCCGGCAGCCCCAGGGCCTCCTCGATCTCTTCGAGTGCGCGGTTGCGGGTGGTGAGGTCGGTGGAGCGCTTGCGTTTGTACTGTTCCAGCGCGAGTTCGGCATTCTTCACGACGGTGTCCAGCAGCCGCCGCTTCTCTCCCCGCAGCGGCACTCGCACCTCCACCGTCGCACCGCGCCGGGCTGTGAGGAGCTCCGCGACGGCGGGTTCGGCCTCGACGGAGGTGTACACCGTGGGTGGAATGTCGGCGTCGTCGGCGGCGTAGAGCTGGGCGATGAATGCTTCGACGAGCTCCGTGATCGGGCGGTCGTCGGAGCGATCCGCCACCCAACCGCGCTCGCCGAGAATCTTGCCTCCGACTACGTGAAATACCTGGACGGCCACCTGGGTTGGGTCCTCTGCGAACCCGACGACGTCGGCGCGCTTGCCGTCGTTAAACACGACAGCTTGCTTCTCCTGCACCTTCTTCATCGCGTCCAGCGCGTCACGCAGCGTGGCGGCGCGTTCGAAGTTGAGATCGGCAGATGCGTCGTACATGGCGCGTTCAACCCGCCCAATCACGTCGCCGGTTCTGCCGCCCATAAAGGCCATCAGCTCGCCCGCGATCTCACGGTGCTCCTCCGCCGAAACGCGCCCGATGCAGGGCGCGGAGCATTTGCCGATGTCACCCAGCAGGCAGGCGCGCCCGGAGCGGCGCGCGCCGTCGAACACACCTTTCGAACACGAGCGCATCGGGAACACGCGCAGCAACAGATCGAGCGTGTCGCGGATAGCCCAGGCCTGCCCGTAGGGGCCGAAGTACCTCGTGCCGCGCTTCTTCGCGCCGCGCCCCACCATGACGCGGGGGAACTCCTCGCTCCAGGTGACGGCCAGCCAGGGGTACGACTTGTCATCGCGGTACTTCACGTTGAAGCGCGGGTCGAACTGCTGGATCCACGTGTACTCCAGCTGGAGCGCTTCCACCTCGCTGCCGACGACGGTCCAGTCGACCCGCGCCGCCGTGCGCACCATCGTTTGGGTGCGGAAGTGCTTGTTCTCAAGGTCGACAAAGTACGAGCTCAGGCGGTTACGGAGATTCTTCGCCTTGCCGACGTAGATGACGTTGCCGAAGGAATCGAAGAACCGGTAGACGCCCGGCGAGGTGGGGATATCCGACGTGCGCGGACGATAGCTGGCCGGATCAGCCATGCGGTGCCAACATCTCGCGGAGGAACTTGCCCGTCTCGGAGGCGTCGTTGGCGGCCACGTCCTCCGGCGTACCCGTTGCGACGACGAGGCCGCCGCGCGAGCCGCCGTCGGGCCCCATGTCGATGAGCCAGTCGGCGCACTTGATGACGTCGAGGTTGTGCTCGATCACGATCACCGTGTTGCCTTGGTCGACGAGGCGCTGCAATACGACAAGCAAGCGTCGGATGTCTTCGAAATGCAAACCCGTGGTGGGCTCGTCGAGGACGTAGAGCGTGCGGCCGGTGGAGCGTTTCTGCAGTTCGGCGGCCAGTTTGACACGCTGCGCCTCGCCGCCGGACAGCGTCGTGGCGGGCTGCCCGAGACGCACATACCCGAGGCCTACCTCGTCGAGCGTCTTCAAATGGCGACTAATGGAGCCGATGGCGCCAAAGAAGTCGACGGCCTCCGCGATGGGCATATCCAGGACATCCGAGATGGATTTGCCCTTGTAGTGCACCTCGAGTGTCTCGCGGTTATAGCGGGCGCCATCGCACACCTCGCACGGCACGTACACGTCGGGCAGGAAGTTCATCTCGACGCGGATGGTGCCGTCGCCCTTACATGCCTCGCAGCGCCCGCCTTTGACGTTGAAGGAGAATCGCCCGGCCTGGTAGCCGCGCACCTTCGCCTCCGGTGTTTCTGCGAAGAGCTTGCGGATCTTGTCGAACACACCGGTGTAGGTGGCTGGGTTCGACCTGGGGGTGCGCCCGATAGGTGACTGATCCACCTGGATGATCTTGTCGAGGTGTTCGAGGCCCTGCAGTTTGCGGTGTTTCCCGGGGACGTTCCTCGCGTTGTAGATGGCCTTGGCCGCAGCGGGGTACAAAATGCCGTTGACCAAGGACGACTTGCCAGAGCCGGAAACCCCGGTGACCGCGATGAACGTGCCGAGCGGGAAGTCGACGTCCACCTCGCGCAGGTTATTGTGTCGGGCACCCTGCACCGACAGCGTCGATCCGTTGCCCTCGCGGCGCACCGCCGGAACGTCGATGGCGAGGTTGCCCGAAAGGTACTGCCCTGTCTTGGAGTCTGGATTCGCCAGGAGCTCGTCGAAGCTACCGGAGACGACGACCTCCCCGCCCAGCTCCCCCGCGCCTGGGCCGATATCGACGATCCAGTCGGCGTGCCGGATGGTGTCCTCGTCGTGCTCCACGACGATGAGCGTGTTGCCCATGTCGCGCAGGCGCTCGAGTGTCGCCACGAGCCGGAGGTTGTCGCGCTGGTGCAACCCGATGCTGGGTTCGTCGAGCACGTAGAGCACGCCCACCAGCCCGGCGCCGATCTGCGTCGCGAGCCGGATGCGTTGCGCCTCACCGCCGGAGAGCGTGCCGGCTGCGCGCGAGAGCGTGAGGTAGTCGAGCCCCACGTCAATCAGAAACTTCAACCGCGCGAGGATCTCCTTGATCACGCGGGCGGCGATCGTCGCCTCCGTGCGCGTGAGTTCGAGGGAGTTGAGCCATTCGAAGGCCTCCCCCACCGAGAGCGATACGAGTTCCGAGATGTTCTTGCCGTACACCGTGACTGCGAGCGACGAGGGCTTCAACCGCTCGCCTTGGCACGTGGGGCAGGCGAGTTCACGCATGTATTGCCCCCACCGTTCGCGCGCGTTGTCGGTTTCCGCTTCGTCGTGGCGTCGTCGGATGAACGGGATGATGCCTTCGTACTTTTGTGAGAAGGTGCGCAGCCTGCCGAATCGGTTGCGGTACTTGACGACGACGTTGCCGGGCATGCCGTGCAGGATGAGTTTGCGTGCCGACTTGGACAGTTCACGCCACGGCACCGTCATCGAGAAGCCGTGTTCCTCCCCCAACGACGTGAGCACGTGCTCGTAGTGGTTCTTGAGATGGGCGTTGTTCCACGGTGCGATGGCGCCGTCGCGCAGCGAGAGGTCTTCGTCGGGAATGATGAGTTCCGGGTCGGGGTCGAGTACCGCGCCGATGCCGGTGCAGTCGGGGCACGCACCCCAGGGGCCGTTGAACGAGAACTGCCGAGGCTCGAGCTCCTCCATCTGCACGTCGTGATCATTCGGGCAGCCAAGCTTCTCCGAGTAGCGCCGCAGTCGCTCGGGGGCATCGTCGGGAAGGTCGACGAAGTCGATTGCCACGACGCCGCCTGCCAGCTCGAGTGCGGTCTCAACGGATTCCGTGATGCGCTGCTGTGCCTTCGCCCGGACGACGGCACGGTCGACGATCACCTCGACGTCGTGCTTGCGCTTCTTGTCGATCGTGGGCAGGTCGGTGAGCTGGTAGCTCTCGCCGTCGATGCGCACGCGCGAGTATCCGTCGCCGAGGAGTTGCCGGAAGAGTTCTGAGAACTCGCCTTTCCTTCCGCGCACCACAGGGGCGAGAATCTGGAAGCGGGTGCCTTCGTCGAGGGCCATCAGACGATCGACGATCTGCTGCGGGGTCTGCTTGCCGATGGGCGCACCGCACTCGGGACAATGGGGGATGCCGATCCGTGCGTACAGCAGACGCAGGTAGTCGTAGATTTCTGTGATGGTGCCGACGGTGGAGCGAGGGTTTCTGCTCGTCGATTTCTGGTCGATTGACACCGCCGGCGAGAGGCCTTCGATGAAGTCCACGTCGGGTTTGTCCATCTGGCCCAGGAACATACGCGCGTACGCAGACAGCGACTCTACGTATCGTCGCTGTCCTTCGGCGAAGATCGTGTCGAACGCGAGTGAAGATTTCCCCGAACCGCTCAACCCCGTGAACACAATCATCTTGTTTCGGGGAAGGTCGAGGGAGACGTTCTTCAGGTTATGTACCCGCGCGCCGCGCACCACGAGCTGGTCAGTCACATCGATAACTGTAGTACATGTGTCCAAAAACTGCCGGAGTCGACGACACGGATGGGTTCTGGCAAGGTTGGTGCCTGCGATGAAGGTCGCCACACGACATGCGCGAGAACGTCACTTTGTGACCTCTCCACCAATTACAGTCAGTGCGTTGGTTGGGGCACCAAGCCTCGTTCAGCGCCCCAACCCGATGTAGATCCACGAGCAAGGAGCACCATGAGCACACCGCAGGGCCCCTCCCATGGGCCACAGCAGTTCCCTGGCCAACAGCCCCAGCACCCCGACCAGGCTGGGCAGCCAGGTCAGCCTTTCGGTCAGCCCGGACAAGACGATCAGCAGTTTGCCGGCCAGCATCCTGGACAGCCCATGGGAGCACCAGGCAGGCCGAAACGCTCGGCCTTCCAGAACTTCAAGCTGATTCTCTCGGTGATCATCGTGATCGTCATTATTGGTGTCACGGGTTGGAATTGGTACAGCGGGCAGCAGCGTGACCAGGCTCTCACCGTCGGTCAGTGCGTGTACATCACGGGCGAAAGGGATCAGGCCGAGGTCGAAGCCGCTGATTGCGACGCTGATGGCTCGAAGCAGGTCGTATTGCGCGTCATCGAAAAGCACGACGGCGCCGCCACCTGTGACGACGATATGATCGAGTATTCGGAGACCAGCAGACGCCGCCGCACTGGCACCGAACGCACCGATAAGACGGTGTGCCTCGCCGAAGTTCTCTCCGAGGGCAAGTTCTACAAAGCCGATGAGTCCCTCGTGTCCGGTCTGCGCGAGGTGAAGTCCGCCGAGGAAGCCACGTTCAAGGTATCGAAGGTGCACGAATCTGCAGACGGCAGCTGTGCCGATAAGGAGATAGTCGCCAGCTACGCCAAGTGGCCGCGCACCTACTGCCTCGCAAAACCGTAGGCCCACAGGCTGGCCCTACTCAGCATCGAGATGGGGCCGGCCTACACACAGCCAATCGGAACATCGTGACACGATTCCCGCCGCGGTCCTCGTCCATTTGATAGTTTGACAACATGACCCAGTCGCTCGCCTTCCCAGAGGTTCTGGACGCAATCCGAACTCAGACGACGCGCCTCCTCGGAACCACCATTGAGTTCGACGAAGACGACTGGGCTGCACCTACAGTGCTACCTGGTTGGACGCGGTCGCATGTGGCTGCGCACCTCGTCGAACAGGCAAGGCGCTTAACGAAGGCGCTCAGTGCCGAACAAGCATGCGACCCGGAGCCCGACCCCGCCAGCCTCCGATGTCAGTGGGAACGACAGGCCATCGACGAGGGCCTCACTCTACAAATTCGGCTCGACGAGTCTGCCGGGCAACTGCAAGACGCCCTCGCGGGGCTCGGACGCCACACCGAGACGGTGCGCATTGCCGACGGCTGGACTGGCCCCGCATCCCTCATGCCAGCATTGAGGTTGCGCGAACTCGTCGTGCATCACTTCGATCTCATCGGACGCGAAGCCCTCGACGTTCCCACCTCAGCGCTGCTCACCATTGCAGAATTCGAGACGCTTCGCCCCCGCAATGCAGGGCTTCCACCCGTGTTATTGGTGGCTGACGAGGGATTCTCAGCGCGAATTGGTGCAGACTCGGGTGACACCACGACGGTCATCGGCCCACTCCCCGACCTCTGCCTCTGGCTCGCGCGAGGTATCGCGTCAGACCACATTAGTGGTGCGAGCGCGGTGCCCATGCCGCTGAGCACCTAAACCAGGGTTGGCAAATACGTGCCTCGAGCGCTAGTGGACCTTCGGCTCCGCCCATGGCATATTCCTCACGCTGAACTCAGCGTGCTCTAAGCTGTTGGCGACACTACGTGTTGGGAGGAACAATGACGCAACCCCCGAATTGGCAGGGCAATGGCAATACTGGGGGTGGCTGGAACCAGCCAGGCCAGGGGCAAGGGCACCTAGGCTACGGGCAGCCAGGCCAGGGCTTCTCGAACCAGGGCCAAGGCTATCCACAGCGGTACTGGCAGCAACCCTACGGCCAGGGTGCGGGCCAACAGTTCCCTCCCGCAGGCGGCCAACCCTACGGATACCCACCCCAGGAACCGAAGAAGGGGTTCCCCACCGTCGCTGTCATCTCCGTGCTCGCCACGCTCCTGATCGTCGCGGGCGGCGTCGGTATCTTTCTCGCAACCGAGGGCGAGGAGCCCACCGCTCAGCCATCTACGCAGGAGAGCAGCGAGTCTTCCGATTCACCGAGCGAGTCTCCGTTTGACGACCCGAGCGCGACACCCGAGAAGGAGCCCCCGGCAACGCCTGAGGAAGAGCCTCCTACAGCGCCTGCGTCGCATCCGTCCGACGCCCGTACGCAACCGGCGAACCAGAACCCCCGCGACTTCGACCTCCGTGACTTCCCGGCCAACACGTGTTACACCGTCAAGGGTTCGCCAAACAATCCGACGTTGGAGAAGTCGCCATGCCAGCAAGATCCTGCAGACGGCGTGACGCTGTATGCCATGTTCTCCCGCGCTGGAAAGCACGCGTGTTATCGCGGGTTGCCCATCGAGAGGGTTCGAGGCTCCGAGGTGATCGCAACGATGTGCTTCGGCCCCGAATTCGTGGAAGGCCATTGCTACAGCAAGGACAACCACATATCCGGCTACCAACCCGCGAAGTGCCCCAACGGTGATTTCAAGGTGGCGTCCGTCGTTCCGCGTGCCAATGCCACCTGCTCCGACAGTCAGAGGGCCTACGGCTTCGGTTCCGATTGGAACCGCACCTATTGCTTCGCGCCCCCGAAGTAGTGCGTTCTCAGGAGACTGCCGCGTACGCTAGGGGTTATGCGCCCGATCGAAGAACTCCAACGTCAAGTAGCACCGCTCAAGGTGCACGCTGATTTCGAACCTTCGGGGGATCAGCCGAAGGCGATTGATGAGCTCGAGCAGCGCATCCGAGCAGGTGAACAGGATGTCGTGCTCCTGGGCGCGACAGGCACGGGCAAGACAGCGACGATCGCGTGGCTCGCGGAGCGCTTGCAGCGCCCCATGTTGGTGATGCAGCCCAATAAAACGCTGGCGGCCCAGTTCGCAGCCGAGCTGCGTGACTTCTTCCCTGATAACGCTGTCGAGTACTTCGTGTCGTACTACGACTACTACCAGCCCGAGGCGTACCTACCGCAGACCGATACCTACATCGAGAAAGACTCCTCACTCAACGAGGAGGTGGAGCGGATGCGACACGCCGCCACCAGCTCACTGCTGACGCGCCGCGATGTGATCGTCGTCGCCACGGTTTCGGCCATCTACGGCCTCGGCACTCCCGAAGAATACCTCGACCAGCGCGTCACGCTACGCGTGGGCGACGAGATGGATCGCGACGATCTCCTCAGGCATCTCGTCGACATCCAGTACGCACGCAACGACATGGGCGGCGGGCGCGGCACCTTCAAAGTAAAGGGCGACACGCTCGAGGTCTACCCCATGTACGAGGAGAACGCCGTCCGGATCGAATTCTTCGGCGACGAAATCGAGCGGATCGCCACCATCCACCCCGTCAGCGCAGCCACCCTGCACGAGGACGAACAGATCTACATCTTCCCCGCATCCCACTACGCCGCGGGCAACGAGCGCATGGAGCGCGCGATCAACGGCATCGAGGCGGAACTTGCCGCACGTCTGCAAGACCTCGAAGCGGCCGGCAATCTCCTCGAGGCACAGCGCCTGAAGATGCGCACCACCTACGACCTCGAGATGATGCGTCAGATCGGCACCTGTTCCGGCATCGAGAACTACTCGCTCCACATCGACGGACGCGAGCCGAGCAGTCCCCCGTCGTGTTTGCTGGACTACTTCCCCGAAGATTTCGTGCTCGTCCTGGACGAGAGCCACGTGTCCGTGCCACAGATCGGCGGCATGTTTGAAGGCGACGCGTCCCGCAAGCGCACACTGGTGGAGCACGGATTCCGGCTGCCCTCCGCACTCGACAACCGCCCCCTACGGTTCGACGAATTCCAAGAACGCATCGGGCAGACGGTGTACCTCTCGGCCACGCCCGGGCCGTACGAGCTCGAGCGCGCCGACGGTGTGGTCGAGCTCATCATCCGCCCGACCGGCCTCGTCGACCCCGAGATCGTCCTGAAACCCACCAAGGGCCAGATCGACGACCTCATCGCCGAGGTGCAGGCCCGCACCGAGCGCAACGAACGCGTACTCGTCACAACGCTAACGAAGAAGATGGCCGAAGACCTCACCGATTTCCTCGTCGAGGCAGGCATCCGCACCCGATACCTGCACTCGGACATCGCCACCTTGGAGCGGCTCGACCTGCTGCGCGATCTACGCCTTGGTGAGTACGACGTCCTCGTCGGCATCAACCTGCTGCGCGAGGGCCTCGACCTCCCGGAGGTGTCACTCGTCGCCATCTTGGATGCCGACAAGGAAGGATTCCTGCGCTCAGAACGCTCCCTCATTCAGACCATCGGGCGCGCAGCGCGTAACGTCGCTGGCCAGGTACACATGTACGCCGACTCGGTGACACCGTCGATGCAAGCCGCGATCGACGAGACGAACCGTCGCCGCGACATCCAGATGGCGTGGAACCGCGAGCACGGCATCGATCCGCAGCCACTGCGCAAACGCATCGCGGATGTGAGCGAGATGCTCGCGCGCGAGGACGCCGATACCCGGGATCTCCTCGAAGGTGCAGGCAAGCGCGCGCTAGACACGTCGGCGATGGCGGAACAGGAGCTCGCTCAGCTCATCGAAGACCTCACCGCGCAGATGCATCAGGCGGCCGCGGAGCTGCAATTCGAGCTGGCCGCCCGGCACCGCGATGAGATCGCTGACCTCAAGAAGGAGCTGCGACAGATGATCGAGGCCAATAAGTAACCCGCATCTTTTTTCACCGGGTCGCAGCTACGCCAAAAATCTGCTGCTACGCTCAGGCTTGTCGCCCGGGAGAATCGACATCGATGCCGAAGGAGCAATCGCCCCGATAATCTCTCAGGCCCCAGAACCGGGCGATGCACAACTCTGGAGAGTGGCCACGTGGCCCGCCGAAGGATCAAAGATCTCAGGTACCGAGGACAGAGGGGGCGCCGACCCCGTCGGCTCTGCCCGCTCGACCACCGTGGAGGCACCGCAATGACTGCCCTGTTAACCACCCCGCTGCACGACTTCCATATCGCCCATGGCGGCTCCATGGTGGAGTTCGCCGGCTGGGACATGCCGGTGCATTACACCGCCGGTTTGCTCGCCGAACACAAGCACACTCGTGAAGCCGCGAGCCTGTTCGATGTCAGCCACATGGGGCAGGTGCTGCTCCGGGGTGACAGCCTCGAAGCAGCCGGGGCCGCGCTCGAGACGCTCACTCCGGCGAGCGTGCTGGGGTTGAAACCATGGCGGCAGCGCTACGGGCTCTTCACCAACGCCCAGGGCGGCATTCTGGATGATTTCATGTTCGCCAACCACGAGACGCACTGGTTCCTCGTCGTGAATGCCGCGAGGACCGAGCACGACCTGGAGCTATTGCAGCAGGTTGACGGGTTGGAGGTAGAGCATGTCCCCAACCGGGCGCTGCTGGCGGTGCAGGGGCCGCAGGCGGAAGCCGAGCTCGCCCGCCTCATCCCGGACGTGACCGCAATGGTTTTCATGGATTCGCGACGGCTCAATTGGGATGGCACCGAAGTATGGGTTTCCCGATCTGGATACACCGGCGAGGACGGATTTGAGATGTCGCTGCCCGCGGAACGCGCCGTCGAGTTCGCGGAAGCGCTGCTCGCAGGCAACGTGGTTCGCCCTGCCGGGCTGGGCGCCCGGGATTCGCTGCGACTGGAGGCCGGCATGTGCTTGTACGGCCACGACCTCTCCCCCGACATCACGCCCGCCCAGGCCGACCTCGGCTGGGCCGTGCCGAAGGTGCGGCGCCCTGGCGGCAGCCGGGCAGGCGGATATCCCGGCGCGGCCATCGTCGCCGGTGAACTCGCCGACGGCGCCCCGCGCGTGCGCGTCGGTCTCCGCCCCGAGGGGCGTGCTCCCATTCGCGAGGGTGCTCGCATCTTCGCCGACGACACGAGCGCCGAGCCGATTGCCGAGGTCACCTCCGGCTCGTTCAGCCCGACCCTGCGCGCACCGGTGGCCATGGCAATGCTGCCGCACGGGTACACCGTCGGCGATGCGGTGTTCGCAGAACTACGCGGCAAGCGGGTGCGGTGCACCGTCGCAGATCTTCCTTTCGTCCCACTCAACTACAAGCGCTGAAGGAGCCAACATGATCAAGTACACCGAAGACCACGAGTGGCTGGAACTGCACGACGACGTCGCCACCGTCGGTATTACTGCGCATGCCGCGGAGCAGCTCGGCGATATCATTTTCATCGAGCTCCCCGAGGAGGGAGCGGCGGTCGCGGAGGGCGACGAGATCGTCGTGATCGAGTCGGTGAAGGCCGCCTCGGACATCACGGCTCCGGTGAGCGGCACCATCGTCGAAGCAAACGCGGCAGTGGTCGATGATCCTGCGAGCGTGAACGACGACGCCATGTCGGCCTGGTTCTTCAAGATCAAGCTCGACGACCCGTCCATCGTCGAGGGGTTCATGGACGAGGACGCCTACGAGGCCATGATCGGCTGATATGTGGACCGCGACGAACTACGATCCTGACGATTTCGCACACCGTCGGCACATCGGGCCCTCCCCCTCCGAGCGCGAGCGTATGCTCGACGCCATCGGTGTGGCGTCGGTGGAGGAGCTGATCGACCAGACGATTCCCCGCAGCATTCGGCAAGCTTCCGAGTTGGATTGGGCGCCGCTCACCGAAGGCGAGGTGCTGGCCCGCCTTCGCGAGGTTGCGGCCGGCAATCAGCTCATGACGTCGCTCATCGGGCAGGGCTACTACGGCACGGTCACGCCGCCAGCAATCCAGCGCAACATCTTCGAGAACCCCGCCTGGTACACGGCCTACACGCCCTACCAGCCCGAGATTTCCCAAGGACGTTTGGAAGCACTGCTGAACTTCCAGACGATGGTCTCCGACCTCACCGGGCTGCCCATCGCCAACGCAAGCCTCCTCGACGAAGCCACCGCCGTCGCTGAGGGCATGGCCATGGTGAAGCGCGCGTCGAAGGCGAAGTCGAACGTGTTCTTCGTCGACGAGGAGCTCCACCCGCAGGTGATCTCCGTGCTCCTCACTCGTGCGCGTCCGCTAGGTGTGAAGTGCGTCGTCGGGTCGTTGGATTCGTTGCGCGCCGACCAGGTGTTTGGCGCCGCGCTGGCGCATCTCGGCACGCACGGCGAGCTGCGTGATCTATCGCAGCAGTGCGCCGATTTGCATGCCGCGAAGGCACTGGCGGTGGTCGCTTCCGACTTGCTGGCGCTCACGTTGGTGCAAGAACCGGGCGCGATGGGTGCCGACGTGTGCGTGGGCTCCGCGCAGCGCTTCGGCGTGCCGATGGGTTACGGTGGCCCGCACGCCGCGTTCATGGCGACGACGGACGCGCTCAAACGCACGATGCCGGGGCGGCTCGTCGGGGTCTCCGTGGACGCATCGGGCGCGAAGGCCTACCGGCTCGCGCTGCAGACCCGCGAGCAGCACATCCGCCGGGAAAAGGCGACGTCGAACGTCTGCACGGCGCAAGCGCTCCTGGCTGTGATGGCGTCGATGTACGCGGTGTTCCATGGCCCACAAGGGCTGAGGGCCATCGCCGAGCGTGTACACCTGTGGACGGCTTCGGCTGCCCGCGCGCTGCGTGACGCCGGTTTCCAGGTGTCGCCGCAGCACTTCTTCGACACGTTCACCGTGCACGTCGGCGAGCGCCAGGCCGATGTGTTGATGAACGCCGAACGCCGCGGGCTGAATCTTCGCCGCGTGGGGCGCGACGCCGTCGGGATGAGCTTCGACGAGACAACGAACGCCGACGTCGTGGGGCGCTTGCTGGACGCGTTTGGCGTCGACGCGACTGCCGAGCCCGCCGCTGAGCCCGCCATTCCCGACGAGTGGGTGCGCACCAGCGCCTACCTCACGCACGAGGTGTTCCACATGAACCGGGCCGAGACGGAGATGATGCGCTACATGCGCCGACTCTCCGATCGCGATTTGGCGCTCGATCGCGCCATGATCCCGCTTGGATCCTGCACGATGAAGCTCAACGCGGCGGTCGAGATGATGCCGGTCTCGTGGCCGGAATTCGCCGGGCTGCACCCCTTCGCGCCGTCCGACCAAGCACGAGGCTACGCGGAACTCGTCGAGGATCTCGAGCAGAAGCTCTGCGCGATCACCGGATACGACGCGTTCTCGATGCAGCCGAACTCCGGCGCACAGGGCGAGTTCGCGGGGCTCATGACGATCGCTCGCTACCACCGCTCGCGCGGTGACGAGCAGCGTCGGATTTGCCTCATCCCCACCTCGGCCCACGGCACCAACCCGGCATCGGCACACATGGCCGGCCTCGACGTCGTCGCGGTGAAGTCGCTCGACAACGGCGACATCGACCTCGACGACTTCCGCGCCAAGGCAGATGCCGCCGGCGACGAGCTCGCCGCCGTGATGATCACGTACCCGTCGACGCACGGCGTGTTTGAAGACACGGTGCGCCAGGTGGCGGAGATCACCCATGCGCATGGCGGGCAGGTCTACATCGACGGCGCCAATATGAACGCCCTCGTCGGGCTGGTGAAGCTTGGTGAGATTGGCGGCGACGTGAGCCACCTCAATCTGCACAAGACCTTCGCCATTCCGCACGGTGGCGGCGGTCCGGGGATGGGCCCCATCGGGGTCAAGCAGCATCTTGTAGAGCACCTGCCGACCGATCCGGCGACGGGCGAGGAGGGTGCGGTCAGCGCTGCGGCGTTCGGTTCTGCGTCGGTGCTGCTGATCTCCTGGGCCTACCTGTTGCTGATGGGTGGCCAGGGGCTCAAGCATGCGACGGAGTCGGCCATTTTGAATGCCAACTACATCGCGGCGAGGCTGGGCGAACGCTACCCGGTGCTGTACGCGGGTGAGGCAGGGCGCGTCGCGCACGAGTGCATCCTCGACACCCGTGTGTACGCGCCGAAGGTGACTGTTGATGACTTCGCGAAGCGCCTTGTCGATCACGGTTTCCATGCGCCGACGATGTCGTTTCCCGTCGCGGGCACGCTGATGGTGGAGCCCACCGAGTCGGAGACGCTGTTCGAGCTGGATCGCTTCTGTGACGCCATGCTCGAGATGGCCGACGAAGCTGACGCGGTGCTGCGTGGAGATATCGCGCCGGAGGATTCGCCGCTTCGGCATGCGCCGCATACCGCGAGGAGCCTCGTCGGAGACTGGAACCGGGCGTACACGCGTGAGCAGGCCGTGTTCCCGGCAGGCACTCGCAATGTCGACAAGTACTGGCCCGCAGTGGGTCGCGTCGACAACGCGTACGGCGACCGCAACCTCATGTGCACGTGTCCCCCGTGGGGCGAGGACAACTTGGACGCCTGAGCCCCTCCACGAATCGGGGTCCGCCACGCCCGGAGCATCCAGCGCCTCCCCCTCATATCCCCCGTGGTGCCTCATTGTCAAGTCTCCGCGAAATTGGGGTTGTGCCTCAGATAGTTTTCCCCGCGTGACAGGGGTTAGCT